>JBBSRM010000001.1:0-83558 GCA_038243055.1 Actinomycetales bacterium
CCAGGACCCTGCAGCAACGTGAGGCATTGAAGACCCAGCTGCGTGCCGTCGGCGCCGAGATCGTCGACGCCGCCCCGTTGGAACTGCCTCCCCTGCTGGCCGACACCTACATCCGGCTCAAGGCCACCGGGCGGCTCTGAACCGCTCCGGCGGGTTACCGGGCCATCCCTCTGGCCCCCGAGCCCACCAGGGTCAGTGGGAGCCCAGGAACTGCAGGACCCTGGCCAGCATCGTGTCCGTCGCCCCGGCGTCGTACTCTGCCGTGGAGGAGTCCGCGAACAGGTGGCCCCCACCCGGGTAGAGGAACATCTCAGCTGCCGGAGCCTGGGCGACCAGGTCGCGGGCCGCTTCGATATCGCCTTCGTCGACGAAGTACGGATCCGCTTCGGCGGCATGGATCTGCACCGGGACCCCACGGGGCCAGCTGGTCGAGAATTCGGGGACCGGTAGGCAGGAGGAGAAGAACAGGGCGCCGGCTGCCCCGGGCCGGGTCTGCGCCAGTTTCTGGGCCGGCAGGACACCCAATGAGAATCCTGCGTAGACCAGCTCCGTACCCAGCTCCTCCACGGCCCGGCTGCCGCGGCCCACGATCTCCCCGAACCCGATCTTCGAAGCGTGGCCGACCCCCTCTTCGATGGTGTCGAAGCAGTGCCCGTCGAACAGGTCGGGGGTATGTACGGTATGCCCTCCGGCCCGCAGGAGCTCGGCGAACCCCTCGATGCCCGGGGTCAGCCCCAGTGCGTGGTGGAATAGGACGACGTCGGCCATGGTGGTGCCTCCCGAAGCGGTATGCGATCTGTCGGCGGGCCCGTGGACCCGTGGACCCGATCCCAGAATGGTGGAATGGATGAGCAATGACAAGATGTCCGCACCGGCGGTGGGTCTGCACCCGGGCCTGGACTACACCTCCACGGCCCGCCGCCCCGGCTGGCAGGACCTCCCCGGTGCCGTCAGGGACCTGCTGACTGGTTGGGCCGGTGGACGCATCGACGCCGTGGAAACCGCCGGCGGTGGATTCACCCACGGTTTCGCCGCCGTGCTGCGTGGCCCGCGTCCCCTCTTCGTCAAGGCCGTCCCCGTGGATGATCCTCATATCGCCCCGGCCTATGCCCGCGAGGTCGAGGTCCTGGGAGCTCTGCCCTCCGGCGTACCGGTCCCGGCACTGTTGGAGCACGCCGTCCTCGCCGGCTGGTGGGTCTTCGCCGCCACTGCCCTCGACGGGCATATGCCCGGTGCCCCGTGGACCCTGGCCGACGCCCGGGCCATCCACGACAGTTGCCTGCTCACCAACGACCTGTTGGGATCCGCGGCCACCGGGACGTTGCCCACCCTTCAACGCCTCGAACAGCAATGGGCCACCGAACTGGCCGCCATCGACGGGGGCCGGCTGGTCCTGGGGGGTGGCCGGCGTCCGTCCTACCTGCCCTCCTGGTTCACGGGGCCGCAGGGGGACGAACTGGCCGAGCGCATCCTCCAGGCCGCTTCCCGGATCGAGACGGCACTGCACGGCCCCGTCCCGCTGAACAACGACCTGCGCGCCGACAACGTGGTCATCTCCGGCACACCGTCAGGCGGTTTCCCCGCCGGAACCGCATGGATCTGCGATTGGAACTTCCTGGCCACCGGCCCGGGCTGGGTCGATTGGGCGGCGCTGTGGCCTTCCCTGCACGACGCCGGCATGGACCTGGATCAGATCGCCTCCTGGGAGCTGACGGCCTCGGTCGAGGACTCCGACCTGGACACCTGGTTCTCGGCCCTGTTCCTCTACTACGCGGCTGCCGGCACCCGGGAACCGCTGCCCACCAGCCCCGACCTGCGATCACACCAGCAGCTCTGTGCCTTCCAGGTACTGGATCTGTTGGCTCTGCGGTTCGGCAGCCACCGGCAGGTCTAGGGCAGCTGGTATTTGAAACCGATATGCGAGCCGACGAACCCCAGCCGCTCATAGAACCGGTGGGCTTCCGCCCGTGAGGCGTCGGAGGTCAGCTGGACCAGGGAGGCCCCAGGGCGGGGGCGGCGGTCCCGGTGACCCATTGCATCATCGCGGAGCCGATGCCCGCCGACCGGTGCCCGCTGGCCACCCTCACCGCCTCCACGAGCAGCCGGGTGCTGCCGCGGCGGGCCAGACCCGGGGTACGGGTGAGCTGGAGGGTCGCGACGGCGGTGCCGGCGGGGTCCTCGGCGAGCAACAGGTCGTTGCCCGGGTCTTCCCCGATGTCCTGCAGCGCCAACCGGTAGGGCGTCGGGTCGGTTCCGCCGCCCACATCACCCCGGGAGACGCTGATCGGGTCATCGGCCAGCAGCAGCATGAGCGCCGGCAGATCCCCCTCCTGCGCCCGGCGTAGGGTCAACGGGCCGCCGCGGGCCTCCACGGTGCACGGCAACGTCAGGTTCATCAGCATCGGGTATGCCCGCTTTCGTCCACGATGACGGGCTCAGCCGCCCAGCCGGACCTGGTCCAGGGCGTCGGCCGTCTGGGTGATCCGGCGCAATACGCGCCTGGTGGTCTCGGGAGTGGTCTCTTCCAACCCGCGGGCCGGCATGAGGGTCACCGCACCGAGCAGGGCATCGGGGAGTCCCATCATGCGGAACCGCCGGTGGACCGCCTCCACGGCCGCGGTGACCCCCGGCAGTTCCTGCTCCGGGTCCAGGGTCTCGAGCCAGAGCTGGCCGCCCTGGTCCACGAGTTCGGCGCAGCGTTCCCAGGCGGCCATATCGGCGCGCTGCCCGTCGAGGCAGACGGTGTCGAAGCCCACGGCCAGGGAGTCGGTGATCAGTTCGGGCCAGGAGGGGCCTCCCCCGGGGAATCCGGTCCCCGGCGCCAGGACGATGGTTTCCGCCCCGGCGTCGCGAAGTCCCTGGACCAGGACCTTCCAGTGCTTGCCTGCTTCCTGCCGGTCCACGGCCCGCAAGGTGCGGTAACCGCTGGCGGTCGGGACCGCACCACCGAGGACCGCGGCGGCGGCGGGTTCCTCCACGACCACGGTCAGCGGACCGGCACCGGTGACCCGTTGGACATCCTGCAGATGCTTTGCGGCTCCGTCGGCCAGGGATTCGGCAAGATCCCGTCGGGCTCCTGCGTCGGAGAGGACCTTCTCCCCGTGGTGCAGTGAGATTCCTGCCGACAGGGACAGCGGCCCACGCAACTGGACCTTCAGGGCCCCGGGATCGCTTCCGGCAGCTCCGATCACGTCGGCCAACACGCCCAGATCGGTGGCCAGGGCGGAAACGGCGCGACGGTGGTCCAGCCCGGGACGGTCGGTGAGACGCCAACCGTGGGGTTGGACATCGACGTACAGTTCGGTGAGCAGGGCAGCGGTGCGGCCCACGGCGTCGGATCCGACGCCGCGATCGGGCAACTGGACCAGATGCGGCAGATGGGGTTCGCCGAGCTCACCGCGGATGATGCGGGTGGATTCGAGCGGGTCGGTGCCGGGCAACGGCCCCTGCCCGGTGGCGCGGACGCTACTCAGCGCTCTTCGCCTCCCTCGGGGGCACGTGAGGCCGAAATGGCCTGATGATGGCGGATGACCTCGTCGATCACGAAGTTCAGGAACTTCTCGGCGAAGGCCGGATCCAGATGTGCCTCGGCCGCCAGCCGGCGCAGCCGGGCGATCTGGGCGACCTCACGATTCGGATCCGCCGGGGGCAGCTGATGCTCCGCCTTGAGGTGGCCGACCTTCTGCGTGGCCTTGAAACGCTCGGCCAGCAGATAAATCAGCGTGGCGTCGATATTGTCGATACTCCCGCGCACGGACAACAGTTCCTGCATGATTTCGGCGTCCACGCTCCCGGCCAGGGAGGAGGCGGTGGGGTCGTAGTCCTCGCCCGAAGAGGGCTGGGCGTGCGGCTCGTTGCTCATGGTTCCCATCCTAGTTGGGAGGGGCTCCATGCCCGGTGGTGTTACGCGGTCCGCGTCCGTTCCAGCGGCAGTTTCCACAGCAGCAGGCCCGCCAGGATCAGCGGGAGGATCCAGCCGGTCCATCCCAGCGGGGCAATGACCAGCATGTCCAAATCGGACGTGGCCGCGAAGACCAGGAACAGACCCGCGGCGGCATTGAGGGAGCCGTGGGCCAAGGCTGCGGGCCAGACGCTGCCGGAGGCCAACCGCAACCAGGCGAAAACGGCACCGAAGCTGATCGTCATCCCCGTCATCGCCAGCAGGCTCAACCAACCGGGGACCCCCGGGTAGTTGTAGCCCAACAGGATCAGCGGGGCATGCCACAGCCCCCAGATGACACCCGAGACCAGGACGGTGGCCGTCTTTCCCCACGGTTCCAGCCGGGACACGAGCCACCCGCGCCAGCCGATCTCCTCACCCAGGGCGGGAACCATGTTGATGATCGACCCCAGCAGCACGTTGAACAGCTGCCCGGCAATGAGGAGTCCTGCGGGAATGGCGCTCAGCTGCGTGGCAGCTTGCGGGGCCGCCTGCACCAGCATGTCCCGAAGCACCGGAACGTTGGCGAAATCAGCAGGATAAAGACCGAAGGCGGCCCCCAGCAGCAGTCCGCCCAGGACCAGCAGGAGCGGCAGCAACCATCCGGCGGCCAGGAAGGCGATGAACGGACCTACCGGTTTCAGCGGCCATAATCCCAGGCTCCGGGCAATCCCTGGTCCACCCGGGCGCTGGTCCTTCGGCTCGGCGAAGCGGGTGACCAGCAGAGCCGCCACGGTCGGAGTGAGCATCATGACCAGCGCATAGACCGTGAACAACGGATCGCCCAGGCCCTGGCCTCCGAGCCATAGCGGCAGTGCCACCAGCCACGCCAGCGCATAGGCGATCACGACATAGTAGACGATCGGTTTCAGTCGGACGGATCGCATGGGCGAGCACCTCGGGAGTCGACGGGAAGGTCCGCTCCACCCTAGCGCCGACGCGGGGCCGGCGGCTTCGATGCCCTACAGTGGAAGGGCCATGATGAGTAGACGAGACGCCGCTATTGCCCTGGACATCCCCCTCGAGATGGCCACCCGACATGGGATCCCCAGCCGGCTGGAGGAATCCGAATTCGCCGAGCTGCAGGCCGACCCGCCGCAGTGGCTGATCCAGTCGAGGGATAACCGGCAGGGCAAACGCCAGGTCTGGGTCCACCTGACCTGCACGGTCTGTGGACGGGCCGAGGCCGCCCGTCCCAAGAAGTGGTGGCCGGACTTCGATTTCGTGTTCTGCGATACGCATTCCCCGCGCGAGCTGCCCGAGGTCCCGGCAGGGCGGGTGCGCTGTGAGTACGAGCAGGTCGCCGGCCGGCTCACCGGAGTCGTCGACGAGGCCGCCCGCTAGATCCGGGCGGTTACGCGCCGGCATCCCCTACGAGGAAACGCTCGCCGGATCCCAGGACAAGCTACGCGCGGTGTCGATGGTGGCCTGCCCCAGCACGCGGGTGCCCCGATAGATCACCATCGTCTGTCCCGGTGAGACCCCCTGCAGCGGGTCGCTGACATCGACCACGAGTTCGCGGACGGTCCCGCCATCCTCCCCCGCTGCCTCCTCAAGCCAACCAATGGCCTCGACGGGGTCGGCGTGGGCGCGGACCTGGACCATGCAGTCGAAGCGTTCACCGGCCATCGCCTCCTTCAACGGCAGGCCGGCCCAGCTGACCTTGATGCCCCGCAGCCGATCGACCGAAAGCAGTTCCTTGGGACCGACCACCACCTGGTTGTCCTTGGGCCGGATCTCCAACACGAAGCGTGGTTTGCCGTCGGAGGCGGGACGGCCGATCTTCAGCCCCTTGCGCTGTCCGACGGTGAAGGCGTTGGCGCCGGGGTGGCTGCCCACGGAATTGCCTTCGTGGTCCAGGATCTCCCCTTCACTCAGCTCGATGCGTTCCTCGAGCCAGCCACGCGTGTCGCCATCGGGGATGAAGCAGATGTCGTGGCTGTCCGGCTTCTTCGCGACCGACAAACCACGGCGCTCGGCTTCGGCGCGGACCTCGGCCTTGGACGGGGTATCGGCCAACGGGAACAGTGAGTGGCCGAGCTGCTCATGGGTCAACACCCCGAGCACGTAGGACTGGTCCTTGGCCCAATCGGCGGCGCGGTGCAGTTCCGGGTTGCCCTCGGCATCGGTGATGACCTTGGCGTAGTGGCCGGTGCACACGGCGTCGAAGCCGAGGGCGAGCGCTTTTTCGAGCAGGGCGGCGAACTTGATGCGTTCGTTGCAGCGCATGCAGGGGTTCGGTGTGCGCCCTGCAGCGTATTCGGCGATGAAATCGTCGACGACGTCTTCCTTGAAACGCTCGGAGAAGTCCCAGACGTAGTACGGAATGCCGAGTTTGTCGCAGGCCCGCCAGGCGTCGTTGGAATCCTCCACCGTGCAGCAGCCCCGGCTACCGGTGCGCAGGGTTCCCGGCATGCGGGAAAGCGCCAGATGCACGCCGACGACGTCGTGCCCGGCGTCCACGGCGCGCGCCGCCGCCACTGCGGAGTCGACCCCGCCGCTCATTGCTGCCAATACCTTCATACTTTTAATCCTGTTCCTGCTGTTTGGATCCTGCTTTTCCTGGCCGCCATTCCTGCCTGTTTCGCCCGGGCGTGCGCTTCGGGCAAGGCCGCCACCAGGGCCTGGACGTCGGCGGCCGTGGTGGTGTGCCCGATCGTGAACCGTTGGGCCCCGCGGGCCGCCTCCTCGGTGCGTCCCATGGCCAGCAGCACGTGGCTGGGGCGTGGCACCCCTGCCGTGCAGGCCGACCCGGTGGAGGATTGGACGCCGAGCATGTCCAGCACGAAGAGCAACGAGTCCCCTTCGCAACCGGGAAAGGTGAAGTGGGCATTGCCCGGCAGCCGCTCCCCCGTGACGCCGTCGGCGACGGGTCCGGAGAGTTCGGCGTCGGGTACCTCCTGGCGGACGCCGGCGATCAGGGAGTCCCGCAGCCCGGCCAGGCGTTCGGATTCGGCCGCGAGTGAGGCCACTCCCTCGCGTGCCGCCGCGGCGAACGAGGCGGCGGCGGCGGTGTTCAGGGTGCCCGAGCGCAGGGCCCGTTCGTGGCCGCCACCGTGCTGGACGGCGGTCAGGACGATATCGCGGCGCACCAGCAGGGCCCCGATGCCGACCGGCCCACCGATCTTATGGGCGCTGATGGCCATCGTGGCCAGGCCGGAGGCGCGGAAGTCCACCTCGAGGGCGGTGAACGCCTGGACGGCGTCGGAATGCAGGGGGATGCCGTGGGCTGCGGCCAGGGAGGCTGCTTCGGCGACCGGCTGGACGGTGCCGACCTCGTTATTCGCCCACATCAGGGTCACCAGCGCGATCGATGCGGGGTCCCTGGCGATTTCGGCAGCGAGTTGATCGATGAGGATCCGCCCGCTGGAGTCCACGTCGATCCAACTGATCTCCGCCCCTTCGTGGGCGGCCAGCCATTCAACGGTGTCCAGCACGGCATGGTGTTCCACGGTGCTGCACAGGATCCGCCGGCGTGCCGGTTCCACGGCGGTGCGGGCCCAGTAGAGCCCCTTGATGGCCAGGTTGTCCGATTCGGTGCCACCCGAGGTGAAGATGACCTCGGAGGAGTGCGCCCCGGCGGCCGCGGCCAGGGCCTCGCGGGCTTCCTCGACCACGGTATGGGCACGACGACCTGCACCGTGCAGGGACGAAGGGTTCCCTGTACGGCTCAATTCCTGGGTCAGCACGGCGAGCGCGGACGCCGTCATGGGCGTGGTCGCCGCGTGATCGAAATACACGGGCTGGGTGGCGGACACTGCTCGATTCTACCGCCGGAACCGTGGATGTCAGTACCCGTCGAGCTCCGGAGCAGGGTTGATCCGGTCACCATTGCTGCCCAGATCGGCGTCCAGAGTGATGGCGCGGGCTTCGAGACGCTGGTCCTGACAGAGCTCGCGGATCAGTTCGGCCGGTCCGCCGATGATGGTCGAGTCCTCGAACAGTTCGGTGGAGAACATCCAGGAACGATCGGCTCCCCAGGCCAGGTTCGGTGCCTGCCGTTCGGCGAAGCCCTGTCCCGACTTCCAGAGCGGGGAGGCCACATCCTGCAGCGTGCCGGAGAAAACGTAGTAGGAGCGGTAGCCCTCGGGTCCGATCGCAAGCTTCTCCCCCTCGAGCACTTCGGCGGAGAAGGCCGGGCGTTTGAGCTGTTCCCTCAGGAGGGCCTCGCGTTCGGCTGTTCCGGGATCGGCGGCCGGTTCGTCGGCACCCATGACCTCGACGGCTTCGCCTCCACGGATGAACGCATACCCGTCCCACAACCCCAGGCATGCTTCGGGGCCCGCATGGTGGGAGATGACATCGGCCACGGCGGCCAGGTCGGCGGCGGGCAGCCCGTCACCGGTAGGCGCTTCCCCGTCCCAGGCGTCCTCGGTCCAGGCCATCCCGGTGTCGTCGATGCCGGAGACTGCGGAGAACTGAGCCGCCGAATGCAGCACGGTCCCGCGTTCGAGGGCGATATCGGCCCACCGCACGGGGTTTCCATCCTCGTCTGCTGCGGGGTGGAATATGCGGGCATATGCCTCGAATCCCGCAGGGATCTGGGCGGCCACCGTCGTGGCCGGGGGCCGGTTGGAAAGGGCCCCTTCGAGTGCTTGGGCAATCCACTGTCCGGGCTCTTCCCCGGCGAACGTCAAGGCCATGCCTCCACCCTACAAGCCATGGGACTGGTAGAACTGAAGGGACCCGTCCCGAGGAGCCAGACCCCCCGTGAGCATGTACCTACCCCAGCTCGTTCATCCCGTCCACGACTTTGCGCATCGTCGAATCGACTTTTCGCGGCAGGTAGCGGTGATGGCGATCATCAACCGCACCCCTGACAGCTTCTACGACGACGGGGCGACCTTTACCCTCGACGCCGCCGTCGACGCCTCGCTGGCGGCCGTCCAGGCCGGCGCCCAATGGCTGGACATCGGCGGGGTGCCGTTCGCCCCGGGGCCGGAACTCCACTGGCAGGAGGAGGCCGATCGGGTGGTCCCGGTCATCCGGTCCATTCGCCAGCAGACCGATGCGATCATCTCGGCCGACACCTTCCAGCCGCGGGTCGCCGAAGCGGCCATCGCCGCCGGCGCTGACGTCATCAACGACACCACCGGCATCAGCAATCCGGACCTGGCCCGAGTGGTGGCCGATGCCGGCGTCCATCTGGTGATCACTCATTCACTGGCCAAACCACGGACCGTCTACCCGCGTCCCCACTATGCGGATGTGGTCGGCGAGGTGACCGGCTTCCTGCAGCGCAAGGTCGCGTTGGCCCAGAGCCTAGGCATCGACGGCGGGAAGATCATCATCGATCCCGGACACGATCTGAATAAGAACACCCGACACACCCTGGAAGTGACCCGGAGGCTGGATGAGGTCGCGGCGCTGGGCTATCCGGTGCTGGCAGCGGTGTCGAATAAGGACTTCATCGGCGAGACGCTGGACCAGCCCAAACCCGAACGGCTCACCGGGTCGCTGACAGCGGCGGTCATCTGCCTGATGAACGGCGCCCGGATCCTGCGCATGCACAACATTCCCGAAGCCGTCTCGGCGGCCCGGCTCTTCGAAGCCACTGCCGGATGGCGTGAACCAGCCTATTTGCGACACAACATGGCCGACGTCAACGAGCCGGTCCACCTGCCGGGACGATAGATTGGTCCCATGGTCCAGCAACTGATTCCGCCGCGCCGCGATGACGGCGCCACCGATCTGACCGATGAGCAGCTCCTGGGACTCTATGCTCCGGGGGACGGAGCCCTGGTCCGCTTCAACTTCGTGGCCTCCGCCGACGGGGCGGCGACCACCGGCGGCACCTCGGGCGGGCTGGGGACCGCGGCTGATCAGCGCATCTTCGCCTTGCAACGCCGCCACGCCGACGTCGTCCTGGTGGGCGCCGGAACCATCCGTGCCGAGGGCTATGCCGGTGAGCTCATCGACGCCGACGCCCAGGCCTGGCGTCGCGAGCGCGGCATGGCCTCCCATCCGGGCATCGCCGTCGTCTCCGGTTCCTTGGACCTGGACCCGGAATCCGACTTCTTCACCGCCGCCCCGGTTCCCGTGCTGGTCTTCACGACCAGCTCCGCGGATCCGGCCCGCCGGCAGGCCCTCGCCCAGGTGGCCGACGTCATCACCGCAGGAGAGGACGACGTCGACCCCCGGCAGATCCTGTCCGGGTTGAGCGAACGCGGGCACGGGATGGTGCATGCCGAGGGCGGGCCCACCCTGTTCGCCTCCTTCCAACGGGCCGACGCGGTGGATAGCCTCTGCCTGACCGTCTCTCCGGTGCTGACAGGCGGCGAAGGCCAACGCATCGCCACCGGATTCACCTCGGAGAATCAACCGGTCGAGTTGGCCCTGCTGCTTGAGGAGGACGGCGCGTTGTTCACCGAATACCGCAGGGCGCCGGCACACGGCTCCGAGTGATCCCGCTGGTTCATCCGGAACCAGCTCCCGGTGCCGTTCGTTCGGCACAACAGATACACCCATCAGGCAGCCCTTCGGCGCCCACGGAAAGGTCAGGCGTGTCCCCGGCAAGAACCCACTATGAGGTCCTGGGCATCAACCGCGATGCCTCATTGGCTGAAGTGAAGACCGCCTACCGTCGGGCGGCCCGCACCACACACCCCGATCAGGGCGGAGACGCCGCGGCGTTCCGAGTCGTCTCGCTGGCCTACCAGACGCTGCGCGACCCGACCTCGCGTGCCGCCTACGACCGCAGCTACGGCACCTCCTCCGCCTACCAGGCCCCGGCTTCCGACGCCCGGGCCGCCAGGCGGACCGCCACGAGGGCCGAACCGGCTGGTGGTCGTCGGCCGACCGCCACCGACGCGTTGCGTTATGTCCCGCCGTTCTCCGCGACACCGAACCCGGTACTCACCGAGACCGTCGCCTCGCGGCAGATCCAGGGGGCACCACGTAAGCGCGGGTTGTTCACCCCGCAATCACGGCTGGCCCGCGAGGCGGCTACCGTCAGGTTGCTCTCGAGCAGGATCCTGCTCCACCTTCCGGCGGCCCGGCTGGTCAACGGCCTGCATTCACCGGCGGACCGCGGATTCATCGACCATGTGGTGCTCTCCGGCTACCGATTGGCGCTGATCAATTCCATGGTGCTGCCACGCGGGGTCTACCGGTGGGACGGCACGTCGCTGCGCCATGCCGGCAAAGCCATCGACCCCCCGCGGATGGCACATCTGGTCCGGGGGATGCAGGAGGCCTTCCCGGAGCTGAACGTCACCGGCTGGACGGTTGTCCATTCCCCCGATGACAACCTCCACGAACCGGTCATCGACTACGGCCGTGGCACCGACCCGGCGTCGGACTCGCTGACCCATGTGGTCAACGCCGCGAATCTGGTCCGGGAACTCAAGATGTTCCTGGGCACCGGCCCCAGCCCGAATGTCGTCGACGTCCCGGTCTTGGCCCGGCTGATCGGCGGAATGTACTGACCTGCACGCCTCCACCTTCGACCGGGCATAGGATCTAACGGTGTTCCGCATACTCTTCGTGACCCCCGAGATCCCCGGCAATACCGGCAACGCCATCCGCCTGGCCGCCGTCACCGGCGCGGAGCTGCATCTGGTCGAGCCCCTCGGGTTCGATCTCTCCGATGCCAAGCTCCGCCGGGCCGGCCTCGACTACCACGACCTCGCCGACGTCCACATCCACCCCGATCTCGACGCCGCCTGGCAGGCCTTGGCCCCCGCCCGGGTCTTCGCCTTCACGGCCGAAGGCGAAGTGAGGTACACCGACATCGAATACCATCCCTCCGACGTCCTGATGTTCGGCCGCGAATCCGTGGGTCTGCCCGCCGAGGTCAAGACCGACCCGCATGTCACTGCCCGGGTCCGGCTGCCCATGCTGGCTTCCCGGCGCTCACTGAACCTCGCCAATTCTGCGTCCATCGTCCTGTATGAGGCGTGGCGTCAACAGGGGTTCGCCGGCTCCTGACGCGCCCTGCCAGCGTCGCCATCCCGGGGCCCGGCAAATACCTGCCCTAAGCTGGGAGGGGAGAAAACGCCAGACCATCCAGGGATGAGGATCATGCAGCACGAAGAGCCCGAGGATTTCCGTTACGGGACGCCCGAAGACGCCACGGATGATCTAGGCCTGGGACTGGTCGACGACGCCTCCCACGAGACGGTGCGTCCCCGAACGGCACCGGTCAAGAAGTGGATGCTCGTCGTCGGCGCCGCCCTGGTGGTGATCATCGGCGTCACCGTCTTGGTGATCGCCTTGATGCCACGCAATGTCGCCGGCGAGGTCGCCGATGCCCCGGACGTCACCGAGAAATCGGCCGAGGTCACCGGTGGAGGCCAGGCAGTCCTTCGCCTTTCGGAGTCCCTCGACGCCGGTTCACTGGAACTAAGCGATCTGCCCGGAGCGCCCGACCAACAGACCTACCAGGTGTGGGTCGAATCCACCGGCGGCGAGTCGGTGAGTTCCCTGGAGGTCCTGGACCCCAAAGACACCAAGGCAACCGTCGGTTTCAAGTCCCTGGACGACATCGAGTCCGTCCTGGTCACCACCGAACCCGTCGATGGTGCCAACGAACCCAGCGACACCAAGGTCCTCGAGACCGACCTGCCGCACTGACCCGACGACCCCTGCGGCCCGCAGGGGTCAGAATCCGGCGATGGTGTCGGCCGCGTTGACCTCCACCACGTGGAATCCCTCAGCGATCCGGCCCTCGCCGAGCCCGTGGCGTTCGGCCAGCAACTCTCCGTTATCACGCACGAACCGCTCCATCTGCGACACGTCCGGATGCTGGCTCAGATGAGCTCTCAGCGCCTGGAGCTTCGTCTCGAACGTCCCGGTGATGTCCACGGCATGGTTCTCCCGGGCTTCGGGCCCCCCGTAGAGCCACAGCCAGCGCAGCTTGAACGCCTCCAGCCCTGCTTCCTGCAATTCCGGGAAGGCATACGGGTTCTCCACCGCCGGGTACATGGCACGGGTGACCGCTTCGCCGCAGGCCAGGTGATCGGGATGGGACCGCTGCAGGCGCGTGAAATCCCGTTCGGGGTGTTGGGCCAGCACGACGTCGGGGCGTACGGTGCGCGTGATCTCCACGATCTTGCGCTGTACTGCGAATGAGGGCTCCAGGAACCCGTCTGCTTCGCCCAGGAAATGCACGTCGTGGACGCCGACACTGCGGGCTGCCTCCTGCTGCTCGGCATGACGCATGGCCACGATCTCCCCGCGGTGGGCCGGGTCGAAGCCTCCGGCGTCGCCGTCGGTCATGATGCAGTAGTGGACCTCCACGCCGGACTTCGTCCAGGCTGCGACGGATCCGGACGCCCCGAAATCGAGGTCGTCCGGATGCGCGCCGAAGCACAGGACCCGGCGGACGGTCTCACGTCCGGGGTCGAACACGGCAGCTTCAGCCCTTTCGACGCTGGATCTCGGCGGCAGCCTGCGGCAGGACGGTGCGCGCATCGCCCACGATGCCGAAGTCGGCGATCTCGAAGATCGGTGCGTCCTCGTCACTGTTGACCGCCACGATGACCTGCGAGGTCTGCATTCCGGCCTTGTGCTGGATGGCACCGGAGATGCCAGCACAGATGTAGAGCTGCGGGGAGATCGTCTTACCGGTCTGACCGACCTGGTAGGAGTGCTCGATCCACCCGGCATCCGTGGCCGCACGGGAAGCACCCACTGCGGCGCCGAGGGCATCAGCCAACTGCTCCACCGGGGTGAAGTCCCCATCCAGTCCGCGTCCGCCGGAGACCACGATGCGTGCATCCTGGAGCTCGGGCCGTGCCGAAACCGCCTTCTCGACGGTTTCGGTGACCTTCGCTGCGGGACCGGCCTCGGCGACCTCGAGGGTCGTGACCTCCGGGCTCGTCGGGGTCGCTTCGGTGGGCTCGACGCTATTGGGCTTGACCGTGATGACCGGGGTGCCTTGGCTGGCCCGGGCGGTCACGGTGTAGCCACCGGCCAGCACCGACTTGGTCACCGTCAGGTCGGCGGTGACATCCACCGCGTCGGTGATGACTCCGGCGGAGAGCTTGATGCCCACGCGACCGGCGATTTCCTTGCCATCCGCCGAGTTGGGCAGCAGGATCGCACCTGCTGAGCAGGCGCGTGATGCCTCGGCCACGAAAGCCGCCTCGCCGGCGATGAGGGTGCCGTCCAGCGCGCCCGCAGGGGCGTAGACGGCTGTTGCGCCCAGATTCGCGTACGCGGCGACGGTTTCGTCGCTGGCCGGTGCTCCGAGAGCGACCACGGGCTCGCCGAGCCGGTGGCCCAGGGTGAGCAGTTCGCGCTGGGCCTTGCCCGGCTGCGCCGTGGGTGAATCGATGAAAACCAGAATATTAGCCATGGTGTTCGCCTCTGCTCCTAAAGAAGTTTCTTGTCTGCCAGGAAGTCGACCAGCTCCACGCCGGCGTTGCCGGAGTCGGTGATGACCGTTCCGGCCTCACGCGGCGGGCGTGGGCTCGCGTCGTCGACCTGTGTCCAGGACCCGGCGGCGCCGACCTGCGAGGCTTCGAGCCCGAGATCGGATAGGGACAGGGCCACGGTCTTCTTCTTCTTGGCGCCCATGATCCCCTTGAAGTTCGGGTAGCGCGCTTCCTCCCCCTGGTCGGTGACCGACACCAGTGCCGGGGCCGGGGCCTGCAGGGTCTTGGAGGTCGTGTCCGAGTCACGACGAGCCGTGAGCACGCCGTCCTCCCCCAGTTCCAGCGAGGAGACCATCGTGAGCTGCGGCAGCCCGAGGCGTTCGGCCAGCTGCGCCGGGACCAGGGAGGTCTCGCCGTCGGTTGATGCCATGCCGGTGATGATGATGTCGAAGCCGCCGAGGTGGTTCACGGCCGAGGCCAGTGCCAGCGAGGTCGCTGCGGCATCGGAGCCGGCCAGCGCCGGATCGTTGATGTGCACACCGTCGGTGGCACCCATCTGCAGGGACTTCTTCACGGCGGCCGAGGCACGCTCCGGCCCCATCGTCAGCGCCGTGACGGTGTGACCCGCCTTGACACCTCCCCGCGCCTCCACCAACTGCAATGCTGATTCGATGGCGTATTCGTCCAATTCGGACAGGATGCTCTCCGACCGGTCAATGACATGGTCGGAACCGGTCAGGTGGCGGTCGAACTGCGCGTCCGGGACGTGCTTGACCAGGACGAGCACCTTCAAGGGTGCCCCGCTTGTCACGCTCATGATTGCCTTTCGCTTGACTCGTCCGGCCGTAGGCGACCGGTACCGTCGATTTCACGGGAACAACCCGCGAATTCCAGTTAATGGGTATTAACAAAGACTAGCGTCACAGGGACCGCACCGCCAGCAGATGACGACCCGGCCCGGACACCAGCGTAACCCTCCTCCCACCGACAACTGCCGCCTGCGGCCCGTGTGAGGGGGCCCCAGGCGGCAGTTGTCGCGTTGGTTTCGACTAATCGGCGGGCAGGGCGCCGACGTTGGCGTCGGCCGTCTTTTCACTCTCGCCGCGGGTGAAGGAGATTGTCGCCTTGGTCCCCTTGGCGTATTCGCGGATGGCTGCCGTCAAGGATTGGCTATCGGAAATCTGGCGTTCGCCGACCTGGGTGATGACGTCACCCGATTTCAGTCCCGCCTTGTCAGCGGGCGACCCCGGTGTGACCTCCTGGACTTCGGCCCCGACGCTGAATTGGGTTCCCGAGTCGGCCTGCTTGGCCTTGACCGTGACACCGAGCAGGCCATGGGTGGCGCTGCCGTCGTCGATGATGTCATTGGCGATCCGGTGGGCGTAGTCCATCGGGATGGCGAATCCGACACCGATCGACCCGCTATCGTCGCCTCCGGTGCTTCCCGAACCACCGGCCGAGGCGATCGCGACGTTCACGCCGACGATTTCACCCTTGGTGTTCACCAGGGCGCCACCCGAGTTGCCGTGGTTGATGGCCGCATCGGTCTGGATGACGTTGACGTATATCGAACCGCCCCCCGAGCTCTGCTGCTGCTTTTCCCCGGGGAATTCGAAGTTGAACTGGTTCCCCTCATCGGAGGAATCCTTCTGTGCCGAACTATCAGGCACCGCCGAGGACGCCACGCTGATGGTCCGGTTGAGCGTGGAGATGATGCCGTCGGTGACGGTACCGCTCAGGCCCAGTGGGGCGCCGATGGCGATCGCGGAGTCGCCGACGTTCAGCTTCGAGGAGTCGCCCAGCTTCGCCGGCTGCAGGCCGTCGGCCTCGATCTTGATCACCGCGAGATCCGACATGGGATCGGTGCCGACGACGGTGGCCCGGTGGACCTGGCCGTCGCTGGTCCGCACCGTGATCTTCGGATCCGACACGGTCCCGCCGAGGGTGACCACGTGCGTGTTGGTCAGGATATGCCCTTCGGTGTCCAGGATGATGCCCGATCCGGAGCCACCCTGCTTCTGCCCATCCACCTCGATCGTGACGACGCTGGGCGAGGCCTTGGCAGCCGCGGCGCTGACGGCCGTGACGTTCTCCGGGTTGTTGATGACCACGGCGTCGCTCTTCTGCGAGGAAGAGGCCACCGGCTGCTCGGAGCCGTTGATCAGGTAGTTGGCGCCCACGGCACTACCACCGCCAATGAGCGCGGCAATGACCATCCCGGAAATCAGGGTGGCGGTTCCGAAACGCTTGGGTTGGTGGCGCGGCGCCGGGGAGAAGGCGGATCCCGGAGGAAAGTAGCCACCACCGGTTGGAGGGGGCGCAGCCCCGTTGGTTCCCGCAGCCGGGAAAGTCGCGGTCCGGGGATCACCGTCGACCGGGCGGTACTGCTCGGTGGTCGGCTCTGCTGCCACCTGGGGCGGGGTCTGCGGGCGAGGCGGGACGATGGCGCTGCCACTGGACACTCCGGTTCCATCCTCCGGCTCGCCTGCCGATCCTTGGGAGAAGGTGTTCCGTTCCTCGCTCATGACGTGGTGTCCTTTCTGGGGGTTCCTTGACTCCAACTATGACAACGTGCGCTGTGTCCAGGAGAAGCTTTACCTGAGCGAAACCTGTGAGAACACGGACGGGTTCCCGTGAGCCGGCTATCGCCGCCGCGTCGCTGTGGACGGTCCCAAATCATACCAATAGACTCAAAGACGACGGTCGAAGGCCATCGTTCGCCGGGAACAGCCTTCCGGCACGTCCCCGGCGGCGCTGGCCAGCCGTCACCGACGTCGAAGGGTGATCCATGCGATCCATTCCCAGACGCGTTCCGGCGGCCGCCGGACTCGCGCTGTTGTCCATCCTGCTTTTGGCAGGCCCCGCCTCCGCCGAACCACCGGTGACGATCCCACCGGGCCAATACGTGGTGGACAAAGACGGCGTCCTGGGTTCGGAAGCCGGCCGGGTGGACCAGGCGGTCACCCAACTGCAGGACAGCGAGGGGCTGAACCTCTACGTCGTCTATGTCGACAAGTTCTCCGACCCCTCGGACATGGAAGCCTGGGTGCAGGACGTGGCCAAGAAGAAGGGCCTGGGCACCACGGACAGCGTCCTGGCCATTGCCACCGGTGACCGGCAGCTGCATTTGACGTCCAACGACAGCGGCGAGATCGCCGCTCACGATGCGGATATCGTGACCGACTACATCACCCCGGAGCTACGATCGAGTACGCTGACGGCCGATGACTGGGCGTCAGCCGCCGAAAATGCCGTCACCGGCATCGAAGCCGCCGCCTCCGGTGAACTCGGAGGCAACTCCGGGAACGGGACGTCGTCTTCCTCCGGTGGCTCGGCGGCTCCGTGGATCATCGGCGGAGTCCTCGTGATCGGCGGCGGAACCCTCTGGGTCCTGGGTCGCCGGAAGAAATCCGGTCTACAGTCCCGGCGCCCCGTCCCCCGCCCGACCGGCGCAGCACCCGAGGATCCCTTCGCCTCGCTGAGCGTCGAAGAGCTCCGCCACAAAGCCGGCCCGCTGCTCATCGCCGCCGACGACGCCATCCGTTCCAGTGAGCAGGAACTGAATTTCGCGATGGCCGAATTCGGCGAGGAAGCCATCAAACCGTTCTCCGCGGATCTGGCCAAGGCCAAGGAACATCTGAGCGAATCCTTCAAGCTGCAACAGCAACTCGACGATTCGATCCCCGACTCCGAAGCCGATCAGCGCAAGTGGTTGGGCAACATCATCCGTCGGTGTGAAGCAGTCAACGACTCACTCGAGGAACACCGTGAGGACTTTGCCTCCCTGCGGGAGCTCGAACGCAATCTCCCGAAGGCAGCCGCTGCCTTGAGGAGTCAACTGGCGGTGCTGCGGACGGATCTGGAGACGGCGAAGTCCTCGTTGACGGGACTGGCGGAGCGGTACGAGGATTCGGCGCTGGTCCAGGTCAGGGACAACGTCGAGCAAGCTGACGAGCGCATTGACTTCATTGAGGACTCCCTGAAGACTGCTGCCGATGCCTCCGGCGACTCCTCGGATGCCGAAGCAGCCGTGGCGATTCGCGCCGGGGAGGAAGCCGTGGACCAGACCCGGGTGCTCATCGCAGCCATCGGCAAGACGGGGACCACCTTGGGCCAGGCCAGCGAGGAAGTCGAAGCACAACTTGGCGAAGCACATCAGGACCTCACCCAGGCCGAATCGCTGACTGCCGGAGGGCAGCACCCGGAACTGTCTGCCCCCGCTGCAGTCCTGAAGGAAGCCGTCGGCCGGATCGAGGAAGCCCGCCACAATGACCGTGTCGACCCCGGCGCTTTGCTTTCCCGTCTGGCCCGCGCCCGTGAAGGTCTGGACGGCCCCCTGGGCGCGGTACGGGACCGCCGGCAACAAACCCAACGGGCAGCGGCGTCGTTGCAGTCCGCCCTGCAGACCGCACGGGGAAAGATCGACGGCACGGACGATTTCATCCGGGCCCGTCGTGGTGGCGTCGGGGCCACGGCCAGGACCCGACTGGCCGAAGCACAGCGCTATCTCAACGAGGCCCTACAACTGGCCGCGCAGGATCCCGTCAGGGCGCTGCAAAGCGCCCAGCAGGCCTCCTCGCTCGCGGATCAGGCGGCTCGACAGGCCGAGTCCGACGTCGATGGCTTCGGCGGCGGTTTCGGCGGCGGGCGCGGCGGCTATGGTCGCGGAAACGGCATGGGCGGCGCCATTCTCGGTGGCATCCTCATTGATTCGATCCTGCGCGGTGGCGGCAGCGGCCGAGGCGGCGGCGGCGGCGGAATGTTCGGAGGCGGCGGTTTCGGCGGCTTCGGAGGTGGCGGAGGCGGCGGCTTCGGTGGAGGCGGCTTCGGCGGAGGCGGCGGAGGCAACTTCTGAGCCGACGTCCGGGCTTCGACAGGATTCCGGCGGTTTGGCCGCCGGTTGCAGGACCAGACCAGTTAAACCCCAGTGGAAGGTGACATCGTGATCAAGCAGTCAATCTTTGGGCGCATTGCCCAACTGGCCAAGGCCAATATCAATTCCATGATCGATTCGGCCGAGGACCCGCAGAAGATGTTGGACCAGATGGTGCGTGACTACACCAACAACATCGCCGAGGCGGAGACGGCGGTCGCCCAGACCATCGGCAACCTGCGCATGCTCCAGCAGGACCACCAGGAGGACCAGGAGAATGCCCGCGACTGGGGCAACAAGGCCCTCGCCGCATCGCGGAAGGCCGATGAGTTCCGGACCGCAGGCAAGGACGAGAACGCCAAGAAGTTCGACAACCTGGCCAAGGTCGCGATCCAGCGTCAGATGCAGTCCGAAGACGAAGCAAAATCCGTCGAACCGACCATTGCCTCCCAGGAGGAGATCGTCGAGAAGCTCAAAAGCGGTCTGAATGCCATGAACGGCAAGCGCCAGGAATTGGTGGCCAAACGTGATTCGCTCGTCGCCCGGGCGAAGTCCACGCAGGCGCAATCCCAGGTCCAGGATGCCCTGAAGAGCATCGACATCATGGACCCCAACAGCGAGGTCTCGCGTTTCGAGGAAAAGGTCAGGCGCGAGGAGGCCCGCGTCCAGGGGGCCGCCGAGCTTTCGGCTTCCAGCCTCGATTCGCAGTTCGAATCCCTGGAGGATCTCGGCGAGCAGACCGAGGTGGAGGCACGGTTGGCGGCGCTGAAGGCCGGCGGCAGCACGTCGCCGCAGCTGAGCCAGGGACCAGGCGGCACCAGCACCAACTGATGCATACGGTGGTCCGTGACCGGCCGGTCAGGGACCACCGACCACAAGAAAAGAACCCCGATCCGGCGTGTTGCCGGATCGGGGTTCTTCTTCTCGTTGCGGGGGCAAGATTTGAACTTGCGACCTCCGGGTTATGAGCCCGGCGAGCTACCGAACTGCTCCACCCCGCGCTGCGAGATATGACTCTACACGAAAGTGGATATCGTCCAAAATCGAGGTGTCCGACAGCCTATTTTTCGGCGATCATCCGGCCGATGATCAGTCGCATGATCTCGTTGCTGCCTTCGAGGATCTGATGAACCCGCAAGTCACGAGCGATTTTCTCCAAACCATATTCGCTCAGGTATCCGTACCCGCCGTGGAGCTGGATGGCGGAGTTCGCCGTTTCGAAGCCGGCATCCGTGGCAACGCGTTTTGCCATCGCACAGAGTTTCAGCGCGTCGTTGGCACCATCGTCCAAGGCCGCGGCCGCACGCCACAACAGGGTCCTGGCCGTGAAGATCTTCGTTTCCATGTCGGCGAGTTCGAACAGTAGTGCCTGCTGATTGATCAGCGGCCCGCCGAAGGCTTCCCGTTCCTTGAGGTAGGCGACCGACTTCTCCAGCGCGGCCTGTCCCCCACCCAACGAGCAGGCACCGATATTCAGCCGCCCTCCGTTGAGGCCTTTCATCGCGATGCCGAATCCGTCGCCCTCCTCGCCGAGGCGATTGCCCACCGGAACCCTGACGTTGTTGAAGATGACCTGGCGTGTCGGTTGGGCATTCCAGCCCATCTTCTTCTCCAGTCCGCCGAACTCCAGTCCTTCGGTCCCAGCGGGCACGACGATCGCGGAGATCCCCCGGCTACCGGTATCCGCGGTGCGGGCCATCACCAGGTAGTAGGTCGCAGCCCCGGCGCCTGAAATAAATTGCTTGACCCCGTTGAGGACGTAATCGTCTCCATCACGGACAGCGCGGGTCGTTAGGGCCGCGGCGTCGGATCCCGCGCCGGGTTCGGTCAGGCAGTAGCTGCCCAGTTCCTCCATGGTCGCCATACCGGGGATCCATGCGGCACGCTGTTCGGGGGTGCCGAATCTATCGATCATCCACGCCACCATGTTGTGGATGGAGATGTAGGCGGAGATGGTCGGGCAGGCACGGGCCAGCTCCTCGAAGATCAGCACCGCGTCGCTGCGGGTGAGCCCCGACCCCCCGTACTCCTCATCGGCATAGATGGCGCCCATGCCCAGGTCTCCGGCCTGGCGCAGGACATCGATGGGAAAATGGTGTTCCTGGTCCCAGGTATCGGCGTACGGGGCGATCTGTTCCGTCGCGAAGTCGCGCACCATTTCGACCATTGCCTGTTGCTCGTCATTGAGCTCGAACATGTTTGTCCTTTCGGCCCTTGGGCCAGATGGAGACGTCCGGCACATCCGTCCGGACGGGTGGTCAGCGGCTCACTTTGCCCATCAGGGAGGCAATCGGGCCGATGAAGATGGGACGCGCCAGTAGCGTCGCGCCGACGATGACGACCACTGAGATGGCGAAGAAGATGAATCCGAGCCAGCCTCCGTCGTCACGAGCTGCGAACATGTGGTTCAGGTTGCGCAGTGCCCCGGTGCTCAGCACCAGGGTCACGTGCACGATCACGAAGAGCACGAAGTAGAGCATGACCGGGAAGTGCAATGCCCGGGCCGCTTCGATCGGGTAGAGGCGATTGAGCTTCTCCGCCTTCGTCGGCCAGATCGAGGACATCCGCAGACCGGTGATGATGGCCAATGGGGCGGCCACAAAGACGGTCAGGAAGTAGGTCAGCAGTTGAAGGCTGTTGTAGTTCACCCACCCGTCGTCCAGCGGCCAGCTCAGCGAAACGTACTGCAGGCCGGCAGAGACGGCGTTGGGAATGATGTCCCAGCTGGTGGGGACGATGCGCCGCCATTGGCCGGTCGAAAAAAGCAACACGATGAAGATGATCCCGTTGAGGATCCACAACACGTCCAGACTCAGATGCATCCATAGGTCCAGGCTGATGCGCTTGGGCGCCTTCTTGGTCTTGATCAGCCCCTTGTTGTTGCGCACCCAATGGGCTGCAGGCCGTTGCGTGGTCCGCACCCTCCATCCGGTCAATACCAACAAGACGATGAAGAAGGCGTTGAGGAAGTGTTGCCACCCCAGCCACGCCGGTAGACCCACCGGAGCCACAGCGGGCAGCGGGACCTGTCCGGGGTAGGTGGTCATGAAGTCGGAAACCGGCGTAGTTCCGGTCAACCACCTGACACCCAAGACGATCAGGGCCAGAACGACGACGGCGCCTCCGGCATAGATGCCGAAGCGTCCCCAACGGTTTCGGGTCACAGCAGAAGGGGCGCGGGCTTCCTGATTCACCAATTGATCCTCTCGGTGCGGTTTGCAGGACTCGATAATACTAGGTCTTGCAACCATTTAGTAGGAGGTCAAAGCAATTTCTTCCTATGGACTTTCGGACACGCAAAAGGTCCCGGCCGATGTTTCCATCGACCGGGACCTTGACTACGTTGCGGGGGCAAGATTTGAACTTGCGACCTCCGGGTTATGAGCCCGGCGAGCTACCGAACTGCTCCACCCCGCGGCGTGCTTTAAGCATCCCATCTTCGGCCCCCAACCTCAAATCGAAAGGCGGTGGTGTCACGCAGATCACTACGTAGCACCACCGCCTCCGGCGAGGTCGGGCTCCCGGTGGCCGAATTACCGGCTCACCGTTGCCCGATTTTTCCGACTAGCCCTTCGACTCGTCAGTCGGAGTCGATTCGTCCTGGCCCGGAATCGGGTTGTCCGAGGACTTGTCCTTATCGGATTCGACCGGCTCACCCGAGATCTTGCCTTCGAGTTCCAACGCCTTGTCCAAGGCGTCGTTGAGCTTCTTCTGCTCATTGCCGTACTTGGCGAAGTCGCCGTCGGACAGGGCATTCTGGCCGGACTTGATGGCCGCGCTGGCGTCCGCAAGCGCCTCCTTGAGCTGCTGCTGCTCGCTGGCCGGGGCCGCGTCAGCTTTCTTTCCGCCCGCGTCGTCCGGCGTCTTGCTCCCGTCGCCCTCACTCGTCTCGGCGCCTGAGGAACCGTCGAAGAGCTGGTCAAGGGCCTCGGACAGGGTATCGGCGTAGCCGACCTTGTCGCCGAAGGAGACCAGCACCTTGCGCAACGTCGGGTAGGACGTCTCACCGGTGGACTGGACGTAGACCGGCTGGACGTACAGGACGCCGCCTCCGACGGGCAGCGAGAGCAGGTTGCCGTTGATGACCTTCGAGGCACCGGAGCGCAGGAGGTTCAGCTGGGTCGATACCGTGGTGTTGGAGTCGAAGTTCTGCTGCGCCTGGCCGGGGCCGGGAACGACGGTGGAACGCGGCAGCTCGAGTAATCGCAGGGTCCCGTAGCCGTCGGATTTCTTCCCTGCCTTGTTCCCGGCATCGGCCTCGGCCGCGAGGAACCCGTAGAGCACGTTGCGCTGTTGGCCTCCCTGACTGGTCTTGGGGATGAACGTCCCCGTCAGGGAGAAGGTCTCCTTCTTCTGATCCGGCATGCGCAGCGACAGGTAGTACGGCGGCTGCGGAACCGGGGTATCCGGGCTGGTCGGGTCGTTGGGGACCGACCAGGCGTCGTTGGATTCGTAGAAGTCATCCGGGTCGGTCACGTGGTAGTTGCCCAGCAGCGTCCGCTGGACCTTGAACAGGTCCTCCGGGTACCTCACGTGACTCATCAGGTCACCGGAGATCTCCGAGATCGGCTTCACCGTGGACGGGAAGACCTTCTGCCATGCCTTCAGCAGCGGCTCGTCGGGATCCCAGGCATACAAGTCGACCGTGCCGTCGTAGGCATCGACGGTGGCCTTGACCGAGTTGCGGATGTAGTTCACCTTGCCGGACAGCGCGGCGGTGCGGTTTTCGCCGGTCAGCGAATCGCGGACCGCCGTGTCGAGCTGCTGTTCGGTGGAGTAGGGGAACGAACTGTTGGTGGTGTATGCGTCAACGATCCACTTCACCCGCCCGTCCACGATGGCCGGGTAGGCGTTCGAGTCGGTCGTCAGGTACGGGGCGACCTTCTTGACTCGGTCCTTCGGAGCGCGGTCGTAGAGGATCTGCGACTCGTCGTTGATGGCATCCGAGAGCAACAGGTCGGTCGAGCTGAACTTCAGCGAGTAGACCAGGCGGTTGAACAAGTTGCCGACGATGGGGCCGCCATCACCTTCGAACGTGGTCTTGGCATCTCCTTCTCCTGACTTATCCGACGGGTGGTCCAGTTCGCGGGGGTCCCAGTCCTTGGGACCGCCGACCACCGAGTATTCCGGGGAGAACTCACCGAAGTAGATCCGCGGCTCGTAGGTGGAGTCGTTTCCGAGCACCCCGGAGGTGGGGATGCCTTCGAGCATGAAATCGGGGCGTCCACCGGCAGCGACCTTGGCACCGTAGGCCGCCACGGCACCGTAGCCGTGGGTATAGGTCACGTGTTGGTTGACCCAGCTGTCGCTGGGATCCACATCGAGCTCGCGGACGGCGATGACGGTGTCTTCGGTCTTGCCGTCCACTTTATAGCGGTCGACGTTCAGGGTCGGCGCAAATTTGTAGTACGTACGGAACTGCTGGAGCTGCGCGAACGAATCGGAGACCAGGTCCGGGTCCAACAGGCGGATGTTGGTGGTGGTGGCCTTGTCCTTCGACAGGGCGTTCTTGGCCGTGTCGATGGTCGCCTTATAGGGGCTCGCCTCGACCGCATCCAGACCGTAGGCCTTCCGGGTCATCTCGATGTTCTTCTTGATGTAGGGCTGCTCGAGGGTCTTCTCGGAGGGAACGACCTGGAATTGCTGAACCAGCATGGGGTAGACCCCGCCGGCGACCAGGGCGGTGACCACGAGCATGGCCGTGCCGATCAGCGGCAGCTTCCACCGGCCCATGATGGCCCCGACCACGAACAGCACGGCCACGAGTACGGCTGCGACGACGAGGATCGTCTTGGTGGGAATGACGGCATGTACATCGGTGTAGAGGGCGCCGGCGACGCGTCCGCCCTGGTCCTCCAGCGTGGCGTAACGGTCAAGCCAGAAGTTGGCGCCCTGGAGCAGCAGGAACAAGGCCGCGGCGATGCTCACGTGCAGCCGGGCCGAGCGGGAGATGGTGACTCCGCCGCGTTCCTGGATGCGGATGCCCCCGTAGAGGTAGTGGGTCAGCAACCCGGCAATGCCGGCGATCAGCACGACACTGATCAGGAACCCCACGATCAGCCCGTAGAAGGGCAGGGAGTTCATGTAGAAGGAAAGGTCCCGGTTGAACTGGGGGTCCACCTCCCCATACGGCACCTGGTTGATGTAGAGCAGCACGGTCTGCCACTGCGAGGCGAGTGCGGTGGCCGCAAAAGCGCCGATCACCAGCGGGATCCCCCACATCAGCAGCCGACGGATCGGCTCCAGCTGCGCTTGGTAGCGAGAGATGTTGTCCTGCATCTGCATATCCGGGGCGTAGACCGGACGGGTTTTGAAAGCGATCTGCAGGCTGGCCCGGATCGCTGCGGCCATGACCAGGAAGGCGACCACGAAAATGGCCACCTTGGTGAGCAATTCGGTCCAGAACACCTGCCCGTATCCGGCCTGGTTATACCAGAGGACGTCGGCATAGATGTTCGCGAAGAAGATGAACGCGGCCACCAGGATGCCGATGGCCACGATGGTGGGCACCAGCGGGGATGGCTTCTTATTGGTGGGCGCGGGGCGCTGTTGGCCACCGCCTTCGTCATCGCCGGAACCCTGGGGTCGTCGGCCGAACGGGTTGTCAGGACCAGAACTCACTTATTGAACCTCATCGTTGGTACGAGCTATCGCGCACCCACAGTAGGCAGGAGCACACTCAGCCATTCTGCCTTGAGTCAGGGCAAGTCGCTAACCCTCCGGCGGTGTTGCGTGGGTTTCACAGCAGAATCGTTCACGAACCGCAACTGGCCAGCGTTTCCGGGTCGGCTCCCGAGGCGATCGATTCAACCGCCTGGCGGGCCTGTTCGAGGGTCGCGACCTTGATCACGGTCAGCCCGTCCGGTACGCGCCCTGCGACATCGCCACAGTTCTCGGCGGGGGCCAGGAAGTAGTCTGCGCCTCCGCCTTTGGCGCCCACGAGCTTCTGGGCAATACCGCCAATGGGACCGACCTTCCCGTCGGCGTCGATGGTCCCGGTTCCGGCGATGTCCTTGCCTCCGGTGAGGTCCCCGGGGGTGAGCGTGTCGATGATTCCCAGGGCGAACATCATGCCGGCGCTGGGACCGCCGATATCGGACAGGGTGAACTTCACGTCGAAGGGGAAGGTGTACCGGGTTCCCAGGTAGACGCCGAGCTGGTGTTTGCCTTCCTCGGAGAGCGTGGTTTTCGCGGTGACCTGTTTTTCCTTGCCGGCCCGCTCGAGCTTCATCCGCGGTTTCCCGTCGGTGGAGTCCTGCAGCGCAGACCGGAGCATCTCCAGATCGCTGATGGGTTTTCCGTCGATCTGCCGTAGGACGTCGTCGGTCTGCAGGAGACCCTTATTCGTGTCGTTGGCCAGCCCGGCAACGGTGAGTTCCTGCCGGTAGTCGATGCCCAGGTCGCCCAGCGCCGCGGCGACCGAACTCTGTTGGGAATCGCCCATCTCGGCGGCGTTCGTATCGCTGATCTGCTCACTCGTGGCGGTGCGCGGATACATCGCCTCCTCCGGATAGACGTCCTCACTCGGATCCGCCCACGCCTGGAGCACCCTGAAAAACGAGATCTTGCCCTGTGCCCCGCCCAGGACGTAGACGGTCGTCAAGTCCAGGGATCCCCGGGTTGGATAGGTCTCATGGCCGGTGACCTCGATGAGGTGTTTGCCGCGTTCCTTTCCCAGCGTGTTGATGGCTGGGCCGGGCGCCTCCACCACATAGGGCGTGGGCAGCGCCAGCGCAACGAACGCGAGTACGACGGCGATGCAGGTCGCCGTGATCAGCCTCCGCTGGGTCCGGCGCGGACGGACGGACGGCGATTCATTTTCTGACGCCGACTCGTGGGCGGCGCGCTCCTGGGGGTCCTGCGGCTGGGTCACCGTGGTTGTCTTTCCTTCCGGCTTTTCGCCGACCCGCAGGCCGGTGCGCATTAGATCTCCCCAAGGGTACAAGGTGTGTCCTTGTTCCCGCTGTGCCGACAGCGAACCTCCCGTTTCATCCCTCGTAGCCGTCCACGGTGCCGGGGTACCGTGGAAGCATGGCTGAGACCCCCCCGAACAACCGCCCCGACGGCTCTGACGACCCGGACGATTCCGGCAGCAACGACCCCTTCTCGGAGATGCTCTCCAACCTTTTCGGTGGTCAGCTTCCTCCCGGTATGGACCCTGCCGACCTGCAGAAGCAGTTCGGCGCCATGGGCATGCCCTCGGATCCGGCCGCCATGCAGGCGATGATGGCCCAGATGCAGGCCATGATGGGCGCCATGTCCTCAGGGGACGGCAGCCCCGTGAACTGGAAATTGGCTCAGGACACCGCCCGCCAGGCGGCCTCCGGGGACGATCCCAGCGTGACCACGGCACGCGCCGGGGCCATCACCGAAGCCGGACGACTCGCTGACTTGTGGCTCGACCAAGCCACCACCTTCGAGGCCTCCGCCTCGGGTTTCTCCTCCTATTCACGGGCGCAGTGGGTCGAGAAGACCCTGCCACGGTGGAAGAAGCTCACCGAACCCGTAGCCATCAGCGTCTCGCAGGCCATCAGCACCGCCATGCGCGACCAGGTACCCGAGGAAATGAAGGCCATGCTCGGCTCCGCCCAGGGCATGTTCCAGAACCTCGGCGGCGCCATGTTCGGCATGCAGCTCGGTACGGCCGTCGGCGGTCTGGCCAAGGACGTGCTCGGATCCACCGATATCGGCATTCCGTTGACGACGGATGCACCGGCCCTGGTCCCCGCCAACGTCGCGGCCTTCGGCGAGGGACTGGACATCCCCGAACAAGAGGTCATGCTCTTTGCCGCGTTGCGCGAATCCGCCCACGCCCGCCTGTTCCAGCGGGTCCCCTGGTTGCAGGCCCATGTACTCGGCGCCATCGAGGATTATGCCCGCGGCATCCACATCGATATGTCCAGGGTCGAGGAAGCCATTCGCGACATCGACCCGTCCAATCCCGAATCCATCCAAGGGGCGGTGACCGAGGGGCTCTTCATGCCCCAGCGCACCGGTCCCCAGGAAACGGCGCTGGCAAAGCTCGAGACCGCATTGGCCCTGATCGAAGGCTGGGTCGATGAGGTGGTGGCCGAAGCGGCCACCAATCTGCCCTCCGCAGCCGCACTACGTGAGACGGTCCGGCGCCGCCGGGCAACCGGCGGGCCCGCCGAGCAGGCATTCGCTTCCCTGGTTGGCCTCGAGTTGCGCCCACGCCGGCTCCGCGATGCAGCCAAGCTGTGGTCGATCCTCAAGGAGGAGCGCGGCATGGAAGGCCGGGACGCCGTCTGGGAGCATCCGGATCTGATGCCGGCGGCCGAGGACCTCGATGATCCCGAGGGATTCTCCTCGCGTCGGGCCCTGGCCGAAGCCTCCGAAGGTGAAATGGACGAGGCCCTGAATCGGCTGCTGGATGGCGGCTACGACGAGCCCGGGGAAGACACTGGCTCCACCGATGAAGGCGCCCCGTCCGACGGCGGGGCCCCTGATGGAGAGCAGGATTCCCCCGAAGGCGGTTCGGATCCCGAGGAGGGCCCCGACACGCCCCGCTGACCTTCAGCCCCTTCCACGACTACTCCCCCGCCTCACGGCCTGTGGGTATGGGAGGCCAAACGGCCGGCGGCACCCCTGCGGATGCCACCGGCCGTTTTAGTCGGTCCAGTCATCGGCAGGGTTCTCGGCCCACCACCCGGTATCATCCAGCCCGTCGCTGCCTTCTTCGCTGCTGTCCGCCCGGGGCGGCTGCCGGTTCGTCCCCTCCGGGTCCTGCCCCTGGGCCATGCCGAAACTGACGCCCGAGAGGTAGGCCTTGGCCTCGGCTTTTCGCTCAAAGCGGGCTTCGAGGGCCTTGAACTGGGGACCATGGCCGTCCTCGGCGATGAGATGGGCTAGTTCGTGGACGAGGATGTAGTCCTGCACCCAGGACGGCATCTGCTGCAAACGATGGTTCAGCCGAATCGCTCCGGACCCGGTCGAGGTCGACCCCCACCTGGTGGTCTGGTTGGTCACCCATTTCACCGACAGCGGTTCCGCTCGTGACTCGAAGTACGTCCGGTTCAGGCGGTGGGCCCGTTGCATCAGTTCCGTGTCGGCGGTTTCGCCGTACCGTCCCAGGGCCTTCGCCCGACGGGCCAGGATATCGGGGACCATCCGGTCGACCCAGTCGTTTTCCTGACGCGGGCTCATGGTTGCCGGTACGGAAATCACCGCTGCCCCGTCCTTCCAGACGCCGGAGACCGTGCGGCGTCGCCGGGCCGACCGCAGCACGCGCACATTCACCCCGTCGGCGGTGACCAGTTCGCGCTCAGTCGGTCGCTGGACCATGGTGTTCCTCGTTCCTCGTTGTCGTACATCACGGTGGCCACTCGCCCACCAGAAGCTGTGGAAACCCGGATTCCGGCTCATCGGACCTGTCAGGATATCCCCACCGGAACCCTTCCGGCCGAATCGCTGGAGGCGAACATGCGCATCATTCCCGGACTTCAGATCGTCAGCGTAACCGAGACATCGCTACGCATCGGAGCCCCTGGCGACGGTCTGTGGATGACGGGGTTGACCCCCACCGATCAGGAGTACATCCAGTGGCTCGCCACCGAGGCGGGCACCACCGCCGGGCCACCACCGGCAGGTTCGTCCACGCCCGATCCGGGGCCGCGTCGGCGCCGCGAACTCTTCGAGTTGCTGGCGCCCGTCCTCGAGGACGCCTACCGACTCCCCGGCGCCCTGGGGGCCAGCCTGGTTCCCGACGTCAATGCCTATTCGGTGGCCTACACGGCACCGGCCGGCCAACTGGTCCGCAACCGGTCCCGTTCTGCTGCCCGGATACACGGTCTGGGCCGCTGCGGCCAGATGATCGCCTCCCTGCTCGCAGCCAGCGGAATCGGCGCCCTGTACTTGAACGATCAGCATCCGGTCCGCGCCGCAGATGTCGGCACCGGGCCGCTGCGGATGGCTGATCTGGGCAAATCCCGCACGGTGGCGTTGGCCCACCGCCTGGGTCAACAATGGCCCCGTACGCGTCTATCCGGTTGGACTCCGGGCCCCGACGCCTCCGGGTTGGGGGCCCAAGTGACCGTGGTGACCGCCTGCGATGCCCTGCCCGAATCCTGGGCCGCCCATCTGGCGGGAACCCGCATGCCCCACCTGCCGGTGGTCTTCGGTCCCGCATGGGCGCGCGTGGGCCCACTGGTCATCCCCGGTCTGACGACCTGCTTGGATTGTGCCCAGCCACCTGCCGGCATCCAGACGGAAGGCCCCCGGGCTACGGGGACGCCCCGACCGGACAGCTCGACCGCCGAGTTGGCGCTCTCCTGTGCCGCGGCCGGACTGGCCGCCGTACAGATCTTCATGTTGCTCGACGGTGTCAATGTGCCCTCCACCGCCGATGCCGTGCTGACCATCGATCTGGCTACCGGTGGCGTACAGCGGGTCCCGGTCCAGCCACGGTCCGACTGCACCTGCATGGTTCCCGCAGCCTGAGGGTTTGACTCAGGCCGGAGCCGAACCGGCACCCAGGATCTCCAGGACGTCCTGACCGTAGCGTTCAAGCTTGGCCGAACCGACCCCGGAGACCTTGGACAAGGCCGAGGGGTCCCCGGGCATGGCTTCGGCAATCGCCATCAGGGTTGCGTCGGTGAAAACGACGAACGCCGGTACCTCGGCCTCCTTGGAGGTCTTCAACCTCCAGTCGCGCAATGCCTCGTACACGGCCTCGTCATAGCTCGAGGGGCAGTCGAGGCAACGACCGAGTTTGCGCTCGGCGGGGCTGCCCAACAGGGTTCCACACACCCGACAGGTTGGCGGGGTGGCGGCCTTGCGCCGTTTGGAGCCACCGCCCGCGGGCCGGGCCGTGGCCCGGGAGGACGAAGCCGGACGCAGTCCGTCCAGGAAGCGTGAGGGCCTCCGGCTCGCCCGCCCTCCCGGGGTCCGCGCCGTGGACCAGGTCAGCGACAAATGCTTCCGTGCCCGGGTGATGCCCACATAGAGCAACCGGCGTTCCTCGTCGTAGTCACCCTGGTCCTCGGCGAAGGAGATCGGCATCAGGCCCTCGCTGAGCCCGACCAGGAACACGGCGTCCCATTCCAGACCCTTGGCGGAGTGCAACGAAGCCAGGGTGACGCCCTGGACCGTCGGTGCGTGTTGGGTGGCCGCCCGCTCGTCGAGCTCGGCCACGAATTCCAGCAAGGTGAACGGTGTTTCCCGGTCGGCACGCGCTGCGGAGAGTTCGTCGGCGAGCGTCACCAGGGCGGAGAGGGACTCCCAGCGTTCGCGCACTGCCCCGCCACTGGTGGGGGCTTGCGGGGAGTAGCCCAGCGAGGCCAGGACATCGCGGCAGAGCTGAGGGACGGCGTCGTCCGCCGGCTGTCGTGAGGCGGCCCGCAGGGCCAGTACCGCGTCACGGACCTCCCGGCGCTGGAAGAAGCGTTCCCCGCCACGCAGCTGGTAGCCGATCCCCGCCCCCGAGAGGGCCTGCTCGTAGGCCTCGGACTGTCCATTCGTGCGGAACAGCACCGCGACCTGCGCCGGTTCCACGCCCTCCTCGATCAGCCTGCCGATGCTTTGGGCCACGTGGCCGGCCTCGGCCTCGTCGTCGCTGCATTCGGTGAACTCCGGTTCGGGTCCCGGATCGCGTTGGGCCAGCAGTTCCAGAGGTGTCGCCCACTGCACCTCACGGCCGGCGACACCATGTTCAAGACGACGCGAGGCCAGCAGGCTGTTGGCCAGGTTCACGACCTGGGGTGTGGAGCGGTAGTCGCGGACCAGGCGGACCACCGGTGCTTGGGGGTACTCGAGGGTGAAGTCGAGCAGATGGGCCGGGGTGGCACCGGTGAAGGAGTAGATGGTCTGGCTGGCATCGCCGACCACGCAGAGCTCGTCACGTCCACCGAGCCAGAGTTTGAGCAGCCGCTGTTGCAGCGGCGAGACGTCCTGGTACTCATCGACGACGAAATGCCGGTATTGCTCACGCACCGACGCAGCAACCCGCGGATCCTCGTCCAGGATGCCCACGGTCAGGAGCAGCACGTCCTCGAAGTCGATCACATGGCGATCGGATTTCACGTCCTCGTAGGACTGGAAGAGCCGAGCCACGGTGCGCGGGTCCAGCCCTGCTGCTTCGGCTCGGCCCGAAGCCGCCGCGACGTACCCCTCAGGGGTATGCATCGAGACCTTGGCCCATTCGATCTCGGCGGCCATGTCCCGGATGGAGGCCCGGTCGGTGGAGATGCGCAGTCGGCGGGCTGCTTCGGCGACGAGCTGGGCCTTATGGCCCACGATCGACGGCAGCTGTCCGCCGATGGCCTGCGGCCAGAAGTACTGCAGTTGGCGCAAGGCCGCCGCGTGGAAGGTCCGCGCTTGGACGCCCCCTGCCTCGAGGTCACGCAGCCTGGTGCGCATTTCGCTGGCCGCCCGGGAGGTGAAGGTCACGGCGAGGACCTGGTTGGGTTTGTACACGGAGGTGTGCACGCCGTAGGCGATGCGGTGCGTGATGGCGCGGGTCTTGCCGGTTCCGGCGCCGGCCAGGACACACAGTGGCCCGTTGAGCGTGGTCGCAACCGTCCGCTGCTCCTCGTCGAGGCCGGCGAGGATGCGCTCTTCCAATGTGGTCATGCGTTTAGTTCTCCATCCGGCGCGGTTCGGGCAGCGGCCCACCGTACCAATGTTCGATGAGGGCGCTGGAGATCGATACTCCCGAGGGGACGCCGATATTGCCGTCGGTGACTTCCCGGGCCAGTTCCTCGCGAGTGAACCAGCGCAGGTCGATGATCTCCTCGCCGTCGGGGGCGACCGCGGAGGTTTCCGCTTTCGCCGTGAAGCCGAGCATGAGCGAACACGGGAACGGCCAGGGTTGTGAACCGGCGTATCGGATGGAATGGACCCGGACGTCGGCTTCCTCCCCGATCTCACGTTCAACTGCTTCCTCCAGGGACTCCCCCGGCTCCACGAATCCAGCCAGGGTCGAGTACCGCCGCCCACCCCATTGTGCGTTGGCGCCCAGGAGAAGCCGGTCCTCGGCGTCGGTGATGGCGACGATCACCGCCGGATCGGTGCGTGGAAAATGTTGTGACCCATCCTTTGGGCAGACCCTGACCCAGCCGCTGTGCACGACGTCGGTCGGCGTGCCGCACCGTGGGCAATGGGTATGGCTGGCATGCCAGTTGGCAATGGCCACCGCCTCCACGAACAAGCCGGCGTCGCGGGCGCCCAGCCCGGCGGCGACGTCGCGCAGCCCCAGCCAGTCGGCCTCGATCAGCGCCTCTTCAGGGGCTGTGGCGAGGTCCGCCAGAACGATCTCACGTTCGCCCGAGCGTCCCAGATACACCAACCGGCAGTCCCCGGGCAGTCCGTCGGTCCCGACGAGGGCCAGTTCACCATCGCGTACCGGGGTCCGTCCGTTGACCAACAGCAGGACCCGGGTATCGCCGTCGTCCAGCAGGGAATCGAGCCATCCCTCTTCCTGGCGGCGTTCGCAGCCCCGGTCCACTTCGGTACGGGCCAATGGCAGTCGCCCCAGGAGCGGGAGATCAGTAGCGGCCTCGGCAACGGGATCCTGGGAAGAAGTCATGCTCCTACCGTACTGAGGTTGACCCCCGGCCCGCATATCCGCAGGTCACCCTTGTGGATGCCCTGCCCCGTCCGGGAGCCGAGCGGGGTGGGTGCTGGACGCTCGGCCGGCAGATTGTTTGTGTATTCACGGTGTACTCCCCGTCATTCAGACGACTCGCCGTCCGGGAGGCGTGGCCGCAAGGCACTTCGCGGCATACGGTTGTGTACGTGAAACGATCTCCCATGGAACTGGCCGCCATTGCGACCGCAGCGGTGCCCGGGTTGACTCCTGCCCGCGTCGCCGGCATCCCGGATGATCCCGATGACTTTGATTCCGCGTTGATCATCGACGCACAAAAGAACCGCTGGAGAGTGCGTTCACCCCGGCACGAGGAATCCAGCATGCGGCTGGAAACCGAGCTGACCGCCCTGCGCTCCTTCACTCCCGGCATCCGCGCTTCCCTGCCGTTCCGGCTGCCCTCCGTGGCAGGGACCGTCCGCCAGGGAAGCCTGCGTACCTTCGTATACAACCACCTCCCCGGACACGTGATGGACCTCGACGAGCTGGTGGCCGCCGGTGGTGCCACCGCAGCGGATATCGGCCGCATCATCGCCGCCATCCACGCGTTGCCCGGGGAACTGGTCGATCGGGCCGACCTGCCCGTCTACACGGCCGACGAATTCCGCCAGCGGAAACTCAACGAACTCGATCAGGCGGCCATGACCGGCCGAATTCCCCCGCGCCTGCTGCGCCGTTGGGAACATGCCTTGGAGGATGTGGCGCTGTGGCGGTTCAACCCGCGCGTCGTGCATGGGGACCTCCACGAGGAGAACCTGCTGATCGAACACGGCAAGGTGGCCGCGGTGATCGGATGGACCGATGTCCGCATCGGCGACCCGGCCGATGATTTCGCCTGGCTCGCAGCCGCGCACGAGCAGTCCTTCACCGACACCGTCATCGAGGCCTACACCGCAGCACGCGGCGAACTGGCCGACCCGCACATCATGCGCCGCGCCGCCCTGGCCGCTGAATTCGCGCTGGCACAGTGGCTATCGCGCGGCTTGGCGACCAACGATGCCGAACGCATTGCCGAAGGCGAGCAGATGCTACAGGACCTCGACGAAGACATCTCCGAGTACGGGGGCCAGCCGATCAGCATCGTGGACCCGCCCCGCATGGACATCAATGGGCAGCCGATCCCCGAGGACGACGACGATCCGGCCGGGACCGATGCGTCGGACGTCGAGGAGCCCGTCCAGGACGACGATTCCGGAGATGTCCCGCAAACAGCGTCTGAAGAGCAGTCCCCGGGTGTCCCTCCGCACCCTACGGTGCCGCCGAAGCCACGGGTCGCCCCCGCATCGCATTGGGGATCGGCCGGGGACGGAGGCTTCGATGACGTCTCAACCGCGGACGGCGACGGCGAGGAATCTTCCAGCACGGACCCCGTGGTCACCGTGGATTCCGGCACCGCTCCCGGCGCGGATCCACATGCTGCCGCAGAGGATGCGGATTCGGCAGCCGAGGATGATGAGGAACCGGCCTTCCTGCGCGACAGCGACATCGACGAGGAGCAATCCCCTGGGTCCGCTGACTCCGAGGACGAGGCGAAGGACGCACCGCCGTCCGGCGCTGTTGCCTCCGGCCCCGAGACCGATGCCATGCCGATGATCGTCATCGAGTCCTTGGACGAGTCCGACGGTTCCGGGGATTCGAAGTAATCCTCAGTTTGAGTCGAGTCCGGCCATCGAGGTCGTGATCAGTTCTTCGAGCTCGTCGGCATCCGCCAACCGCGTGGGCCGGATCGTGCGTCCCTGACCGACATAGTAGAACGCGGCCTCGACGTCCTCCAACGGCAGATCGTGCAGGCGTGACCAACCCAACCGGTAGACCGCCAACTGCAGGGACTTGACCTCCAGATCCCGCCCGGTGGGCACTCGCCCGGTCTTCCAATCCACGAGCGTCCACACGGTCCTGCCGTCGGCGTTGGTGTCCTTGAACACCGCGTCGATACGTCCACGGACGCTGACAGGTCCGACGCGGGTCTCCAACGGGACCTCGACGAAGGCCGGCTGCCGGGACGCCCATTCGGAAGCCAGGAATTCGGCTTTCATGTCCTCCAGCCCGTACATGTCCTCCACATAGGCATCGGCTGCCCCGGGGAACTCCCCCAGGTCAAGCATCCCGGTGGAACCGTAGTGTTCCTCCACCCAGGCGTGGAAGGCGGTGCCCTTCCGGGCCGCAACGCCGGGGCGACGCGGGACGGGTCGACGCAATTGCCCCAGGACCTGCCCGGCATCGGTGGCCAGATCAACAAAAAGCGAGGCACGCACGTGCTCGGGGACCGCCGCGGTTTCCCTCGAAGCCTCCCGTTCTCGTCGTGCCGCCAGCAACAACGAGGCCTCGCGGTTCCAGGCCCCGCCGTCACCGGTGGTCACCGGGGCATCGTCGTCGTGTCCGGGACCGCCCCGTAGTTCGAGCTGCTCGGCCACCTGTGCCGCGGCGGCCTCGAGCCGCGCGCGGCGGCCCGGTGGTTTGGATTGGGCCACCCCGGCCCGGAACACGATGGGGCCTTCGAGCGGGTCATAGGGCCAGATGGATTCGAGCGGTTCCTCTCGGAAGGGGTTCTGCTCGGGAGCCTGTTCATCGTCGCACCACTCGACCAGGGTGGCCCGCGCGGTCGGGGCCTGGGCCAGTGGGAGCAGCTCGTTCAGGAACACCGAGGGTTGGGTCGGTTTGGACCGCGATCCGGTCCAGACCGTCGCCGAACACAGCAGCAGGTCCTTGGCCCGGGTCACGGCGACATAGGCCAGCCGTCGTTCCTCGTTTTCCCCGTGGGCCAGGACGTCATCACGGAAGGTCCCTTCGGCGGCGACGGCATCGAAGAGGCTGGGCTGGTCGGTGTCCCATTGGGGCAGGTCGTTCCGGTCCCCGCGCAGCGGCCAGGGCAGGGAACCGTCTTCCTTGGTCCACCGGGAGTCGGTCGATGAGGGGAAGACGCCTTCGTTCATTCCCGGGATCGCCACCACATCCCATTCCAGTCCCTTGGAAGCGTGGATGGTCAGCAGCTGCACGGCTTCGCTGCTGGCTTCCTGCTGGACGATCTCCAGGCCACCTTCCTTGGCTGCGGCGGCGTCCAACCAGACCAGGAAGCCGGCAAGATCGGCACCGAGGTCGGTATCGGAGTATCCCGCGGCGACATCGGCAAAAGCGTCGAGGTGGCGCCGTGCCGTATGGATGCCGACACCGGGCTTCGCGGCGACTTCGATGTCGAGCAACAAGGTGCGTTCGACCTCGTGGAGCAGGGACGGCAGGTCGTCGTCTGCGAAGCTGCGCAGATAACGGATCTCGGCTTGAAGGGCGCGCAGGCGGTCCAGGGCGGTGGAGGTGAGACTGCGCCCGGCCGAAGACGTCCACTCAGGTCGTGGGAGCCGGTCCAGTGCTTCGATCAGACTGGCTTCCTCGGCCAGCTCGCTGCGGGCCTCTGCCTGGCTGTCCACCGCCGCACTGTCCGCGGTGACGGTATCGATGTCCCGGGCCTCGCGGATGGCGGCTTCACGACGCCGGGCCAGGAACCGGGACCAGTCGGCGAAGGCCATCAGGTCGGCCGGGCCCAGCCTCCAGCGGGCACCGGCCAGCAACCGCAACAGCGCATCGGAGCGCAGCGGGTCGACTAGGACCCGCAACGTCGAAACGAGATCGACGATCTCGGGCATGGCCAGCAACCCGCCCAACCCGACGATCTCATAGGGGATGTCGCGGTGGGTCAGCGCCTCGGCGACGCCCGCCAGGGCGGCTCGGGTCCGGCACAGTACCGCCATGGTCGGATGGCGTCCATAGGCGGCGGTGAAGGACCCGCGTTCGGTCAGCAGTCGGCCTGCGAGGGCAGCTGCCTCGTCGGCGCTGGTGGCGAAGCGGGCGAGTTCGACCCGACCGGTTCCGGCGAAGGGGCTGTGGACCAGGGCGGGCACCGCGATGGAGTGGGAGGCCCGGTTGGGGTCCTCACGGTTCAGCGGTGCCGAGACGGCGTTGGCGGCTTCGAGGACGTTCACCGAGTTGCGCCAGGCGGTGGTCAGGAACGCGACGGCCGAGGGTGTGAGTCCGCCGTCGGGACCGGTTGCCGGGAACTCCTGGGGGAAGCGGAAGAGTTGGCCGGCCGAGGCCCCGCGGAAACCGTAGATGGACTGGTTGGGGTCCCCGACGGCCGTCACCGCATGGCCTCCGGTGAACAGCTGGGAGAACAGGACCATCTGGGCGTGGGAGGTGTCCTGGAATTCGTCCAGGAGCACGACTTTGAACCGCTCGCGTTCAACTTCCCCGGCGGTGGGTACGGTCCTGGCGATGCGGGCTGCCAGGGCCACCAGATCGCCGTAGTCCAGCACATTGCGTTCGGCTTTCGCCCGGGCATAACGCACGGCAAGGTCCGCAACCGTCGCCCGGGTCCTGAGCTTATCCAGGAGCTTGAGCGCAGGTTGCGAAGGCTTGGCCTCCTTGCCGACCCGGTAGGGCAACGCGGAGAGGTGTTCGACTTCGGCGAGCACATGGTCGCGGGCTTCGACGGGATCCACGAGGTGTTCGGCGCATTCGCCGGCGAACTGCACGACGGCGTCGACCAGCGTGGACTTGGCCACGCGCAGGTGCTCGTATTCGCCGTCGTACTCCTGAACGACCTTCAAGGACAGTTGCCAGGCCTGCGCGCTGCCCAGCAACGTGGTGTCTGATTCGACGCCGATGCGCAAACCATGGTCCTGCACCAGGGTGTTGGCATAGGAGTGGTAGGTCGAGACCGCCGGTTCCAGCGGGGCGTCGTCCTCCCCCTCGGGAACGATCCCGCTCTCGGCCAGACGGGCCAGCTGCTGCCGGATGCGTTGGGCCAGCTCCCCTGCAGCCTTGCGGGTGAAAGTGACCCCGAGGATCTCATCAGGTCTGACATGCCCGTTGGCCACGAGCCAGACCACCCGGTCGGCCATGGTGGCCGTCTTTCCCGATCCGGCACCGGCGATGACAAGCATCGGGGCCAGCTCGGAGGAGATGATGGCCGACTGCTCATCGGTCGGTTGGTGCTGGCCCAGCAGATCAGCCAGTTCCTCCGGGGTGTAGTGGCGGGGCGGGGCGGATGCCTCGTCCGGGTGCACGTGTGCGTGCTCGTGGTTCATTCGGTGACCTGCCGTCCTTCGTCGCATAAGGGGCACACTGCCGGCAGCCGACAACCGCTGCCGCTTCGACCCGCCTTGGAGGGGTCATGCCGGGTGTGGAATTCGTTGCCGGCCATCAACCGGGCAGCAGTCAGAACCAGCGGGGTGGCCCAGTCCTCGTCCCCGACGGGGTCCTGGGCCTGCTCCCCCGGGCTCTTGGTCGTGGTGCCCAGCTGTACGAGGGCTGCGCCGCCGGGCTGCTGGGGCAGGTCCGCGCCCAGGCCCCCGGCCAGCACGGCTGCCTGGTAGCTGCCCAGTTGGGGGTTGCGTTCGACGTCGGCCTTCGTCGGCGCGGATTTGCCGGTCTTGAGATCGATCACATAGGCGCGGCCGGCTGCGTCGACTTCCAGCCGATCAATGACCCCACGCAGTCGGACGGTGATGTCTGCACCGGAGATTTCGACGTCGAAGGCCTGTTCCCTGGCCAGCAGCGTGCGGTCGTGGCTCCGCATGAGGATCGCGTACTGGGCCAGTTTGCGCAGCATCGTTTCGGCGCGTTCATGATCCTTGGCGGTTTCCCAGTTCGAGGGCAGATCCAGGTCCGGCCAGCGACGATCCAGTTCCTCCAGGTACTCGTTCCCGGTGGCTGCCGGCAGATCCTCGGCGATCGCGTGCACCAGGGTTCCCAGACTACGTGCCAGGTCCGTCGCCGGTTCCCCACCAGCGGCTTGGACGAACCAGTCAAGAGGTGATTCCAACGCGGCTTGGACCCGTGAGGGCGAGACCCGAACCGGCTCGCCGTCGGGGTTCACCGGCGCGTCCGTACTGGCCGGCAAAAGCCCCCACCATTCGGCGGGCGCAGCTCCCCGCACATGGTCGGGCTGATCAGCCAACCGTGCCAGGACGGCCGCCGCATCGGTGGCTGTCTCCGCCGGCTGCGGCACGGCGCCGCCACCTTCGAGGCGCTGACGCAACAGTGCCACCAGGGAAGCCAGCGTGCGTTCACGCGGCACCGCGGTGATCGGTCGCGGGGTTTCCTGGTCGGTCCAGGGCAGGACAAGGTCCAGGAACTGCGACGGCTGCTGATCTTCGGAGGCGACCCCGATGCACACCAGACTCTCGCTGGCGCGGGATATCGCACTGGCGAAGGTGCGCAGTTCATCGGCCCGCGTGGCCTTCAGTCGGGTGGCAGGGTCACGCTGGCGCAGGATCGCAGGGCCGTGTTCGATGACGTCGGCCACGGCGCTGCTGCCCAGCAGTTCGCCGCGAAGACGTGTATTGGGCCAGATCCCCTCCTGCATTCCGGGCACCAGCACCAGGTCCCATTCGTGGCCGACCGCTCCGGCGGGAGTGGTCACCGCGACGGAGGCGGCATTGCCTCCGCGGGAGGCGAGCGTATCCATGGGCAGTTCCTGGCTGAGCACGTGATCGGCAAACTGACCGACCGTCGACCCGGGAAGCTGGTCCACGAAGCGTTCGGCGGCTTGAAACAAGGCCATCAAGGCGTCGAGATCGTGGTCGGCCCGTGCCCCCGCGGCCCCGCCATCCATGGCTGCCTGACGCCAGGTGGTTTCCATTCCGGAGGCCGACCAGAGTGCCCACAGTGCGGTTTCGGCGTTGGCGGTAGGCAACCCGAGTTCGGCGGAAAGCGCCGTGAGCATCCGTCCCAGGCGTTCGGCACCGCGACCTTCACGGCCCAGCCCGCCGAGGACATCCGGTTCGGTGAAGATGCCGCGGAGCAGTTCCGTACTGGACCGGCGTCCTCCGGCCACGCGTTCGCGGCGGCGCAGGACCTGGCGGAGCCTGCGGATGTCCAAGGCCGTGGATGCACCGTAGCGCGAGGAGAGCAAGGCCTCGACGGCTCCCGCCTCCGGAAGGGCTTCCGGCAGGCCCGCGTCCCCGTCTTCGTCTCCCACTCCCCCGTCAGGATCCGTCACCGTATCCAGGGCAAGTCGCAAGAGGCTCAGCAACGGTCGCACCGCAGGCTCTTCACGCAGCGGTACCTCCGCCTGCGGGACGTCCACGGCGATGCCCTGGCCCGCCAGATGCCGCGAAATCTCGGCCACCAGACCACCATTGCGGACGATGACGGCCATCGAGTCCAGGGCCCTGCCGCGCATCAGGTGTTCTTCCAGGAGCCGCTGCGTCAAAAGCCGTAGCTCGTGGACGGGTGATTCGACCAGGTGGACTTCCACCGGTTCCAGCTCGCAACCGCCGGTAGGTGCGTCCCGGCGCTCCGTCAGTCGACGTCCCGATTGGCCTGTGGTGACCGGAATGCGGCCGGTCACACGGGTCCAGGCCTCGGCGATGGACGGGTTCATCCGCCACGAGGTCTCCAGCTCGAAGGCCGTTGCCGGGTTCCTGTCGGTTCCGTAATACTCTTCGAACCTGCCCAGTAGATCGGGGCGCGCACCGCGGAAGCCCTGCACTGCGTTGTCGGGGGCGGCGAAGGCGAGCAGGTCGCGTCCGGAGGCCAGCAGGCGCAGCAGGCGGTGCTGGGCGGGGTTGGCTTCCTGCAGGTCGTCCACGACGATCAGGGACAGCCGGTCACATTCGCCGTCCAGCAGTTCCTCGTGGTCCTCGAGCAGATCGGCTGCGGCAGTGATCAGCCCGGCCGGGTCGAAGGCCTCGCTGGAACCGAGGTCGAGCAGGTCGCGATATTCCTGGTAGAGCGCCGCCGAGGCCGTCCATTCGGGCCGCAGGCAGCGTTCCCCCAATTCCTCCAAGTCCCCGGCTTCCACCCCGTATTCGGCCAGCCGGTCGAAGAGCTCGCGGATCTCCTTGCGGAACCCGCGGGTGCCGATGGCCTCCCCCAACGATTCCGGCCAGGCAGGGCCTGCGGTGATGCCGTCGGCATGTCCGGCCAGCAGCTGCGCGATCAGGGTGTCTTGCTCGGGTCCGGAGAGCAACCGGGGCGGGCGTTCGACGGCGGGCAGGAAACCCAGCACTCGGGCCCTGCGGATGAGGTCGAAGGCATAGGCCGCCCAGGTACGTACCGCCGGCTCGGAAAACGTCGTGTCCGTCGACGCCGAGAGCCGATCGCGCAGATCGGCTGCTGCGGTCCGGGACGGGGCGATGACCAGAAGTTGCTCGGGCCGGTGCCCGGCAGCGAGTCGGTGCACGACGACGTCGAGCAACGCGGTGCTCTTCCCGGTACCCGGCGCACCCAGAACGAGCACCGGGCCGTGGCCGGCGCCCAGTTGCCGGAGGCGTTGCCCGGCGCCTTCTTCAGTGTGCTCGACGGTTTCCATGTACTCCATCAGAGCATCCGCCCCTGACGTTTCGGCTCGGGCTCCCCCACGGCCGTCGCTCCGACCAGGGTGATGGCGAGTTCGTCGAGGATCGCGAAGGCCGCCTCATCGGGTTGCCAGCGGGCGGCAGAGACCCGGACCCGGCCGTGGCGTAGCGGCATCGATTCGTCGATCCAATGCGGGGTGGCACGTGCCTGCAGGTCGGCCGGCAGGGTCCCGTCGGCGCGCAGCACGCGCCACCAGGGAAGGTCCCCGTCCGATCGGGCCATCGCCGCACCGACCTGACGGGGGCCACCGGCGCCCAGCAGTTCGGCGATGTCTCCGTAGGTCAGTACCGCCCCTGCAGGGATGTGGCAGGCCAGCCGATGGACGGCCCGGGCATATTCGGCTGACATGCCATCCAGTTTAGGCGGGCCGGCTCCATATCGTCGGCAGCTGACGATACCGTGGGTACATGGATAACTGGCATGAGCTTCCCCGCGCAGCATTCGACCTCGAGACCACCGGCAAGGATCCGCAGGAGGCGCGGATCGTGACCGCCTCCGTCGTGATCGTCAACGGCCGGCAGGAAATCATCAACCACCGGGAGTGGCTCGTGAACCCCGGGGTACCGATCCCCGAGGAGGCCGCCGCCGTGCATGGGGTGAGCACCGAGCAGGCCATCGCCTCCGGACGGGATGCCGCCACTGCCGTCGCCGAGATTTCCGACCATCTACGCGATTTGTTCCAGACCATGCCGGTGCTGGCCTTCAACGCAGGATATGACTTCACCGTCCTGGCCCGCGAGTCGGAGCGCCATGGCGTCCCCGCCCTGGAACCGACCCCGGTGATCGACCCGTTCATCATCGATAAGCACGTCGATAAGTACCGCCGGGGCAAGCGCACGCTGACGGCGATGTGCGAGCACTACGGCATCCCGTTGGATAATGCCCACTCCTCCTCGGCCGATGCCGCTGCAACCGTCGGGGTTGCCGATGCCCAGGTCGCGAAGTACGGACGCGTCCTGGCCGTGGACCCCGCCGAACTCCACCGTTTGCAGATCGGGTGGGCTGCCGAGCAGGCCGCGAGCCTGCAGGAGTTCTTCCGTCGCAAGGATCCGACGGCGGTCGTGGACGGCACCTGGCCGGTGCGCTGAACCCGCCGGCGGCCCGTTGGCCATGGTGGCCGGCAACCGGCCCACCGGTTCATGTGAGGCATGTCACCTAACTTCCGTGGACCGTTTGCGATCCGATGAATGGGCTCGTTCTTAGAGTGCCCCGGGGTCGTGTCGCATGGGAGCCGGGCAACGACTTCGCCTTTACGAAGATTATTCGTCCAGGTTCAATATTTCGGCATGTGAATTCGATTTCGTGAAGTCCATTGGGGTTGATCAAATGGATTCATTCGATTGTTGGTGTCCATTTCGGGGCACCGTTCACTTCCAGCCGGAAAGAACCCATGTATGCCTAAAATCCAGTTGTCCTTTGCCAAGTTCGCAGCCCTCGCGGCGGTGACCACCCTCGGCCTGAGCGCCTGCGGCGGGAGTTCCGAAGCATCGTCCGCCCTTCCGGAGGACATGACCTCGGTGACCATCGGCGTTGCCGACGGTGCCGAGCCGTACTGGCAGGTCTACAAGAAGGTCGTCAAGGAAGAGACGGGCGTGGACGTCTCGTTCAAGAACTTCTCCGACTACAACCAGCCCAACCCGGCGTTGGACCAGGAACAACTGGACCTCAATGAGTTCCAGCACCTGCAGTACCTGGCCACCTACAACACGAAGAACAACAAGGATCTGCAGCCCATCGGGGCTACTGCGGTCTACCCGCTGCCGCTGTACTCCACGAAATATTCTTCGACCGAGGACATCCCCCAGGGTTCCAAGATCGCCATTCCGAATGACCCGACCAACCTGGCGCGCTCACTGATCGTGCTGGAGGCCGCTGGACTGGTGGAGATCGAGGGCGGCGCCGATTCGACGTCGACCCCGGCCGACGTGGACACCGCCGCCTCGAAGGTCAAGGTCGTGACCGTGGATGCCAAGATGACCGCACAGAACCTGGATTCGCTGGCCGGTGCCATCGTGAACAACAACTTCGCCACGGCAGCGGACCTCAGCGAAGACGAGATCATCGCGCAGGACGACCCGGAGGCGGATTCAACCAAGCCGTACATCAACGCCTTCGTCACCCGCGATGCCGACAAGACGAATCCCACGCTGCTCGAGATCGCCAAGCTGTACCACGACCCCGAGGTCGTCGAGGCGATCAAGAAGGATCTGGGCACCGGTGGCGTGTTCAAGGAGAACAGCGGCGAGGACCTGCAGTCCGCCCTGTCGACCATCGAAGAGAACATGAAGGCCGGCTCCCAGTAGTCCCCCGGGACCCCGCCACCCCCACCTGCCGTGGCTCCGGCCGGACACCCCGGGGCCGGAGCCACAGCGGCTTTCATGGGCCAGTCATCATCCTCCGCGAGAAAGGACCTGCGGTGACCTCCATCGTCAGTTTCCGCAATGTCTCCAAGGCCTACCCGGGCCGCGGTGCCGCCAAGGGCGCGCCCGTCCATGCGCTCCGCGACGTCACCTTCGACATCCAGAAGGGCTCCATCACCGGGGTCATCGGCTACTCCGGGGCCGGCAAGAGCACCCTGGTCCGCCTGATCAACGCCCTCGAGCTGCCCACCGGCGGCAGCCTGACCGTCAACGGACGCGAACTCACCGGCATGGGTGAAAAGCACCTGCGCGGGTTGCGCGGTGGCATCGGCATGATCTTCCAGCAATTCAACCTCTTCAATTCGCGCTCGGTGGCCAAGAACGTCGAGTACCCGCTCGTCGTCGCCGGCTGGCCGAAGGAGGAACGGGCTGCCCGGGTCGCCGAGTTGTTGGAATTCGTCGGGATCTCCGAGAAGGCCAAGCAGTTCCCCAGCCAACTCTCCGGCGGTCAGAAGCAACGTGTGGGCATTGCCCGCGCCCTGGCGACGAACCCCGAACTCCTCCTGGCCGACGAGGCCACCAGCGCACTGGACCCCGAGACGACCACCGAGGTATTGGCCCTGCTGAAGCGGGTCAACGAGGAGTTCGGCACCACCATCGTGGTCATCACGCATGAAATGCACGTCGTGCGCTCGATCTGCGCTCACGTCGCCGTCATGGAACAAGGCGCCCTGCTCGAACACGGACCCGTCTATGACGTCTTCGCCTTCCCGAAGAACCCGGCGACGCAGAAGTTCATCAGCAGCACCATCGCCGATCGGCCGAGCCCGGATACCGTGGCCCGCCTGCAGGCCCTGCATCCGGGCCGTTTGGTGAGCATCACGATCTCCGAAGCCCCCGGGACCGGGGCCGGAACGAACCAGCGGGATATCTCCTCGCTCCTGGCTTCCTACCCGGCGGTCCACGATTCGGTGGTCTACGGCTCCGTCACCGAAATCGCCCAACGCCCCTTCGGTTCCCTGACCTACGTCCTTGAAGGACCCGAGGCCGACGTCGACGCCGTGATCGAGGGCCTGGCGAAGATCACCATCGTGCAGCAATGGCCCGGGCTGGCATCGGCCGGCTCCGACACCGAAGGAGCGACGCGATGATCGACTGGACCACGATGGGCCCGTTGCTGGTCTCATCCATCGAACAGACCCTCTACATGGTCATCATCACGATGATCCTCGGCGGGATCCTCGGGCTGCTGATCGGCATCCTGCTCTACGCCACCCGGCCAGGCAACATCCTGGCCAATACGGTGGTGTTCAACGTGCTGAACTTCGTGATCAACCTCGTCCGGCCGATCCCGTTCATCATCTTCATCTCCCTGGTCGGTCCGTGGACCCTTCAGGTCATCGGCACCTCCATCGGCACCAATGCGGCGATCTTCCCCATGACCCTGATGACCGCCGTCGTCCTGGGGCGGATCGTGGAACAGAACCTCGTCGGTGTCGATCCCGGCGTCGTTGAAGCAGCCCGTGCCATGGGTTCCAGCCGCAGCCGGGTGCTCTTCGACGTCGTACTCCGCGAGTCGATCGCTCCGCTGGTGCTGGGTTATACGTTCATCTTCATCGGTGTCGTGGACATGTCGGCAGTGGCCGGATACATCGGTGGGGGCGGTCTGGGCGACCTCGCCATCACCTACGGCTACCAGCAGTTCAACTACGCGGTCACCCTGCTCGCTGTCGGCGTCATCGTCGTGATCGTCCAGCTCGCCCAGCTGTTGGGCAACCATCTGGCCAAGCGCATGATGCACCGCTGATCACGGCCGGCGCAGAAGAGGCGGCGTTCGATTCCTCGGCTGGGGAGTCGAACGCCGCCTGTTCTGGTTTCCGGGCGGACCGGATCCGGCGGCTGCGCCACTAGGCCTGTGGCACCGCTGCGGCTGCTGCACGGGCGGCGGCCGGCAAGGCTCCGAAGATGCGTTCCATGGCAGCATCGTCATGCGCCGCGGAGAGGAACCATGCCTCGAAGACGCTCGGGGGCAGGTAGACCCCGGAGTCCAGCATCGAGTGGAAGAACGGGGCGTAGCGGAAGACCTGCTGGCCCTGCGCCTGCTCGTAATCGTGCACCCCGTGCTCGGAGGTCCCGAAGGCCACGGAGAAGAGGTTCCCGGCGGTTTGGATGGAGTAATCCAGCCCGGCGCCGTCGAACGCCTGCCGTACGGCGGCCTGCAGTTCGGTGCTGCGGGCGTCCACGTGGGCGTAGACCTCTTCGGTGGCGTGGGTCAACGTCGCGATGCCGGCGGCCATGGCCACCGGGTTCCCCGAGAGGGTTCCTGCCTGGTAGACGGGTCCCAGCGGGGAGAGGTAGTCCATGACCTCGGCGCGGCCGCCCAACGCGGCGGTCGGCAATCCGCCGCCAATGACCTTGCCGAAGGTGAACAGGTCAGGCGTCCAGCCTTCGCCGGCCCCGGTCAGGCCCCAGTAGCCGCCGGGTCCGGTGCGGAATCCGGTGAGCACCTCGTCCAGGATCAGCAGGGAACCGTGGGCGGTGGTGATACGCGACAGGGCGGCATTGAAGCCCTCGTCCGGGGTCACGACCCCCATGTTGGCCGGTGCCGCTTCGGTGATCACTGCGGCGATGCGTTCCCCGTGTTCGGCGAAGGCAGCTTCGACGGCTGCGACGTCGTTATACGGCAGCACCAGTGTTTCGGCGGCGGTGGCCGCGGTGACCCCTGCGGACCCGGGCAGGGCCAGGGTGGCCAAACCGGAGCCCGCTGCTGCCAGCAGTCCGTCCAGGTGCCCGTGGTAGCAACCGGCGAACTTCACGATCAGATCACGGCCGGTGAAGCCGCGGGCCAGCCTCACGGCGGTCATCGTGGCTTCGGTGCCGGTGGAGACCATGCGCAGGCGTTCGACGGCGGGAACCCGGTCGCTCACGAGCCGGGCCAGTCCCGCCTCGTCGGGTGTCGAGGCCCCGAAGGACAGTCCACGGTCCACCGCAGCGTGCACGGCTTCCTGGACTGCTGGGTGCCTATGGCCCAGGAGGGCAGGGCCCCAGGAGCAGACCAGGTCGACGTAGTCGTTCCCGTCGGCGTCCGTAAGGTGGGCGCCATCGGCCCCGATGATAAAGGGGGGCACGCCGCCGACTGAGCCGAAGGCGCGGACCGGGGAGTTCACTCCCCCGGGCATCAGGCCACGGGCGGTTTCGAAGAGTTCCTGTGAGGTGGTCATGGTTATTTTCCTTCCTTCAGCCAGCCGGCGAGTTCGGCGGCCCAGTAGGTCAAGACGGTGTCGGCGCCGGCACGGCGGATGGACAACACGGATTCGGTGACGGCGGCGCGACGGTCGATCCACCCGTTGGCGGCGGCGGCTTCGATCATCGCGTACTCGCCGGAGATCTGGTAGGCCGACACCGGGACGGGTGACATGGCGGCGACGTCGGCGAGGACATCCAGGTAGCTCATGGCCGGTTTGACCATGACCATATCCGCCCCCTCTTCCAGATCCAGCTCGACCTCGTGGATGGCCTCACGACGGTTGGAGGCATCCATCTGGTAGGTGCGCCGGTCTCCGGAGAGTTGCGAGTCAACGGCCTCGCGGAACGGACCGTAGAACGCCGAGGCGTACTTTGCGGCGTAGGCCAGCACCGAGGTGTCCTGCAGCCCTGCGGCATCCAGTGCCTCCCGGATGACGGCGACCTGGCCGTCCATCATCCCCGAGGGGGCGACCATATGGGCGCCGGCCTCGGCCTGGGCGACGGCCATCTGTGCATAGATGGCCAGGGTGGCGTCGTTGTCCACGCGGCCCTCATCGTCCAGGACGCCGCAGTGTCCGTGGTCGGTGAATTCGTCCAGGCAGAGGTCGGACATGATGACGATCTCGTCGCCGACTTCTGCGCGCACATCGGCGATGGCGCGGTTCAGCACGCCGTCGGGGTCGATCCCGGCACTTCCGGAGGCATCGCGCTGGACGGGGACACCGAACATCATGAAGCCTCCGAGCCCCAGTTCGACGGCCTCGACGGCTGCGCGTTTGAGCGAATCGGTGGTGTGTTGCACGACGCCGGGCATGGAGGTGATCGGCTGGGGTTCGGTGAGGCCCTCACGAATGAACGTGGGAAGGATCAGGTGGCGCGGGGCCAGGTCGACTTCGGCGACGAGCCGACGCATGGCGGGGGTGGTACGCAGTCGGCGGGGCCGGTGGGCTGGGAAAGACATCGTGGCCTTCAGCTTTCTGCCCCGGGTGGCGTGCGGGGCGTTCGTGGTCAACGGGTGGGGATTCGTGGGTTCAGTCGGAGGGGTCGGTGCGGGCGGGGGTACCCGGTGGCGACGGAGCGTGCACGGAGGACTCCCAGGCATCGGCCAGACCGGCCGGGGTGGGGGTGGCTGCGATGGCTGCCGGCTCCCAGCCGTTGCGGCGCAATTCCTCGGCGGTGGAGTCGCCGATGGCGATGGCTGCGACCGCTCGCGGTGGCGTGCCGACCAGGGCCAGGTAGCGCCTGACGATGCTCGGGGAGGTGAAGAGCACTGCGTCCACCGACTCCGGGACGCCTCCGGTCCGGGTCAATGCCGCAGGTTCCACCAGCGGCGCAGGTGCCGATTCGGTGTCCGGCGCGCGGAGACGACGCGATGGCTCTGCCGGGGCATCGACGGTCCGGTAGGCGGTGACGACGAAGGCGTCGGCTCCCCAGTGGCGCATGCCATCGGCCAACGTGGAGGAGGCGATATCGGCTTGGGGCATGAAGACGGTACTCGCGGGGCCCGGGCGGTCGGCGACGGGCCATTCGGCCAGCATGCCCCGCGCCGAATGGTCCTTCACGGGCGCGAATTCCACGCGCAGGCCCGCTGCCGTGGCGGCCCGGGCAGTTGCCTCGCCGACGGCGGCGATCCGGGTCGGTTCCGGAACTGGCAGCCCGGTTCCGGTCAGTCCCAGGGCGGCAGAGCGCTGCTGCAAGGCCAGCACCGTGGTGCGGGAGGTGAGTAGGAGCCAGTCGAATCCCCCATCGGCCAGGCGACGGATCCCGTCGTCGAACCCGGTGGTGCCCTCCGGGAGTTCAAAGTCGATCAGCGGGCACAGCAGGGTTGCCGCGCCGCGGGCGGCCAGTTCGGCCACGGTGGGAGCGGCCCGGTCCGCGCTGCGCAACAGCAGCGCGGACCGTCCGGCCAACAACCGGCGATCGGGCACCTAGAGGCCCGCCATCCGGGCGGCCCCGGCGTCGAGCAGTTCCTCGGCCAGCCGGATCCCCACGGCCTTCGCCCCTTCGATGTCGAGGCAGTCGGTGGTGGCGCTGCGACGGATCCAGTCACTGCCATCCGGGGCACAGGCGACACTGTCCAACCTCAGTCCACCGTCGACGATTCGGGCCAGGGCGCCGATCGGTGCCGAGCAGCCGGCTTCGAGCCGGCCCAGCAGGGCCCGCTCGGCGGTGATGGTCATCCGGGTTTCGGGGTCATCCAGGACCTCCAGTGCCGCGTCGACCTCGGGGTTGCCGGTTCCACCGGCACGGACCTCCACGGCCAACGAACCCTGCCCGGCGGCCGGGAGCATGATGTCGGGATCGAGGTACTCGGTGATGTGTTCGCCCATTCCCAACCGTTCGAGCCCTGCCGCGGCGAGCACGACGGCGTCCAGATCACCCTGGACACCGCGTCCCACACCGCCGTCGTCCTCGGGTTTCGCCGTTCCGGCGACCCGGCCCAGCCGGGTGCCGACGTTGCCGCGGATGCCCACGATCTGCAGATCGGGCCGGGCGACCTTCAGCTGGGCGCCACGGCGGGGGGATCCGGTTCCGATCCTGGATCCGTGCGGCAACTGGTCCAGGGTCAGCCCGTCCCGGGCACAGAGGGCGTCACGGACGTCGACCCGTGCCGGCGTGGCCGCGATGACCAGGTCCTCGGGTTGGGCCGTGGGGAGGTCCTTGAGCGAATGGATGGCCACGTCGCAGCCACCCTCGAGCAGCGACATGCGCAGCGCCGCGGCGAAGACCCCGGTGCCGCCGAGCTGGGACAAGGGGCCGGAGGTGACGTCCCCCTCGGTTTTGACCCGGATGAGCTCATGCCCCTGCCCGGAGGCCGCGCTCAGGGCATCGGCCACGGTCCTCGTCTGGGTCATCGCCAGCGCCGAACCACGTGTGCCGACGCGGAAGCCGGGCTCCGCCGTCGTTCCCGGTGCGTTCATTTCCTCACTCATGATGTGGGCACCCCCACCTCGGAGTCCACGGCGGCGATGGTCGGCTTGATCGTGCCGTCACGCATGACCTTGGAGCAGCAGTCGGGTCGGCAGACATCGAACCAGGGACCGAGTTCGACCTCGCTCTCCCGGCCTTCAAGCAGTGCCGAACCGTCGGGTCCGGCCAGCCGTTCGGAGACCAGGTCGACGATGCCGGCCACGAACGTCGAGTGGGTGCCCGGTGTTCCGACGCGGTTGAAGGCCAGGCCCAGTTCCGCGCAGGTGTCCTTGGCTTCGGTATCCAGATCCCACAGGACCTCCATGTGGTCCGAGACGAAGCCGATCGGTACCACGACCACGCCGCCGGTTCCGGCGTTCTTGTACTCGGCGAGGGCGTCGTTGATATCCGGTTCCAGCCACGGGGTCGCCGGGGAGCCCGATCGGGACTGGAAGACCAGTGAATGCTCGAGTCCCGCGGCCTCGGGGACCTGGGCCAGAATGGCCTTCCCGACGGCCAGGTGCTGGGCCGAGTACACGTCGGTGTCCAGCGTGGGGGCCAGATCGCGAGGGCCTGCCGCCTCGGCGTCGGAGAGCGGGATGGAGTGGGTGACGAACACGATCCGCACCGGTGCTTCGGGGTTCCCCGCCGCGGCCAGTTGGGAGCGCACGTCGGCCAGGCCGGCGGCCACCCCTTCGGCGAACGGGTCCACGAAGCCGGGATGGTCGAAGTACTGGCGGACCTTATCGACCTCCAGGATGCCCTCGAGCCCGGTTTCACGCAGCGCCACGCCCAGATCCTCACGGTACTGGCGGCAGCTGGAATAGCAGGAGTAGGCGCTGGTGGAAAACATCAGCACCTGACGGTGTCCGTCCTCGTGCAGCTGCTTGAGCGCCTCGGGGATGTAGGGGTCCCAGTTGCGGTTGCCCCAGTAGACAGGGACCTCGATTCCGCGGGAAGCCAGTTCCGTCTCCATCGCGGACTTCAACGCCCGGTTCTGGGCGTTGATCGGGCTGATGCCGCCGTTGGCCCGGTAGTGGGTGGCGACCTCTTCGAGACGCTCGTCGGGAATCCCGCGGCCGCGGGTGACGTTGCGCAGGAACGGAATCACATCCTCCTGGCCTTCGGGGCCGCCGAAGGAGGCCAGCAGGATGGCGTCATAGGGCTTGGGGGCCATGCGTCCGGCGGCGTCGTAGCCTTCACGCGGGTCGAAGGACTGTTCGTGGGGCTGGCTCATCGCAGGACCTCGGCCACCTCGGCGGAGCTGATGCGCTTGCCGGTGTAGAAGGGGATCTCTTCGCGGACGTGGTTGCGTGCGTCGGTGTAGCGCAGGTGGCGCATGAGGTCGACGAGGTCGATCAGTTCGGGGGCCTCCAGTCCCAGCAGCCACTCCCAGTCGCCCAGGGCGAACGAGGCGACGGTGTTGGCCTGCACCTGGGGGAAGTCCCGGCCCAGCAGGCCGTGGTCGCGCAGCATCTTGCCGCGCTCTTCCCCGTCCAGCAGGTACCACTCGTAGGAGCGGACGAAGGGGTAGAAGCACAGCCACTTCTGGGGTTCCTTGCCCAGGGCGAAGGACGGGGAGTGGCTCTTGGTGAATTCCGCATCCCGGTGGACGCCCATGGCGGAGAAGACCAGAGTGGTCTCGGCGAAGAGGTAGGTGCGCCGGATCTTGCGCACGGCCTGCTGCAGGTCATCAGGCTTCGGTCCGTGCAACCACACCATGATGTCGGCGTCGTTGCGCATTCCCGAGACGTCGTAGGTGCCGCGCAGCACGATGCCGCAGGTCGCCAGCTCGGCGACGAGGGCATCGAAGGCCTCGACGCCTTCGCTGCGGTCCAGGTCGGAATCGCGCTTGAACACGGTCCACAGGGTATAGAAGAGCTCTTCCTCCGGGGCGTCGGACGTGCCGGTTTCGGTGGTGGAAGGTGCTTGGCTCACGGTGTGGCCTCAACTTTCTGCTGCTGGATATTTCGATGGGGTCTGGGCGGCCGGTCGGCCGGGGTCAACTGGCGGTGATGGAGGTGCGGGCCCTGGTGTCGGCGACGACGGATGCCAAACCGGTGCCGGCCAGCCAGGCACCGACGACGTCGAGGCCGGGATGTTCGGCCAGGGCTGCGCGGAAGGCGTCGACCCGGTCCCGGTGGCCGGTCGTGGCGAAAGGCAGTGCCGCGTCATAGCGCACCACGTCCCAACCGACCACGTCCGCTGCCGAGACGGGGACACCCAGCAGGGTCGAGGCGTCGGCGACGGCCAGATCATGCAGGACGACGTCGTCCGCGGGGATCGCGTCGGGGCCATCGGACAGCCGGCCGTAGGACAGCCGGAGCACATGCGTTCCGGGTCCTGTCTCGTCGGCGAGCCACGCCCATTTGGCCGTGGCATGGGTCAGGGCCTTCGCCCGCACTCCGGGGGTTCCGGGGGCCACGAGCAGGCCGGTGCCCCGCGGTGCGGCGTCGAGTTCGGGCTGGTCCACGACCAGCGTCGCCAGGGCTATCCCGTGCCCCGTCTTCGGGCGCAGGGCTGCGGCATCGGGCAGCAGCCCGGCGAGCAGGTCCACGGCCGCCGGGCCGGGGGTGGCGATGATCAACCGGTCGGCGGTCTCGGGGCAGTCGTGCCCTTCGACGGTGACGTCCCAGCCGCCCTCGGGAGATCCCTCCGACGGTACGGCCCGCGCAATGGAGAAGACCAGGGAGCCCGGGTGCAGCCCGGCGCCTGCGGCTTTCAGTTCGGCCATCAGCGCCTCGGTCAGCCGGTGCATGCCACCGGCCAGACCGCCGACGGCCGATCCGGCGGGGGCCGAGGCGCGCAGTGCTGCGACGCCTCGCGCCAAAGAATGGTGCTTCTCCATGGCGGCGCGCAAACCGGGGGCGACCGTATCGACGTCGAGGGTGGCCGGATCGGCTGAGTGCACGCCGGCGACGATGGGGGTCACCAACCCGTCCAGGACTGCTTGGCCCATCCGGGCCTGGACGAGTTCGCCCAGGCTGATGGGTTCCTTGGCCTGGCGGCGGGTCACCGGCATGGCCAGATCGGTGGCGGCCCGAACGCAGCCTGCGGCGCCGATCACGGCCTTGACGTCCTCGGCCCAGGGATCCGCGGGGATGCCCAGCAGGGCGGTGGCCGGCATCGGCATGGCGCGGGGGCCGCCTCGTTTGGTGCTGTCGGCGGCGTGGTAGAGCCAGGACCCTGCGGGGTTCGGCGTCCGGATCGATGCCCCCAGCCCCAGTTCGGTGGCCAGGTCGGCGACGGCGGTGGAGCGGACGGCGAAGGATTCGGCTCCGGCGTCGAGTTTCAGACCGGCCACCTCATGGGATGCCACGGTTCCGCCGAAGCGTGCGGAGGTTTCAAAGACGTCGACGTGGTGTCCGGTCAGTGAGAGTTCGCGGGCCGCCACGAGCCCGGCGATCCCTCCCCCGACGACGATCGCGCGGGGCGCCGAGGCATCGCCCGAAGTGCCGACTACCTGCTCGGCATGCGTCATCCCTACGTCCTTTCCGCGGTGGAGACCCGATAGGGGCTCCCACCATTATCGCCCCGTGTCCTGACCGTCAGGTGTGCACGATGTGTCAGCCGGCGGTCGGGGAGATGGAGTGGATGAGCTCCACGATCCGTGTCAGCACCTCGGGTTCGGTATCCGGGGGCACCCCGTGGCCGAGGTTCACGACATGGCCGGGGGCTTCCGCACCGGAGGCCAGGACCTCACGGACATGGGCTTCGAGCACCTCCCAGGGCGCGGTCAGCAGTGCCGGATCGATATTGCCCTGCAGGACGTTCGCCCCGGAGAGGCGGCGGTTGGCCTCGGCCAGTTCCAGCCGGTAGTCCACACCGATGACGTCGGCACCGCAGTCACGCATCGCTCCGAGGAGTTCACCGGTCCCGGTGCCGAAATGCACCAGCGGCACGCCCAGGTCCTTGACCCGGGAGAAGGCCAAGGCCGACGACGGCGCAGCGAACTTCTCGTAGTCGGCCAGCGACAGGCTTCCGGCCCAGGAGTCGAAGAGCTGGCCGGCGCTGGCGCCGGCTTCCAGCTGGGCGCGCAGGAACGCACCGGAGGCCTCAGCGGCCCATTCGGCCAGGGCGTTCCAGGTATCCGGGTCGTTGTGCATCATCCGGCGCGGGCCCAGGTGGTCGCGCGAAGGCTTTCCTTCGACCATGTAGGCGGCGACGGTGAACGGGGCACCGGCGAAGCCGACCAGCGGGGTGCTGCCCAGTTCGGCGACCGTCAGGGCCACTGCCTCCCGGATGGGGTCCAGCGAGGCGTCGGTCAGTTGGGGCAGCCGGGCCACGTCGGCTGCGGTGCGCACCGGCTCGTCCAGGACCGGGCCGACACCGGGAACGATGTCCACGCCGACCCCGGCGAGCTTGAGCGGGATGACGATGTCGGAGAAGAAGATTCCTGCGTCCACCCCGTGGCGGCGCACCGGCTGCAAGGTGATTTCCGAGGCCATTTCGGGGTTCAGGCAGGAGTCGAGCATGTTCCCGCCCTCGCGGAGCTTGCGGTATTCAGGCAGTGAACGTCCTGCCTGGCGCATGAACCATACGGGGCGCCGGCTGGGAACCCCGCCTCGGTAGGTGGTGATGAGATCGGATGAGGACGTACGCCCATCCATCAACGGGTGGCTAGCGCTCAAGGTCATGATCCAATTCTGCCAAGTCCACCCACTGAACCGCTAATCCTTGCCGCGGGCGAGGACGCTTCGTGGCCAACGACACGTTCTACAACTCGTAAAAATCCCTTTTCGGCCCGCCATTTCGGGGGATCCTGGCCCGGAGGTTAGGGCAGCCTGCATGTTCCGAAGCACCAGCTGGCGGTAGGATATTGGACATTGTGGTTTTCCTAGCACTTGTCGCATCCCATTCTGATATCGACCTCGAGACGGTAGCCCGGCTGAGCGCCGCCTCCGACGGGGTCGCTTCCGCCGTGCTCGATGGCACGACGCCGGTCTCCGGCGCCGTCGTCCTGTCCACGTGCAACCGCTACGAGGTCTACTGCGAAGCCCCCGGTGAGAACGAAGTTCCCGCGGCACGCCAGGCAGTCATCGAACAGATCTCCGCCGCCTCCGGACTGGCCGAGGACCAAGTGTCCCAGGCCTTGGAAACCAAGACCGCGGACGACGCCGTCTCCCACCTTTTCGCCGTCGGAGCAGGACTCGATTCGGCGGTGATCGGCGAACGCGAGATCGCCGGCCAGGTCAAGCGGGCCCTCATCGACGCCCAGGCCACCGGCACGGCCTCCGGCCCCCTGGTTCGGCTGTTCCAAAGCGCTTCACGGACCGCGAAGGATGTCGGGACGCGCACCGCGTTGGGCGGACGTGGCCTCTCCATCGTCTCGGTCGCCCTCGATCTCTCCGAGGACCTTTCGGGTGTCGCCTCCTGGGCGGGACGCAATGTCGTGATCTTCGGTACCGGCGCCTATGCCGGTGCCACCATGGCCCGGCTGAAGGAACGCGGCGCCAACAACGTGTCCGTCTACTCGGCTTCGGGCCGGGCCGACGTCTTCGTCGCTTCCCGCGGCGGAACGGCCATCGACGATGATGTGCTGCCCACCGTGTTGCGTGAGGCCGACGTCCTGATCGGTTGCAGCGGCGGCGGGGTGCGCATCGATGCCGCCGAGCTGCGCTCGCTGGACCGAAACGGGCGGCCCCTGGTCGCGATCGACCTCGCACTGACCCACGATGTCGACCCCGATGTCTCCGATCTGGACGGCGTCGAATTGATCACGTTGGAGTCGGTGCGCATGGCAGCTCCCGTCGAACAGTCCGAGGCCGTGGCCCAGGCACGGGCCATCGTCACCGACGCAGCCGAGAAGTTCGCCGGACAGCAACGCCAGCGCAGTGCCGATACGGCGATCGTCGCGCTGCGCAAGCACACCCAGAAGGTCCTGGAGACCGAAGTGCAGAAGGTCCGCGCCCAGCATGGTTGCACCGCGGCCGCCGAAGAAGTCGAATTCGCCATGCGCCGCATGATGCGCCAACTGCTCCATGTCCCGACCGTCCGGGCCAGGGACCTGGCCGCAGAGGGGCGTCACGGCGATGTCGAGGATGCCCTCACCACGCTCTTTGGCATCGAGCTCGACGACTCCCCGGCCGCTACGGGCCGCCCGGCCCGCGGCGCGGATCCGGTCGCCGGCCCGGCAGCGCTACCGGCAACGGGTACCGAAGGACCGCCCTGCCCCGAACGCCGCGAAGCCTAGCGACCACGCTGGCGCACCATCCTGCGGGTGGCGGCTCCTAGTACATCGATTTTTCGGGTTCGACCTGCTCGACCCAGGCGGCGATGCCTCCGGCCAGATGCCGTACGTTGTCGTAGCCGTGATCCATCAGGTATCCGAGCACCTCGCCGGAACGTCCGCCTGATTTGCAGTGCAGGACCACTTCACGATCCCGCGGCACGTCGATGTCACCGCCGAGCACCTGGCCGCGCGGTGCCAGCTCGGCTCCGTCGATGGCCACGATTTCGGCCTCTCCTGCTTCCCTGACATCGATCAGGACGAAATCCTTGCGCCCTGCAGCCCGTTCCGCCAACAGATCACGTAGTCCCAGCGGATCGATCGTCGGCAGTTCGCGCGACGTCTGCCCCGCCGGGGCGATCCCGCAGAACGCCGGGTAGTCCTCCAGCAGTTCGCTCGGTTGGACCGTTTCCGGGTCGGGACGCAAACGGATTTCCCGCCAGTTCATCGCCAGGGCGTCGAGGATGAGCACCCGGCCCAGCAGGGATTCACCGATCCCGGTGATGAGCTTGATGGCCTCGGCGGCCATGACCGCCCCGATCTGTGCGCACAACACCCCGAACACGCCGCCTTCGGCGCAGGAGGGCACGCTTCCGGCCGGTGGCGCCTCGGGGTAGAGGTCCCGATAGGTGGGGCCCTGGCCGTTCCAGAAGACGCTGACCTGGCCGTCGAAGCGCAGGATCGAACCCCAGACATAGGGTTTGTTCAGGATCGCTGCGGCGTCGTTGACCAGGTAGCGGGTGGCGAAGTTGTCGGTGCCGTCCAGGATGAGGTCGTAGTCGGCGAAGACCTCCAACGCGTTGGTGCTGTCCAGGTGCACCTCATGCAGGACGACGTCGGTGAACGGGTTGATCTCGGCGATGCTCTGCCGGGCCGACTCGCCTTTTCCCTGCCCCAGGTTGGACATGCCGTGGATGATCTGGCGTTGCAGGTTGGAGACCTCGACGGTGTCATCCTCCACGATGCCGATTCGGCCGACGCCCGCGGCAGCCAGGTAGAGCAGCGCCGGGGAACCCAGCCCGCCGGCACCCATGACCAGGACGCGGGCGTTCTTCAACCGCCGCTGTCCCGCCAGGCCGACCTCGGGGATGATGATGTGGCGCGAATAGCGCTTGAGTTCTTCCGGGCCCAGTTCGGCCGCTGGTTCGACCAGGGGGCCGGGTGCTGTTCGTATCGCATCCTGCATTTTCCCAGCTTAGTCCCAGCCTTGGATTACCCATGGGTAGAATGAATTCATCCGTAACGACGACGACGTCGCGGAGGAGAGGCAGGCAGTGGAGCGCAGTCCAGAAAATTCCCAGCGGACCCCTCGGATGCCGCGGGACCAGCGACGGCGGCAATTGCTGCAGGCCGCTCACCAGGTCTTCGTGGCCCATGGCTACCACGGTGCTGCCATGGACGAGATCGCCGACGTCGCGATGGTCAGCAAGCCGGTGCTTTACCAGCACTTCCCCGGCAAGCGCGAACTCTACCTCGCGCTGCTCGACGAGCATCTGGAAGCCTTTTCCGAACGCCTGCTCAAGGCCATTGCCTCCACGACCGATAATAAGCAGCGGGTCCGGGCGACCATCCGCGAGTTCTTCGGCTTCATCGCCGGGGACAGCCAGGCCCACCGCCTCGTCTTCGAATCCGATCTGATGCATGACTCCGCCGTCAGTTCCCGCCTGGAGACGTTCAACTCCACTTTCGCCGACGCCATTGCCGGAGTCATCGCCGAGGACACCGGGCTCAGCCAGGCCCAGGCGGTGCTGTTGGGCCGGGCCATGTCCGGCATGGCCCAGGTCGCGGCCCGCTACTGGCTCGAGTTGGAGGGCGAGGTCGATCTCGACGAGGCCAGCGACCTGGTCTCGCGTTTAGCTTGGCGCGGAATCGCTCGGTTCCCGAAGGAATCCTGACGTAGATTTGACCCTGACGTATATGGGCGACGCTTCAGGCGCCCACCCCGACTTAAGAGGAGCCACCATGGACGTGCGCATCGGAATCCAAAATGTCGCCCGCGAGGTTGTCATCGAATCGGCTGAGACCGCGGAGCAGGTCAGCAAGACCGTCCGTGATGCCATCAGCGGCTCCACCGATCTGGTGCTCAGCGATTCCAAGGGCCGCCAGGTCATCGTCCCTGCCGGTGTCATCGGCTACGTGGAGGTCGGCGCCGAGGAACAGCGTCGCGTGGGCTTCGCCGCCCAGGCCTAAAGAGCAGCAAGACGAAAAACGGCCGGCCCCGACGCACAGACGTCGGGGTCGGCCGTTTTCGCATCCCGCCCTCAGTCGGCGGGCATATGGCCGACTTCCGTGCACAGGCACACGCGGTTTCCGTCGGGGTCCGGATAGACCCTGACCGCCGGATGCCGTGCCCCGTCCCCCTCGCCACCCGCCGGGCGTAGGTTCCCTCGCTCGACCTCCAAGGTGCTGAGGGGAACATGCCGGTCCAGGTGGATCCTGTTGTTCGACGGCGTATCGGTCACCTGGAACCAGATACTCGGGTTGCGTCCTTCCGGATCGACGACATCCCCGTTGTCCGCCAGCTGATATCCCAGTGCGCTGGTCCAGAATTCGGCGATCCGTGAGGGGTCCTCGGTATCGATACCCACTTCCACGGTGGTGTGTCGACGTGGTTCGGCGGTCCCCCCGGCCCGCGTCGCAGCCCTCGATACGGCCTCGGCAAAGCCCGTGTCCTGACCGGTCACCTCACCGCCCGCCTCGTGGGAGGAGACCGTCAGGAACACGGTGTTGTACCGCCAGTCCAGGTCGGGGTGGTGGTTGTGTTTCTCGGCGATCGCCCCCACTGCGGCAATGAAGTCGATGGCCGACGCCGAGCTCCCGAAGGCATAGGCCGTCACGAGGGCGCCCAGACGGTAGCGCCAATCGGGCAGCCCGGTCAGGGCCGCATCGATCTGGGTACCGTTCAGGACGGCACCGTCCGGATCGGTGGATGAATCAGTCATGATCTCTCCTTTCGCTCCCTGGGGCCCATGCTGGTGCCGCCGGGTCAGGCAGTCAACCCCAAGGCGGCCATCCGGCGCGAATGGTTCTCCACGAGCTGGGCGAACAGGACGCTCAGGGGTTCCTCCCCGGCCCCGTCAGCCCCGGTGATCAGCGCGTCGTTGAAGAGGCCGCTTTCAGCGATCCCACGGGCTTGGGTGAGGGCCTCGCCGAGTAGTCGACGTCCCCAGAGCGCCAATCGGGAAGCCAGTCGGGGGTCTTCTTCCAGGGCTTCCTGGAGCCGCTCGTGGAGCCATTTATTCTGTGCGTCCAGTGCCTGCACCTCCTGGACGAGTCGACGGACGTCGGGATCCAAACCACGGGAGATCGCAACATAGAAATCCCCGGAGACCGAGTCGATGACGTGGGCCTTCATCAGGGATTCGTACCAGTCCCCCGGCCGGGTGCGATCGTGCAGGGCATCGATGGAGGCCACAAACGGTTCCATGGAATCCGTCGGCTCGGCCCCCCGCGCGGTAATGACTTCCACGACCCGTTCATAGTGCCCGAACTCGTGGACTGCCAGCCGGGCCAGTGCCACCCGGTCGATGATGGTCGGAGAGAAGCGCGCATCGGAGGACAGGCGTTCGAACGCGGTCAGTTCCCGGTAGGCCATCAGCCCACACAGGGCCAGTTCGGCCCGGTCTCGGGTCGCTTCGTCAAGGGTCGGCGGTGGCAGCTCGGTCATGCAGGCCAGCCTACCTCCGGCCCCGGTCCATCCCGGGTCGGGCGCTGGATTCCGTGCATGATGTGGCTAGGCTGAACCTGTGGTGCGCAAACTCATTGACCTGAAGACCAGTGCCCGCCAGACGCGGCTTGCCGAGGCACTGGATTCACTGGTGTCCGCGTTGGAGCTTCCCGGGCAGTATCCGCCCGAGGCACTGGCTGAAGCCCGGGCCGCGATCGATTCCCTGGTCCTGCCGGAACACGACCTGACCGACATCGAATTCGTCACCATCGACCCGGCTGCTTCCACCGATCTGGACCAGGCAGTCCACCTCGCCCGTGACGGCGAGGGCTATGTGGTCCGCTATGCCATCGCCGATGTACCGGCCTTCGTCGAACTCGGCGGCCCCCTCGACACCGAAACCAGGCGCCGCGGGCAGACCCTGTACCTGCCGGCCCACCGGGTGCCCTTGCACCCGGAGATCATCAGCGAGGACGCCGGCTCCCTGCTGCCGGGCCAACGCCGCGGTGCCTACGTCTGGACGTTCCATCTGGACGCCGGCGCGCTGGTGCGCCGTACCGAACTCACCCGCGCCACGGTGCACAGTCGGCAGAAGCTCGACTACGCCGGCGTCCAGGCCTCCATCGACGACGGCAGTGCCTCCGAGTCGATGGCGCTGCTGAAGGAAGTCGGGCTCAAACGCATCGAAGCCGAACGGGACCGCGGTGGCGCGAGTCTGCGCATCCCCGAACAGGAGGTCGAGGTCGACGACGACGGGGTCCCCTGCCTGGCAGCCCGCGCCGCCCTGCCGGTGGAGGACTGGAATGCGCAGATCTCCTTGCTGACAGGGATGGAAGCCGCACGGATCATGCTCGAGGGCGGGATCGGGATCCTGCGGACCATGCCCGCCCCCGATGAACACGGTTCCACGGCCTTCCGCCGGGAGGCCGCCTCGTTGGGGACCCCCTGGCAGCGAGGGGTCCCCTACGGCGAATTCCTGCGCACACTCGATGTCACCGAGCCCCGTCAGCTGGCCATCATGCATGCCGCCACCTCGTTGTTCCGTGGTGCCGGCTATACCGCGTTCGATGGCGAGCTACCCCAGGAGCAGACCCAGGCAGCCATCGCGGCGCCCTATGCGCACACCACGGCGCCGTTGCGCCGGCTGGTGGACCGGTTCAGCCTCGTCGTCTGCGAGCATCTGGTTCGGGGCGCCGAGGTTCCCGCGGCGATCCGCCGGGTGCTTCCGCTGCTGCCGGAGCTAATGCAGTCCTCCAACCAGGAAGCGGGAACCGCTGAGAGAGCAGCCATCGACACCGTCGAGGCTGCCCTGCTTTCGGACCGTATCGGGGAGGAGTTCGAAGCGATCACGCTCAATGGCACCACCGCCGAACAAGCCGCCAAGGCCCGCGGGAACGGCGATGCCCCGGGTGGACGGCTGCAGATCCTGGAGCCGGCGGTCAACGCCCGTTTCGTCGGCAGGGCCGAGGCCGGCGAGCGCGTCCGGGCCGAACTGGTGGAGGCCGATATCGAAAAGCGCACGGTGTTGTTCAGGATTCCCTGATCCCACCCCCCGGTTCCCGGCACGGGCCGCTCAACCCAAGAGGAACTCCGCCCGTCCCTGCATGCTCGAGGAGGCCTGGGCCATCGGTCGACGCGGGATCCGCCCGCCACGGTGGGCCAGCCGACCGGCGCGCACCGCATGCCTGAACGCCTCGGCCATCAGCGCAGGATCCTGCGCCCGGGTGACGGCGGTGGCCAACAGGACGGCGTCGCATCCCAGTTCCATGGCCAGGGCCGCATCCGAGGCGGTGCCGATGCCGGCGTCGAGCACTACCGGGACCGTGAGCCGGGAGGCGATGTATTCGATGTTGTGCGGGTTCAGGATCCCCTGCCCGGTGCCGATGGGTGCGCCCAACGGCATGACCGCCGTGCAGCCCAGGTCCTCGAGTCGTTGGGCGGCCACCGGGTCGTCGTTGGTGTAGGCGAAGACCTTGAAACCGTCGGCCACCAGTTCCTCGGTGGCGCTGAGCAGTTCGGGGATATCGGGCAGCAGTGATTCATCGTCGGCGATGACCTCGAGTTTGACCCAGTCGGTATCCACTGCTTCGCGACCCATCCTGGCGGTGAGGACTGCTTCACGTGCCGTATGGCATCCCGCGGTGTTCGGCAGCAGCCGGATGCCCAGCCGGCCCAGCAGCGCGAAGATGGATTCGGCGCCGGGGACCACTGCGTGGCGTCGCATCGACACAGTGGTCAGTTCGGTTCCGGCAGCGAGCAGGGCAGCTTCGAGGACGTCCTGCCCGGGGGCACCGCCGGTCCCGGTGATCAGGCGTGAGCCGAACCGGGATCCGTCGAAGACCAGGTCGTCGGTTCCAGCTGCTTCACCCACCTTGCACCGCCGACAGCAGTTCGATGCGGTCCCCCGGCTGCAACCGGGTTCCGGCCCACGCCGAACGGGGAACGACCTCGTCGTTCACTGCGGCGGCCAGTCCGGAACTCGTCCCCTCGGGGGTGCGGCCATCGGCGCCCAGCGCCAGGCCCGTCTCACGCTGGATCAAGTCCAGCACGCTGAGTTCGGAGTGGGGTTCGGCCTGTCCGTTCAGGATCAGTGGGGTCTTGGTGTCGTTCATGAGAATCTCCAGGGGTCGAAGGATGCCAGATGGGTCGGGTCAAGGGTCTCCGGGGGCGAACGCGGTGGGGTGGCGCCGGGCACCGGGCCGATCAGCCCGCGGATGGCGGCGGCCGCGGCCACGCTGAGCAGCACACCATGGCGGTGGAATCCCGTGGCGGCGATCAGCCCGGGGCCGATGCGTCCGAGCAACGGCAGGTGATCGGGGGTCGACGGACGGGCGCGGGCCGTCATTTCCACCAATTCGTAGTGGGCCAGGGCGGGCATGACCCGTAGGGCATCACGCAGCAGCCGGTGCACGCCCTCGACGCTGACGCCGGGCTGGTCGTCTTCACGTTCGGTGGCTCCCACGACGACTTCACCGTCCTGGCGCGGCAGGATGTAGACCCGCTGTCCGGAGACCAGTGCGCGCACCGTGGAGCCGGTCGGACGCGGGGCCGTGGCGGTCGGCCGCAACCTCAGCACGTCGCCGAAGACGGCGCGGACCGGAAGCCGCAGTGTGGCCGGCAACCCGGTGATTCCCTCCCCCGCAGCCCCGCGTGGTCCGGTCCTTCCGGTCCCGGTGGCCAGGATGACTTCATCGGCTTCGATATCGACCCGTTTCCCGTCGGGCCCACTGGTCTGCACCACGGGGGCCCGCAGACCCTGGACGACGGCGGTGGCCCGCTGGCGATGCACGGTCACGCGGGATTCGAGCTCGAGGGCGGCCAACAGGGCTTCGGCGGTGCGGCGTGGGTCGGTCCGTGCGTCCCCGGGGGCCCGGAAGGCACCGGCCAGCCGGGGGGCTAGAAGCGGTTCGAGCTCGCGGGCTGCAGCGGTGCCCAGCTCCCCGATCCCCAGCCCGACGGTGCGTTGGGCCTCTGCCAGCGCCGAGAGGTCGGTTCGGTCAGCGGCGTCGGCGGCGACCACCAACGTGCCGCAGGCCTCGAAGCCGGTGGACAGGCCGCTGGCTGTTTCCAACTCATGGGCCCATTGGGGCCAGGCGGCGGCAGCAGGAACCGAGAGTCGGAGCAGCTCGTGTTCCTGGTAGTGGAATTCGGTGACGGCCGCGAGCATCCCGGCCGCTGCGTGGGTGGCCCCTGTTGCGGGGTCCGGATCGATCAGGGTGACGCTGTATCCGCTGCGAGCCAGTTCCCAGCCAATGGACAAGCCGATGATGCCGGCGCCGATGACGGCACAATGCATGCTTCGCTACCTTCCCTCCGCCGGCATGATCCGGATCAGGTGTCTCGGTCGGCGCCTGGTGCCGCATCTGCGGCGGCAGCGCCCTCTCAGCCCGAAGATGGGCTCCCGTGGTTCGGCTCCAGCGTAACGCACGCCACGCGCGGTCCGGGGGTCGGGGCCGCGATTGTGTCGCGGCACGTTAGACTAGAGGGGTAGACAAGGATGCCCGGTCGTACCAGACGCATTTACTTGGCAGGAATTCCCAGCGAACCTGCACCTTTTGCGCGTTCATTCGCGCTGGTTAGCCCGCGATCGGCTCCGCTGGACGCGCCGCTGCTGCGGTGGACTCCGCTCTCCGTTTTCAGAGGACGTCGAGCACACCGAGCCCCGGCGCCTAAACGAATGAGATTTCATTGAATACTGAGCAACAACTCACCGACGACACCGGAACCATCGAGCTTCCGGTCGACGGCGTCCTCGCCAGCGAGGATGTCCCGCATGAGCTGCCCGAACAGACCTTCGCAGATTTCGGCGTCCGCCCCGACATCGTCGAATCCCTCGCCGACGCAGGCATCATCCACCCGTTCCCCATCCAGTCGATGACCCTTCCGGTCGCGCTGGCCGGGCACGACATCATCGGGCAGGCCAAGACCGGTACCGGCAAGACCTTCGGTTTCGGCATTCCGGCCCTGCAGCGCGTCATCGGCCGGGACGACCCCGACTACGACAAGCTACCCAGCCCCGGTGCGCCGCAGGCCCTCATCGTGGCCCCGACCCGTGAACTGGCCAACCAGGTCTCCGCAGACATCCAGAAGGCAGCGACCAAGCGCAACGCACGCATCGCGACGATCTACGGCGGTCGTGCCTACGAGCCGCAGATCGAACAGCTGACAGCTGGCGTCGAACTCGTGGTCGGCACCCCGGGGCGTCTGATCGACCTGCATAAGCAGAAGCACCTGAACCTGAAGAACATCCGCATCGTCATCCTGGACGAAGCCGACGAGATGCTCGATCTGGGCTTCCTGCCCGACGTCGAGACCCTGCTCGCCGCCATTCCAGCCGTGCACCAGACCATGCTGTTCTCGGCCACCATGCCCGGCGCCGTCGTCTCGATGGCCCGACGCTACATGTCCCGTCCGACGCACATCCGTGCCGCGGATCCCGAGGACGACGGCATCACCAAGAAGGACATCCGCCAGGTCGTCTACCGTGCCCACCAGCTGGACAAGGACGAAGTCGTCGCCCGCGTCCTGCAGGCCGAAGGCCGTGGACGCACGATCATCTTCACCAAGACCAAGCGTTCGGCCGCCAAGCTGTCCGAGGAACTGATCGACCGCGGTTTCGCCGCCGGCGCGATCCACGGGGACCTCGGTCAGGGAGCCCGCGAGCAGGCACTGCGTGCCTTCCGCAACAACAAGGTCGACGTGCTGGTCGCCACCGAGGTCGCCGCCCGCGGCATCGACGTGGAGGACGTCACCCACGTGATCAACCTGCAGTGCCCCGAGGACGAGAAGACCTATCTTCACCGGATCGGTCGCACCGGCCGTGCCGGGAAGAAGGGCACGGCGATCACCTTCGTCGACTGGTCCGATGTCCCCCGCTGGGGCCTGATCAACAAGGCCCTGGGGCTGGATCAGGCAGATCCGGTGGAAACCTACTCCTCCTCACCCCACCTCTTCACCGATCTGGACATCCCGGCCGGGACCAAGGGCCGGCTGCCGCGCAACCAGCGCAAGCTCCAGGGCCTGTCGGGCGAGAAGATCGAGGATCTGGGCGAAACCGGCAAGCGTCCGGCTGAACGTGAGAAGGGTCGGGGATCCGGTTCCCGCCCGGGGCGCGATGCTGGTCGAAGCCGCGGCTCGGAATCCGGTGGGGACGGCGCCGGTCGCCGGGGCCGCGGTCATGGCCGCTCCGATCGCCCCAACCGCGAAGCAACCGGTGAGGCGAACCGCCAGCCCGCCGAGACCGGCCCCACCAGTGACGAGGCAGCCCGCCCGGCACGCCGTCGCCGCTCCCGGACGCGCCGGCACCACGGCGAGGTCGTCAACCCCAACGAGTCCGAGTAGCACCTGTGGGCGCAACCACGCATGCATCCGGTGGGGACCCTGGCCAGCCGGCCGGGGTCCCCACCCGTGTCGGGTCCGCGAACACGTGGTCCCCAGACGGACCCGATCTGGTCGTCCAAGCCGATAACGCCGACTTCCTGCCCACGTTGCCCGATGGCGCGTTCACCCTCGTCTACATCGACCCGCCGTTCAACACCGGTCGCAAGCAGTCGCGCCAGGCAACGACGATGGTCCGCAACACCGATGGTTCCGGTGACCGGGTCGGTTTCAAGGGAGCCAGCTATTCGACCACCCGTGGGGCCCTGCATAGCTACGATGATGCCTTCGATGACTACTGGGCCTTCCTGGAGCCACGGCTCCTCGAGGCGTGGCGGCTGTTGGCCGACGATGGCACGTTGTATCTGCATCTGGATTTCCGTGAGGTCCATTACGCCAAGGTGATGCTTGACGCCATCTTCGGCCGGGAGTGCTTCCTCAACGAGATCATCTGGTCCTATGACTATGGCGCCCGGTCCAAGAGCCGGTGGCCGGCCAAACACGACAACATCCTCGTGTACGTCAAGAACCCGTCCACGTACCACTTTGATTCCGTCGAGGTCGACCGCGAGCCTTACATGGCTCCTGGTCTGGTCACCGCCGAGAAGGCAGCCCGCGGCAAGCTGCCCACCGATGTCTGGTGGCACACCATCGTTTCGCCCACCGGCAAGGAGAAGACCGGATACCCCACGCAGAAGCCGTTGGGCATCCTGCGCCGGATCATCGCCGCCAGCAGCCGTCCGGGAGACTGGGTGCTGGACTTCTTTGCAGGTTCCGGGACCACCGGTGCCGCGGCGGCCCAGTTGGATCGGCGGTTCGTCTGCGTGGACGCGAATCCCGCAGCCATCGAGACCATGCGCTCGCGACTTCCGGAGCACACGGGTTTCCATCAGGGGTGACCTTCATCCGGTATCTGCTGCCGGTGGGAGGGAACGACGTCGTCGTCCTCTCCCACCGGCAGTCGTCTTTAACGACGAAACGGCCGTTGCACCCCAGCTGGGCTGGTGGTGGCAACGGCCATCCGCTCCGGCACCGCGCAGGGTGCCGGAGCGATGCGTCCACGAGGGACGGTTAGACCATCGTGCGCTCGTCGCGACGCGCTTGGCGCCATTCACGCAGGAAGGCCCGCGTGATGACGAAGAGCGTTCCGGCAACGATCACCGGCCACACGAGCATGTACACGGTCAGGATCATCGGTTCCATGTTGTCTCCTCCTTCAGGATCAGGAATGCGTTTCTGCGGCATCGGTCTGGGCCGCTGCCTTGCGGTCTGACGGATCGAAATCGCCCACCTTGTCCTTGATGGTTGCGAAGTCGAACTCCATCGAGGACCGTGCGGACATCACGTAGCAAAGCACCGTGGAGATCGCGTAGGCGACGAGGGATCCGCTGAGGACCGCGTAGTCGTGGAGTTGCCCGAAGGCGAAGGGGGCCACCGCCAGGGCAGCGACAACGCCGCCGATCCGGGCCACCCGGCCGCCGAAGAAGCCGAAGAGCATCAGCCCGAGAACCACCCCGACCCCGACGATCGACAAGACATCGACCGTGTAGCCCCAGAGCCCGTCGACAGGGATCCAGGAGAAGCGTACGGGGATGAAGATCGCCAGGGCGGCGATCACGGAGGTCACGAAGGCCATGTTGGTGACCTTCTTCCAGTAGAAGCTGGAAATGACCGGGAAGACCAGGCAACCCCATAGGGCCCCGACGAAGACCAACAGGTCCAGGATGTTCAGCGCCCCACTGGCGAAGTACAGTCCAGCGCCGGTGGCCAGAACCATGGAGACACGCCCGACCAGGAGCATGGTCTTGGGATTGACCTCGCCCTTCTTGGCAATGTTCTGCCCGTAGATATCCGCCATCATGATCGAGGACAACGCACTGAGGTCCGAGTCGGCCGTCGAGGACAGCGCCCCGATGATCATCACCAGGAACAGGCACAACAGCACCGGGCCGAGGTAGGTCGCGGCCATTTCGGGGATCAGGTTGTTCAGGTCGCCGCCGGTGGGGGTGATGCCCAGGTACAGCGCCATGACACCGAGCATGCCGACGCCGATGATGGTGGAACCGTAGCCGACGGTGGCGGTGACGAAGGTCTTCTTGATCAGGTCCTCGCGCACGGCGAAGAGCCGCTGCGCAATGGTCTGGTTGCCGATGGCATAGGCCAGCACCGCCGCGATGTAGGGGGCGCCCTGGTTCATGAACGCCTCCGAGGAGAAGAAGTTCCCCTGTTGCGCGGTCACGTTCGAGGCGCCTTGGACGAACATATCGGAGCCGCCCGCCGCGAAGAACACCACGGGAATGATGACCACGACGGCGCCGAGCATGGCCAGCACCTGTGCGAAGTCGGTCAACACCGAAGCGCGGAAGCCGGACCACAGCGAATACAGCAGCGTGCCGGCGGCCACGGTGAGGATCCCCTGCTGGAAGCTGAAGGGCGAAAGCAGGCCGATCAGGGCGCCGCCGGCGATGAAGTTACTGGTCAGGCTGATCAGGCTGCCGACCACGTTGGAACCGGCGAGCATGAGCTGGCTGCCGCGACCGTGCCGGGCGTTCATGACCTCGGCCAGGGTGTGTGCCCTGGGGGCCACGGAACGAATCCGCTTGCCGAAGGGGTAGATGAACAGGATCATCAAGGCGCCCCAGAGCCCGTAGTGGATGGGCCCGGAGATGCCGTAGGTGTAGCCGGAGGTTGCCGAGGCGTACATCGACGAGGCCCAGATCCAGGTGGCCGTCATGCTTGCGGCGGAGATGCCGAAGCCGATGTTGTTGCCCGCGGTCATGTAGCCGTCCGCGTTTTCCTTCTTCTTGCCGATCCCGAGGGTCATCAAGAATGTCCCCCCATAAAAAAACACCAACAGGCCGATGACTAGCCATCCGCTCAACTGCTGGAGCTCAACACCGCTCGGTGCCATGCTGCTCCTCTTCTCGCGGGTCGGCCAACCGGATGCCTTCCCTAGTCGCAGCGCGCCGGCCCGGGAATTCGGGCGCTATTGCCAGGCCACCGTGAGGCGGGCATTGTCCGGTGCGGACGCATTCAAGGCGCGCATTCCACCCGGACCAAACCGGACCTGCAGGGCCGCATTTCAACGCGGCGCGTGCGGCTACCCGGCTTTCGGGTCATGGCCACTCAAACGGTGGAGGTTCTCGTGCTGCCTCCTGTGGAACCGGGGGTCGATCAGGCACTCGGATAAGTGCTCGACAAGTTGCCTCAAGCAACCCCCTACGTCGGCGACACTATCAGATTGCGGAGGTTATTCCCGGCAGACGGAAACCTAAGTTACTGACGGGTTAGATTTCCGGCAGCCCCACCGGAGCGGTTCCGGTGCCGGCTTCGAGGATTCGTTTGAGCATGTCCACACTGGTGGCGTTCTCGCCGAATCGGTTGGGTTTGCCGGTGCCGTGGTAGTCGCTGGAGCCGGTCACGATCAGATCATGCCGGCTGGCTAGCGAGTGCAGGAACCGTCGGCCGTCATCCGAATTATCCCGATGGTCGATCTCCAGTCCGAGCAAACCGGCCTCGATCATGTCGTCGAAGACCTCCGGTTCGACCACCCGGCCGCGCAGCTCCGCCATGGGGTGGGCGAACACCGGCACTCCCCCGGCGGCCCGCACCAGTTCAACGGCACTGACGGGGTCCACCGCGTAGTGCCCCACGTAGTAGCGCGACTGCGATGTCAGCACGGTGGCGAACGCCTCGCTGCGACTCGAGACCACTCCTGCGGCCACCAAGGCGTCGGCGATATGCGGCCGGCCCAGCGTCGCCCCGGGGGCGGACTGCTCCCCCACCAGGTCCCAGGTGATCGGGTAGTCCTCGGCGATCAGTTCAACCATCTTCCGCGCACGGTCGATCCGCGCGTCGCGCGCCTTGTCGATCTCCACCAGCAGTGCGCCATCCGTGGGGTCGTGCAGATAGGACAACAGGTGCACACTCACCCCGCGGGCTGTCTTGCAGGAGATCTCCATTCCGGGGACCAGCCCCACACCGGTCTCGATGGCGGCGGTGGCCGCTTCGGCCCATCCGGAGGTCTGGTCATGGTCGGTCAACGCGACGACGTCCACGCCGGCGGCAGCCGCGGCCGACATCAATTGCGACGGGGATTCGGTCCCGTCGGAGACATTCGAGTGAGCATGCAGGTCGATCAGCATTCCCCCAGCCTACCGGCGCCTTGGTGTATCGCCCCGGCTTTGAGAACATGGGACGGTGATGACTCAAGCGAACGACACCCCCGGCAGCGAACAACCACTCGAGGAACGCGTGAACAACCGTTCACAGCGCCCGTCCTCGCAGGCCTTCAAGGACTTCATGGGTTCCCAGTGGGCCCCCTCCACCGAAGCCACCTCCCCCGGCCCCGACGCCGTTGCACCCTACGCGGCCGCCCGACGCCGCGCCCTCTCAGCCAAGTTCCCCGGCGAACGCCTCGTCATCCCGGCCGGACCGTTGAAGGTCCGCTCGAACGACACCGACTACCGTTTCCGCCCGCACTCCGGCTTCGCCCACCTCACCGGGCTCGGCGTCGACCACGAGCCCGATGCCGTCCTGCTCCTGGAACCCACCGAGGAGGGAACCGGGGACGACGGCGGAAACCACCGTGCGACCCTCTACTTCCGTCCCATGGCAGGTCGGGACTCCGAGGAGTTCTACTCGGATGCCCGTTCCGGCGAATTCTGGATCGGCACCCGTCCGACCCTGGACGTGTTGAAGGCCCGGCTGGAACTGCCCACCGCGCATATCGACGCCGAGCTGGAGGAAGCAATCACCCAGGACGCCGGCGCCGTGGAAGTCGGTGGCATGCGGATCCGTCTGCTGCGCGATGTCGATTTGAACTGCGACGCGCTGGTGGACACCTCCCGGATCAACACCGGGGTCGATCTGGAAGCTTCGGACCGCCTCGACGGCGAACTCTCCGAAGCGCTCTCCGAGCTGCGTCTGGTCAAGGACGACTGGGAAGTCGAGCAGATGCGTGCCGCCGTGGAGGCCACCGTCAACGGATTCCACGATGTCGTGGGTGAACTCCCGCGCGCCATCGAGCATAAGCGTGGCGAGCGCGTCGTCGAAGGCGCCTTCTTCGCCCGGGCCCGCGAGGAAGGCAACGACCTCGGCTACGACACCATTGCTGCCTCCGGCAACAACGCCACGGTCCTGCACTGGATCCGCAACTCGGGTCAGGTGAACACCGGGGACCTGCTGCTGCTCGACGCCGGTGTCGAGACCGATTCGCTCTACACCGCCGACATCACTCGGACCCTGCCGGTCAACGGCAAGTACTCAGACGTGCAGCGCCGGATCTACCAGGCGGTCCTGGACGCAGCCGACGCCGCCTTCGAGGTCGCCCGCCCCGGCCGCAAATTCCGTGAGCTGCATGAAGTGGCGCTGAAGGTCCTGGCCGAGAACCTGGACGACTGGGGTCTGCTGCCGGTTTCGCTGGAGGAAGCACTGTCCCCTGAAGGCCAGCACCACCGCCGGTGGATGCCGCACGGCACCAGCCACCACCTCGGTTTGGATGTGCACGACTGTGCACAGGCCAAGCGGGACCTGTACCTCGATGCGGTGCTGGAGCCCGGCATGGTCTTCACCATCGAGCCAGGCCTGTACTTCAAGTCCGAGGACCTCGCCGTGCCCGCCGAATACCGCGGTATCGGCGTCCGCCTCGAGGACGATGTCCTGGTGACCGCCGATGGTTGCGAGAACCTCAGCGCCGCCCTGCCGCGCACGGCAGAGGAGATCGAATCCTGGATGGCCGGCATCTACTCGGCGAACGCCCGGTAGAACCTGCCGCAGATGCAGAAGGCCGGTTCTACCCTGTTGGGAGGAACCGGCCTTCTCTCATCTGTGGCTGCTGGTCGGCCGACCGAGGCCGGACCGTTGGCCCTTGGACCTAGGGCTGCGGATCGGTGCCGCCGGCCCGGTCTTCACCGTCCGCCGGGGTCCTGCCCTCCGCCGAGGCCCCGGTGTCCTCCGCCCGCGCCTGGCCTGCCTGCCCGGTCGGGCCTGCCGCCGGGGCCGGTTCCTGCTCGGGGGTGACGCGGACGCCGTACTGCGGACGCCCGTCAGGCAGATCGGAGTACGACGTCGATGACGGGCGCTCAGCGGATTCTTCGCCCGGCGCCTTCCCGGTCTCCGCAGTGCCCTGCCCTGCTTCCGGGCGAGGTTCGCCGTGGGTGGGGCTCGACGCCCGTCCCCCGGCTCCACCCGCCGGAGACGGTGCTTCGTGCCCGGGGCTGCCGGTGCCACCCTGCTGGCGCGGGGGCGCCCAGGCGGGGGTGACCTGCTGGGCTTCGACCCGGCTCATCGGAAGCTTCGAGGCCATCTGCCGGGCTGCTGCCGCATGCTCGAACGCGACGACGACGTCGTAGCTGGTGGCCATGACCTGGCTGGAGGAGGAGAAGTCGCGTTTGCCTTTGCGGAACGAGTAGCTGACCACTCCGACGATCATCCAGATGGCCATGCCCAGCCCGACCGAGGAAAGGATCTGGGTAAGCCCGCCTTCGGGGCCGAAGATACTCAGGATCAGTCCCACGAAGATCCCGAACATGGCGCCTTGCGCGGCCCCTGCCAGGGCGACCTTCGGGTAGCTCAGTTTCGCGGTGACACGTTCGACGGTCATCAGGTCGTTGCCGATGATGCTCACCCCGGCGACCGGGAAGTCATGGTCGGCCAGGTAGTCGACGACTTTTTGGGCATCCAGGTAGGAATCGTAACGGCCCAGGATCTCCCCGCGGGGAGGTCCCAGTTGGGCGGAGGCGTTCCGGTTGGCGCCTGTTTTTGGGCTCATGGTTCCATTCTGCCTCCTCCACGGGCATAGGTGGGGTGTTATCGCTCCCGGTGAACCGGTGCGGCGCCTCCCCGTCGATCACCGACGCGTCGGTGGCCCAGCCGGTAACCTAGGAGGGTGAGCAGCTCATCGAACAAGGTATTCATTGCCCGCTTGCTCGGCCTCGATGTCTTCGACCCTCTGGGTGACCGTCTGGGCCGGCTGCGTGATGTCGTTGTGCTCGATCGCGGTCCCCGCAAACAGGTGTTGGGCGTCGGCCTGGTCGTCGAGGTTCCCGGCAAGAAACGGGTGTTCGTGCCGATGACGCGCGTGCAGGCCATGGAGTCCAACCAGATCATCTGTTCGGGGCTGGTCAACCTGCGCCGCTTCCAGCAACGCGGCGCCGAGACCCTGGTGGTCGCCGAACTCTTCGACCGTGTCGTGGACTTCACCGACGGCTCCGGTACCGCCATCGTGGAGGACGTCGGGTTGCAGCAGCTACGCAATGGCGATTGGGCCCTCTCGGACTACTATGTCCGCCGCGGTTCGGATCCGGCCAGCGGTTTCCGGGCACTGCGTCGTCTCTCACGCGGCCACCGCCTGCTGGTGTCCTGGAACGAGATCCTCCACGGCAACCGGGACGACCCCCAGGCGGCCACCCAGTTCGTGGCGGCCCATGAGGAACTCAAACCGGCCGACTTCGCCGAGGCCCTGCATGAGATGAGCCGGAAGCGCCGTCTTGAAGTGGCCATCGAACTGCAGGACGACCGCTTGGCCGATGTCCTGCAGGAACTTCCCGACGACGAACAGGTTCAGATCCTGTCCTCCCTCGACATGGAACGGGCCGCCGTCGTCCTGGAGGAGATGGACCCCGACGATGCCGCCGACCTGCTCCACGAGCTGGAGGAGGTCCAACAAGAGGCGCTGCTGCAGCTGATGGAACCCGAAGAGGCCGAAGACGTGCGTCGCTTGCTCGAATACGAGGAGAACACCGCTGGTTCGATGATGACCCCTGTGCCGATCGTCCTGCCCCCCGAAGCCACGGTCGCCGAGGCCCTGGCCAATGTCCGTCGGGAGGAGATCAGCCAGGCACTCGCCTCGAGCGTCTATGTCTGCCGTCCGCCCTTGGAGACCCCGACGGGCAAGTACCTGGGCATGGTCCACATCCAGGCGCTGTTGCGCTATCCCCCGCCGGAACCGGTCGGCAACATCCTGGACAACGATCTCGAGCCGGTCCTGGATACCACCGATGTCAGCGAGGTCTCCCGGATGCTGGCCGCCTACAACCTGACCTCGATGCCGGTGGTCAACAGGGAAGGCCGGCTGGTCGGGGCGGTCACCGTCGACGACGTGCTGGACCACATCCTGCCCGAGGACTGGCGCACCCATGATGAGAAGATCCAGCCGAAGGGAGCCAGCAACCATGGCTGAACAGCTCAAGAAGGGCTCGGGGCTGGACACACCGCTCGGTGCCCGTGCCCGACTCTGGCCCCGCGTTTCTCCGAACCCCGACGCCTTCGGGAAGGCCACGGAAGGCTTTGCCCGCTTCATGGGCACCCCGGCGTTCCTGGTCTACATGTCGATCTTCTGCGTCGTCTGGCTGGCCTGGAATACCTGGGGCCCGGATTCGCTGCGCTTCGACTCGGCAGCCCTGGGCTTCACCGCGCTGACCCTGATGCTCTCCCTGCAGGCCTCCTATGCGGCCCCGCTGCTGCTGCTGGCCCAGAACCGCCAGGACGACCGGGACAAGGTCTCGTTGACGGAGGACCGCAACCGGGCCGAACGCAGCCTGTACGACACCGAATACCTCACCCGTGAGCTCGCCGCACTGCGGATTGCCTTGCGGGAAGTGGCCACCCGCGACTACGTGCGCAGCGAATTGCGCTCCGCGCTCGAAGAGCTCGTCGAATCCAACGACGGCGAAGACATCCGGCTACGCGGCAAGGCGCCCAAGCGCAAGGAGAAGGTCTCCGAGGCGACCACCACGTTGCCGCGCGTGCGGGCGCCCCGCCCGGACCGCACGAACGCAGACGGGACCGGGACCGACAACGAAGGGAACACCGAGTAGTTTGACCGAACCCAGCACCACAGGCCCGCGTGAGGCGGCCGTCCTCGAGGCTCTATCCGGGGTCCAGGACCCCGAACTCCGCCGGCCGATCACCGAACTCGGCATGGTCGATTCCGTACGGGTCGACGAGGACGGCACCGCCCACGTGCGTGTCCTGCTGACCATCTCCGGCTGCCCACTGCGCCAGACGATCATGGAGGACACGGCAGCTGCCGTCCGCTCGGTGCCGGGCATCACCGAGGCGCAGGTCGAATTGGGGGTCATGTCCCCCGAGCAGCGCGGCGCCTTGAAGAGCGGCTTGAAACGCCACGCTATCCCCTTCAGCGAGCCGGGGTCGTTGACCCGGGTCATCGCGGTGGCCAGCGGCAAGGGAGGGGTCGGCAAATCGAGTCTGACCGTGAACCTGGCCTGCTCCATGGCGGCCGCCGGGCTGCGCGTGGGCATCATCGATGCCGACGTCCACGGTTTTTCGGTGCCGGGGCTGATGGGCATCACCCAGGCGCCGACCCGGATGGACGAAATGATCCTGCCACCGGTGGCCCACGGGGTGAAGGTCATCTCCATCGGCATGTTCATCGAGGGGAACCAACCGGTCATCTGGCGCGGCCCCATGCTCCACCGCGCCTTGGAACAGTTCCTGACCGACGTCCACTTCGGCGATCTGGACGTGTTGCTGCTCGATCTGCCTCCGGGAACCGGCGACGTGGCGATCTCCGTCGGCCAGCTGCTGCCCGGTTCCTCGATCCTGGTGGCCACCACACCCCAGGCTTCGGCGGCTTCGATCGCCGAACGGGCCGGGGCCCTGGCGAGCCAGACCGGTCAGCAGGTCATCGGGGTCGTGGAGAACATGTCATGGTTCGAACTGCCCGACGGAACCCGCGCCCACCCCTTCGGCTCCGGCGGTGGAATGTTGTTGGCCGAGCGGCTGGCCGCCTCGCTGGGAACGGAGGTCCCCTTGCTCGGCGAGGTACCGCTGGATCAGAGCCTGCGCGAGTCAGCCGATGCCGGGACCCCCATCGTGGTGGCCGATCCGGACTCCGCTGCGGCCCGCGAAATCGCAGCGATCGCCCGGAAGCTGACGCACCGCCCCCGCGGACTCTCGGGCTTGAAGCTGGAGGTCACTCCGCGCGAGGACTGAGCGGCACCCGCGGCCCGGGCGGGTTGCGTACCCCGACCGATGCGGCGGCATCACCCGTGGGCTCAGGTGGCCTCAAGGTCGAAGGGGGCCGCCTCGTTGGTCTGGAGCGCATCTCCGCCGGTCCGTTCGGGTCCGGAAGCGGCCAGAGCCTTCTGGCGCCCTGCAGCAGGCAACGGTTCGCGGGCGGCAGCCACGACGTCGTCGGCGTCGTCCAGCAGTGCGTCCTTGATGATCTTGCGGGGGTCGTATTGCCGGGGATCGAGCTTGCGCCAATCAATATCGGCGATCTCGTCGCCGACTTCCTCCCGGAGCTGCTCCTTGGCGCCGGTGGCCATCTTGCGCACTTCCTTCACCAGGCGCGCCAGTTGCTGCGCATAGACCGGGAGTTTGTCAGGGCCCAGCACGAAGACCGCCAACACCACGAGAATCAGGAACTCGCCACCGTTAATTCCGAACACGTCTAGAGATTACCCGGTCGGCGCCGCAGTCCCGAACTCCACGACCCGGTCGGGCCGCGCTGCGGCATAACTTCCACGTCCCGTGCCGACATCAATAATCCGTGTCCAGGACCAGCAGCCGCGACATTCCGCGCCCCAGCCGGGCCATTATTCCTTCGGTCCCCTCGGCATGCGGGGCCAGACGGGCATGTTCGGTGGCCACGATCCGACTCTTCACCGCGGCGGTGCCCGGCCCATCCATCGAGGACCGCAGCGCGTAGGTGGCATTTTGCATATCAAGTTCCAGCCCACCCTCAACGGTGGCCACGGAGACGGTTTCACCGTCGATGCTCTGCAGTTGGGATGGTGCCGTACCGACGGCGTGGGTGCTGGTCCGCTCCGGCGCAGCGGCCGGCTGGAACAGCGATGATTTCAGCAGTTCGGCGTTCCGGGTCCGCGACTCGGTCAGCACCACCTCGCCGCTGTCGCCGGAGAATTCGAGCGTCACATGATCGATCCCCCCGGTTCGGCTGCCCGTGGCCCGGACCAGTTCCAGCCCCGTGGGGGCCATGTTCGGGCAATTCCAGCCTGCCGCCCGCAGGGCGCCCAGGTCGGACCGGCTCAATTCCGTTTCCGTCCCCGACCACGGTGCAGCCAGCGGTCCGTGGCCGTCGGCTGCGTCCTGGACGGTTCCACCGAGCATCCACGCGGCACACACCACGGCGGTCAGCATGGCGGCCACGGCGGTCGCCGCCAGGGCCGGAGCCAGGGAGCGCAGACGCGAGCTGTGCCCGTCGGCGTCGAGGGCCGCATCGGCGAACGCCGTCGGGGCCTCCGGGGACCACGGGCTCTGGCGCAACCGCCCCATGAGCTCATCGTCGGGCGTGGTTTCGTCGGCTGCGGTGCTCAGCGACTGCAGCCTGCGTTTGAGTCGACGGCGATCCTCCAGCCTCAGCCGGCAGTCGGCGCAGAGCCCGACGTGCTGCTCCAACGCCGCCCGCTGGCGCTCGTTGAGCTCCCCGTCGAGATAGCCGTCGATGCGTTTACCGTGTCGATGCATCGTCAGCGCGCCTCGGATACCGCGGGCCCCACCTTGGGTCGGTTCTGGGTTGCGGTGGGTTTGGGTGCGCGATGGGCCAGCTTGACGCGCAGTTGCGAACGGCCACGGTGGATGCGTGAACGGACGGTGCCCAGTTTGACGCCAAGGGTTTCGGCCACCTCCTCGTAGGACAGGCCCTCCAGATCGCACAGCACGACGGCGGCACGGAATTCGGGGGCCAACTCATCGAGGGCCAGATGGATGTCGACGTCGAGGTTGTTGAATTCGAAGGTCCGCTCCGGGCCGGGATCCTTACCGGGCAGACGCGTTTCGGCGTCTTCGGCGAGGGCGTCGAAACGGATGCGGTTCCGACGGCGGGCCTGGTCGAGGAAGAGGTTGGTGGTGATCCGGTGGAGCCATCCGTCGATCGTTCCCGGGGTGAAGTTGTGCAGCGAGCGGAAGACACGCACGAACGTCTCCTGGGTCAGATCCTCGGCATCGAACCGGTTGCCCGTCAGGCGGTAAGCCAGTCGGAAGACTTTGGAGGAGTGGTTCTGGACGATTTCGTCCCAGGACGGGACTTCCAGCTCCTGCTCGGCACGCGGGGCCACGGCTCCGTCTTCATTGCTTCGTTTGACAATCACGGTGTCAATTCTTCCCGATCATCCTGTGAGCAGGCTGAACAAGTACTGGGCATATGCCGCCGCAGCGGCGAACCGGTGGCGACGCTAGGATGGTCCGGGACCGTATGGTCCCCGCCGCGCAACCACGAACCGAGGAACATCGCACCCCATGAGCTCCGACAAGCACAGTAGCTGGTCCTATACCGAAGCACTGCCCGTCGAGGACGACGTGATCACCCGTGCACGGGAACGCGCCTATGAACTGGGTGTGGATCCCGTGGGCCCGGGCATTGCCTCGTTATTGCAGGTCCTGGCCGCCAATTCGAAGGCCCGCACCGTCGTCGAGGTCGGAGCCGGTGCCGGCGTCTCGGGCCTGAGTCTGCTGCGCGGGCTCTCCCCGCAGGCGGTGTTCACCACGATCGACATCGACGTCGACCATCTCAACGCGGCACGCCAGGCCTATCTGGATGCCGGTATCCCCGCCAACCGCACCCGCACCATCGGAGGACGGGCCCGGGACGTGCTCCCCCGCCTGACCGACGGCGCCTACGATCTGGTCTTCATCGACGCCGATAAGCAGAATCTCGTGGAGTACGCCGAGCACGGGGTCCGCTTATTGCGCACGGGCGGGATGCTCATCATCAACGACGCACTCGATGGCGACCGCGTTCCCCAGCCGGCCGTACGCGACCGCAGCACCGTCGCGGCCAGGAACGTCGGACGCATGCTCCGCGACAACGAGAACCTGGTGGTCAGCACCGTCCCCACCGGCAGCGGGCTGCTCTTGGCGGTCCGCACCAGCTAATCCGGGACTCCCGAACCTCGGCAGGGTTCCGGGCAGGCAAAAAGGCAGGAACACGGCGAATGCCGTTCCTGCCTTTCTGTTTGAAGAATCGTGGGGGGAACTACTCCGTGACGCCCACGAGGCAGGCCTTCAACTCGGCAGCCTCCGCGGCGTTCAGTTCCACTACCAGGCGTCCTCCGCCGTCAATCGGAACCCGCATGATGAGGCTACGACCCTCCTTGGTAACCTCCATGGGGCCATCCCCGGTACGCGGTTTCATCGCAGCCATTAATGCTGACTTCCTTCCTGCATGTCACGGTCCCACCGGGCCCGCGGATCGTCTCTGACGAGGACGGCAAACACCACCCCGTTCTTGTTCAACCTGCATTTCACATTATTCAGGAGATTCTCCCGTGGCGCTAATCACAGGCCCAAGCCGTGTCGCATCGAGTTCGTCATTAAGCCGTCCGATTTCCTCGGCGAGCACTCCGATGACCTCGTCGACCTGGTCGCAGCGGTAGCCGCGCAACCCCACGCCCAAGCGCATGCGGGCGATATCCTGCGGCCCGGGACGATCGGGAAGCAGAACCGGCGGAAGGGATGGGACCGGCTCGGCCAGCCCCAGGATCCCGTCGGTCTGCTCCAGGTCAGACCCCGGCAGGCGGCGCCGGGTGCCCACCGCGAAGAAGACCATCGCTCCGATGAGCAGGACCCCGACGAACGCCAGAAGGTACTGCATGCCCTAGGCCTTGCCTGCCGGCGGCTGCCCGCCGCGGACGACCTGACGGACCGCGTCCTCCACGTCGTCGGTCAGGTGGATGAGGTCCAGATCGGAGGCGGCAATGGCGCCCTCCTCGGCGACGGTGTCGCGCAACCAATCGACCAGCGGACCCCAGTAGGCGGTGCCGACCAGAACGATCGGGAAGCTGGTGACCTTTTGTGTCTGGACCAGGGTGAGTGCTTCGAAGAGTTCATCCAGGGTCCCGAAACCACCGGGGAGGACCACGAATCCCTGCGAGTATTTGACGAACATGGTCTTGCGAACGAAGAAGTACCGGAAATTCACCCCGAGATCGACCCATTCATTCATCCCGGTCTCGAACGGCAACTCGATCCCGAGGCCCACGGACACCGCACCGGCGGCGCAGGCGCCCTTATTGGCGGCCTCCATGGCCCCGGGGCCTCCCCCGGTGATCACGGCGAATCCCGCTTCACCGAGCAGACGTCCCACGTCCACGCCCTGCTGATACCGCTCCGAGTCCTGCTGCGTGCGCGCCGAGCCGAAGACGCTGATCGCCGGACCGAGCTTGGCCAAGGTGCCGAAGCCCTCGACGAACTCACTCTGGATCCGTAACACGCGCCAGGGATCGGTGTGGGTGAAGTCCTCGCTTGACGGCTTGGATTCCAGCAGCATCCGGTCGGACTGGTCGACGTTGGCCTGGTCTCGTCGCAAGACCACCGCCCCTTTTCGACGAGCGATTTCGCGCAGTGCATTGATCGTCTGACGTGGGTTTGAAGAGTCTGGCATGGGTCCAGCCTATCGTCGTCGACAAGTGCCGGAAGTCGACCGGTGCCGGGGTTTGTAAAGATTCGGTCACTACGCGGTTGCGCCCCATGGTGTGCTGGGTTACATCGGCTAGTGTCATGGCATGAGCAATCCATCCCGCACCGGCACCGAGGCCTCGTCGAGCTCCCCGGTCGTCAAGCTCGAACAGGTCAATAAGCACTACGGTGCCCTCCACGTGCTACAGGACATCAACCTCGAAGTCGCGCGCGGCGAGGTCGTGGTCGTCCTGGGCCCTTCCGGTTCCGGCAAGTCCACCCTCTGCCGTGCCATCAACCGGCTCGAGACCATTGACGACGGCGCCATCTACATCGACGGCAAGAAGCTTCCCGAAGAGGGCAGGACCCTGGCCCAGCTTCGCGCGGACGTCGGCATGGTCTTCCAGTCCTTCAACCTCTTCGCCCATAAATCCATTCTCGAGAACGTGACGATGGGGCCGATCAAGGTCAGGGGCATGAAGAAGGCCGAGGCCGGCAAGCGGGCAATGGAACTACTCGAACGCGTCGGGGTGGCGAATCAGAAGGACAAGCTGCCCGCGCAGCTCTCCGGTGGCCAGCAGCAGCGTGTGGCGATCGCCCGGGCGCTGGCGATGCGTCCTAAGGTCATGCTCTTCGATGAGCCGACGTCGGCGTTGGACCCGGAAATGATCCAGGAGGTGCTCGACACGATGGTCGGCCTGGCCAAGGAGGGGATGACCATGATCGTGGTGACCCACGAGATGGGCTTCGCCCGAAAGGCCGCCGACCGGGTGGTCTTCATGTCGGATGGACAGATCGTCGAACAAGCCACCCCCACCGAGTTCTTCACCAACCCGCAAAGCGACCGGGCCAAGGACTTCCTCGGGAAACTCATCACCAACAACTAACCCGGCCCCGGGAGGGACTGGAACACTCGCGATCGGGCATCACTGCCCCGGTCACAACACAAGGAGAAGCACATGCGCAAGACCCACTACGCGATGGCCGCCATGGCTGCTGCAGCGGCACTGACCCTGACCGCATGCGGTGGCGGCTCGAGCGACGATGGCGGCGGCGACGGCGACGGCGACAAGGTCAAGATCGGCATCAAGTTCGACCAGCCGGGTCTTGGCTTCAAGGACGGCAACGACTACAAGGGCTTCGATGTCGATGTCGCCAAGTACGTCGCCGGCGAGCTGGGCTACGACGAGAAGAACATCGAGTTCGTCTCGGCACCGTCGGCGAACCGCGAAACCATGTTGCAGAACAATCAGGTCGACATGATCGTTGCCACCTACTCCATCACCGATGAGCGCGAGAAGGTCGTTGACTTCGCCGGACCATACTTCATCGCCGGTCAGGACCTGCTGGTGAAGAAGGACAGCGGCATCAAGACCCCGGAGGATCTCGACGGCAAGAACCTGTGCTCCGTCACCGGCTCGACCTCGGCGCGCAAGGTGAAGGACAAGTACGCCAAGAAGGTCAACCTCCAGGAGCTTCCGGGCTACGCGGAGTGCGTGACGCAGATGGAAGGCGGCACCATCGACGCGGTGACCACCGATGACATCATCCTCGCCGGTTTGGCCGCCCAGCCGGCGTACCAGGGCAAATTCGAGATCGTGGGCAAGCCGTTCACCGAAGAAAAGTACGGTGTCGGCATCCCCAAGGGTTCGGATAAGTGCGAGGACATCAACAAGGCGATCTCCAAGATGATCGATTCCGGTGACTGGAAGAAGGCGCTGGATTCGAACACGGAGGGCACCGGCTACGAGCCCAACGCCAAGCTGAACCCGCCGACGCCGGATCACTGCTCCTAGCAGCTCCCGGGGATGCCCCGCCGGCTACTACCGGAACATCCCCCCTTGCCGGGTGGGGCCCCACGGCCCCACCCGGTAGCCCGCCCCATGGTGCCGCACCTCCGCGGCAACCCAAATAGAGGCAGACAGTGGATAATTACCTTTCAATCTTCACGGAGTACGACATTCCCGGCGCGCTATGGGTCAACATCGAGTTGACCTTCTTCGCGGCGATCGGTTCCCTGATCCTGGGCACCCTCCTGGCCATGATGCGCATCTCCCCCGTGGCCAGCTTCGCGGCAATCGGCACCTCCTATGTCAACGTCATCCGCAATACCCCGCTGACGATCATCATCCTGTTCGGGGTGTTGGCGCTGAACGGCCAGCTCGGTCTTGACCTGGGCGGGGGGTTCCAGGAGAACTTCTTCCGCCTGGCGATCATGAGCCTGGCCATCTACCACGCGGCTTTCGTCTGTGAGGCCATCCGCTCGGGAGTGAACACCGTCCCACAGGGGCAGGCCGAGGCAGCCCGTGCCATCGGGCTGGGTTTCATGCCCGCGGCCCGCATGGTCATCCTGCCGCAGGCCTTCCGCGGGGCCATCGTCCCGTTGGGCAACGTGTTGATTGCCTTGATCAAGAACTCCACAGTCGCCGCCGTCGGCTCGGTGTCCATCGAGGCATCCGCCACGATGAACGCCATCCTCGACGTCCGCGCCGACATCGTCATCCCGGTCTTCCTGACCTTCGCAGCCGGCTTCGTGATCATCGTGATCCCCGTCGGCCTGCTAACCACCTGGCTCTCCAAGAAACTGGCGGTGTCCCAATGAGCGCATCAGTACTGTTCGACGCGCCAGGCCCCAAGTCACGGCGGAACATCCTCATCATCAACATCATCGGCGCCCTGGCCATCGTGGCCCTTCTGTGGTGGATGATTTCAGGCCTGGCCGCCAAGGGGCAGATGGCCCCCGGTAAGTGGGACGACTTCCTGGAGGCAAACACCTGGGTGGATTATCTGCTTCCCGG
>JBBSRM010000002.1:0-68511 GCA_038243055.1 Actinomycetales bacterium
GGCCTCCTTTTCGCGGTGTTCGAAGGGGATGAGCCCGACGAACAGGACCATCGGGGTGGAATCCTGCCAGGCGGTGTGCAGACCGACGTGGGCATTGGCCGCCCCGGGGCCGCGGGTGACCATGGCGATGCCCGGGCGCGGATTCATCTTGCCGTCGGCCTCGGCCATATATGCGGCGCCGCCTTCGTGGCGGCAGACGACCGTGTCGATGGGGGAGTCGTGCAGCCCGTCCAGGACGTCGAGGTAGCTTTCACCGGGAACGATGTAGGCCCGCTCCACCCCGTGCGAGACCAGCGTCTCAACGATCATGTGCCCGGCGGTCGTGGTGGTGGCCCCTGCCGATTCCTGGGCCTTGGCAGCGTCCGCTGCCGTGGATGCGTGCTGGGTGGTTGTCATGGGTGACCTCTTTCGCCGTTGAATGATCCGTCACGTCGCAACGCGGGCACCGGGGAGGAACCGCAGCGTCATTGCTTGCTGAAAACCAAGTTACCGGACGGTAGCCCCCCGATCCCAGAACCGCTGACATGGTACCGACATGAAGCAGACGTTCCGGATGCGATGAGTGGTACGTAGGGTGAAGTGCATGAGCCAGACTTCCGAAACCGTCGCGGGCCGGCTGGCCGTCCTGCGCCCATGGACCTTCAGCGACAAAGACATCGCCTCGGTGATCCGGTCCTTTGCCGCCGCCGACATGGCTGGACAGTCGGCACGGCCCATCTCCGATGCCGCTGGTGCCCGCGAATGGCTGGACATCATGGCTCCGCGCGCTGGTGCCTCCGAACCGTCTGCCGACGAGGCACAAGACCAGGGTCCGGACCCGGTGACGCTGCAGGCCCTGGCCATCGACGTGGACGGCGAAGCCATCGGAAACGTCATGGTGTCCGGCATGGAATGGAGGCACCAGACCGGTTGGGTGTCCTATTGGGTCGCACCGTCGGCGCGGGGGCAGGGACTGGCTGCCGCCGGAGTGGCTGCGCTCGCCGGCTTGTGTTTCGAGGCGTGGGGCCTGTACCGGCTGGAATTGGGGCACCGGCTGAACAACCCGGCCTCCGGGGCCGTCGCCTCGGCTGCGGGATTCATTCGCGAGGGTGTCGAACGGCAGAAGCTTCGCTACCAGGACGACGGCGGAGCCTGGGAACGTTTCGATACCGCGCTCTGGGCCCGGCTGGCCACGGACCCGGCACCCGAAGCCGCGCCCCTGGACATCCTGCCGGGCTGAGGTCAGCCGCCCAGCGGGCAGTGGCTTCAGCCATCCGTAGCTGTCAGGCCCGAGTCGCTGAAGATGCGTTCGTAGATGGCCCGGATGGTGTTTTCCTTGCGCCGGTTGTAGTCCATGACGACGCCACCTTCGGCCAGCGTTGCCGCTGCTGCGGAGCGTTTGGCCTCGACGTACAGTTCGCGATCCTCGGGGTGGCGGAGCAACCAGTCGCGAAAGAGTCGGTGGCGGATCGTTTCGGGGCAGTCGGGGCCGAAGACATGCACCATGGCATCCGGGGTCTTGAGCCGAAAGCACCGTGCCAGACCGGCTCGCGGACGACCAGTGTGAACCCCGCACCCTCCAACGCCTCGCGGTAGGAGGATTCGTCGGTAGGGTCGGCGACGGTCACATCGATGTCGATGACCGGCTTGGCCGGTAAACCGGGAACCGCCGTGGAACCGACGTGCTCCACCGCCAGCGCCTCGAGACCAAGTGCAGCGCGGATGCGTGACGCAACCTGTTCGAAGACAGCAGGCCAGGTGGGATCCGGCTCCGCAATGACGATGGGTCGTGGAACGAGAGGTCCGGTGACCCACACGTCGGCTTCCGGGTCCTCCTCATGGTGCTTCATGATTTCTTCGTCGGTGGCCATGGGTCAGAAGGCAACTACGCCGCGGTGGCACTGGCGGCCGTATGTAGGCTAGGCCTCCTGGTAGGGGCTCGGCGGGTACTCCGCTGCGTCGTCCTGGATGGCTTCGGCCGGGAGCTGACGCCAGGACCACCAGCCGAAGAGCGACGCGCCGAACTGCAGGACGAGCACGCCGAGTGTGGCGAAGGCCGGCTGGTTGCCGAAGTAGACGGCTACCTGGGCGACGGCGGAAGCCGCCACCACGAGCCATGCCCAGCGGAAGCCGTTGGCCACGCCCACCAAGCCGGCGGGAACCAAGGCGGAAAAAACCAGGGTCAACCAGAAGCTGATTTGGATGCTGCCCAGGCTCTGCCCGCTGAAGATCGTGGGAAGGGCGGAGGCAAAGGCAATGAGAAGGGTGATGACGAAGCCCCAGACGAGCGACGAAGCAGTGAACGCCCTGACCTCGACCGAGCGGCCGAACTTCCCGTGCAACCGGTACTTGCTGAAGCGCCACAGACCATAGATTGGGACCAGCAGGTAGGGAACGGCCTTGAAGAAGCCGTCGAAACCGAATTGCAGCGCGATCACCATCGGCCCGGCGAAGACGGCGATGATCTGGAACCACCAGCCGAGGTCGTTGCGGCGAGCCAGCAACAACAGGGCGATCCCGGTCAGCAGCACACTGAGCGCATCGAGCGCGAGGATCGTTGCAGTGTCGGTGCCAGCGGCCTGGTTGAAGAGGGTCTGGAAGAGCTGGTCCACGAAGAATGCCTATCGAACGGATGGGAGCAGGCGTGGGCGATGGGCCACACGAAGGGAACCTATCAATGGTACCGCCGGAGCGTTGCCGCACTCGAATCCAAGCGTTGATCAGGACGAGGTCCGGGTGCCGCCAGAATCAGGCGCGCAGGCCATCGAGCATCATCGCGATCGCGTTTTCCTCGACCTGCTCGGGAGTGGACGGGCCATCGGTGCGGTACCACTCCACGAGCGAGTTGATCGTTCCGAACAACAGGCGCGTGGTGGTGCGCGGATCGATGTCCTGGCGTAGCGAGCCCTCCTGCTGCGCGTCGACCACCAGCCGGGCCAGGCGCCGGTCCACGGCACGTCGGCGTTCCAACGCCAGCCGTTCGATCTCGGTGTTCCCCCGTAGACGCAGCAGCAGGGTCACATAGGGTTGGCGGTCGATCAGTACCCGGATCGTCGAACGCAGGATGAACTCGAGACGCTGGCCGGCGGTGCCGTTGGAGGCGCGGGGATCCTGATCCAACGCCTCCAACGGCACCAGGGCCTCGTCCAGGGCTCGGTCCAACAGGTCGCCCTTGGAAGGGACATGGTGGTAGATCGCCGATTTGCTGATACCCAGATTGTCCGCCAGCGTCCCCATGGACGTTGCGTCGTATCCGTATCTGTTGAAGACCTGGACGGCGATGGACAGGACGGAATCCTGGTCGTGGCCGGGGCGGCCACGTTTGGCCCCGGAGGGTCTGCTGGCGGTGGTGGGCATGCCGACGATCCTACTTGTCGCGCAGGTCGTAGATGCGTCGCAGCTTACCCACCGAGCGCGGCAACGACTCGGGGTCCACCACATCGATCCGGCAGCTAGAGCCCACGTGGATCTTGATGAGCTTCTGCAGTTCACGGCTGGCCTCGACGGCCCGGTCGGAGGTGCAGTCGATCTGGCGTTCGATCTTCACGGCGAGCTCGTCCATCCGGTTCGGACGGGTGATTTCGAGCTGAAAATGTGGTGATAGCCCGTCGACCTTCAGGGCGATCTCCTCGATCTGGCTGGGGAAGAGATTCACGCCACGCAGGATGATCATGTCATCGCTCCGTCCGGTGATGCGGCCCATGCGGCGGTGGCCCGGGCGGGCGGTGCCCGGCATCAGGCGGGACAGGTCGTGGGTGCGGTAGCGGATGATCGGCAGGGCCTGTTTGGTCAGCGAGGTGAAGACCAGCTCGCCGTGTTCGCCGTCGCGCAGGACCTGTGAGGGGTCGAAGGCGTCGATGATTTCCGGGCGGAAGTGGTCCTCCCAGATGTGGTTGCCGTCCTTGGTCTGATTCGATTCGCCGGCCATGCCCGGGCCCATGACCTCGGAGAGGCCGTAGATGTCGCAGGCGTGGATATCGAACATGACCTCGAGTTCGTGGCGCATCTCCTCGGTCCACGGCTCGGCGCCGAGGACGCCGACCTTCAAGGAAGTGGAGCGGGGATCGATGCCCTTGCGCTGCATGGCGTCGCCGATGGTCAGCAGGTAGGTCGGGGTGCACAGGATGGCGTCAGGGGCGAAGTCGGTGATCAGCTGGATCTGCTTCTCGGTCTGGCCGCCGGACATCGGGATGACGGTGGTGCCCAGCCGTTCGGCAGCCGCGTGGGCGCCGAGTCCTCCGGTGAACAGACCGTAACCGTAGGCGTTGTGAACCTTCCAGCCCGGTTTGATTCCTGACAGGCGCATGCAGCGGGCGCCGAGCTTGGCCCAGTCGTCCAGGTCGGACCGGGTGTAGCCGACCACGGTGGCCCGGCCGGTGGTGCCGGAGGATGCGTGGATTCGTGCGACCTCGTGCTGCGGCACGGCGAACATGCCGAACGGGTAGGTCTTGCGCAGGTCCTCCTTATCGGTGAAGGGGAACTTGGCGAGATCGGAGAGTTCCTTCAGATCCGTCGGGTGGACCCCCGCGGCGTCGTACTTCTCCTTATAGAGCGGGACACGGTCATAGGCGTAGGCGATGGTGTCCTGTAACCGGGTGAGCTGAAGGGACTCGATCTGGTCCCGGCTCATCGTCTCTTCGGGATCGAGCGGGTTGGAGAGTTCGGTTTCTGGGACTGTGTGCGTCATTGCTGGCCCTTTGGTGATAGCTGGGTGGGGTGGAAGAGGCGTGACGTCGGTGGCTTGACCGACGTCGGGCATCTAGCGCTTGGGGACGGTGCGCGAACGACCCCGGAATTCCGCAACGATTTCCTCGCCGCCCTCCGGTGTGGTCTGACGGATCTGGATGTCGTACAGGCCGCTACGCCCGGACTGATGCCGGCGGGTGGCCTCAGCGGTGAGCAGGCGGCCCGGCAGCCCCGGCTTCATGAAGTTGATGTCCACGCCCGAGGCGACGGTGACGGTGTCCTCGGAGCCTTCAGCGGGGTTGCACGCCATCGCGAAGGCGGTGTCGGCCAAGGCGAAGATCATTCCGCCGTGTCCGATGCCGAAGCCGTTGAGCATTTCACGACGCAGGGTCATGGTGATCGTGGCCTCGCCCTCGTCGACGTGGACGACCTTGATCCCGAGCCATTCCGAGGCGTGGTCGTTGGTGAGCACGGCATGCTGCGGGGCGGTTTCCGCTGCCGCCGCGTCGATGTCGGTTTCGGTCATGCTGGGACTCCATCCACGAATTACTGAACGTTCATTAGGTAATCCTGAATTGTGATTCAAGTCAAGCCATGGATATCGGCAGGGGACACTATGACGCAGTCACGTTGTCGATTGTAGAATCGCCGGATGCAGCGTTACCGCCGATTCCAAAGCGCCGTACCGAACCGGCGTGGCGCCTACCCGGGTGTTTTTCGCGATGGCGAACGGGCTCTCGGGGGAGGGGCTGCTTTCCGCCGCTGACGAGCGCTGGCTCCGCGGCGCGAACGATCGGGCCAACGCGGCACATCCGAACCCGACGGAAGCATCACCTGAATGCTACGACCGGGAGGCGAACCCCGGTGCCTGTTCCTGGTTCAAGGAATCGGCAAGGCACCTGTCGGAACTCGCCGCCCCGTATCTGGAGCTACTGGATCATTACGGAATTCCGTGGACCGAACTGGTCACGGCATCGCCGGGGCGCATCGCCCATGAGGACGAAGTTCAAGTGGTTGCGGTGCCGTGGACGCATCACCAGGACTGGCCGTTCAGCCCGGAGCCAGCCCTACAGGCCGGCCCCGGGCTGCTACAGGACTAGATGCGTTCGGTGGCACCGAGCGCGTCGAGGGCGAAGGCGTAATCCCAAGCCCGGTCCTTCCACGCCTCATAGCGGCCCGAGGCGCCGCCGTGTCCGCCATCCATTTCGATCTTCAGCACAATCGGTTCGCTGCCGGTGCTGATGTCACGCAACCGCTGCACCCATTTCGCCGGTTCGACGTAGAGCACCCGGGTGTCGTTCAGGCTCGTGACGGCGGCGATCTTCGGGTATTGCACCGCGGCGATGTTCTCGTACGGGGTGTAGGACTTCATGTACGCGTAGACGTCCGCGTCGGTGATCGGGTTGCCCCATTCCTCCCACTCCAGGGCCGACAACGGCAGCTCCGGGTCCAGGATGCTGGTCAGGGCGTCGACGAACGGCACCTGCGCCACGATCGCGGAATACAGCTGCGGTGCAAGGTTGGCGATGGCGCCCATGAGCAGGCCGCCGGCCGATCCGCCCATCGCCACGACACGGCGCGGGTGGGCCCACCCGGTGGCCACCACGTGTTCGGTCGCGGTGATGAAGTCGGTGAAGGAGTTCTTCTTCTCCAGCTTCTTGCCGTCGTCGTACCAGTGACGCCCCAACTCGCCACCCCCGCGCACATGGGCGATGACGAAGACAACGCCACGATCCAGCAGGGAAAGCCTCGGGATCGAGAAACCGGGGTCCATGCTCATCTCGTAGCTGCCGTAGCCATAGACCAGCGCCGGATTGGAGCCATTCCGGGAGATTTCGCGACGGCGGATGACCGAGAGGGGGATCCGGGTCCCGTCGGCGGCGGTGGCCCATTCGCGCTCGGCCACGTAGTCACCGGCGTTGTACCCGCCCTTCACGGGGGTCTCCTTGCGCAGGGACAGCTCCCCGGAATCCAGCGTGTAGTCGTAGATGCGCGGCGGGACCAGGAAGCTGGTGTAGACCAGACGGATGACCGGGGAGTCGTATTCGGCTCCGGCCAGTGAGCAGGTGTAGAGCTCCTCGTCGAAGTCCGGTTCGGTGACAGCGGTCTGGGCCTCGGTGCCCAGTCCGGCCAGCGGCAGGACCTGGATCCGTTCGATGGTGTCTTGGCGGACGGAAACCATGGCATGCGTGGCGGTGACCGCGGTGCCCTCGATCTTCACGTCCTCGCGGTGGGCGAAGACCGTGGCCCACTCCTGGTCGGCCAACGGCTTGGAGAACTCGTCGGCGGCGACCAGGGAGACCATGTTGTTCTCGGCGTCGAGGTTGTGCGTGAGCAGATAGGCGCGCTCGCCATCGACCGTCACCGGATCCATGCCATGCAGGATGTGTGCCTCGCGGCCCAGCAATAGGCGGGGAGCGGCGAGCGGGTCGACCAGGTCCAGCGAATGGGTCTCGGCATATTCGGAGTTGCCGATGGAAATCAGCAGTTCCTGCTGGTCGGGGGAGAGGTCGAACCCCATCCACATGCCCGGATCGTCCTCCTGGAGCACGACGACGTCGCCGGAGGGATCCTGGCCCAGGGTGTGGGCCTTGATCTGGTTCGGGCGCCAGGAATCGTCGACCACCGTGTAGTAGACCCGGGTGCCGTCGGGGGAGAAGGCCAGCCCGTAGAAGACGTTCTCGATGACGTCGGGAAGTAGCTCGCCGGTGGTCAGGTTCTTGATGCGCAGGGTGAATCGTTCGTCACCGGCGTTGTCCTGGGCGTAGGCGAGCAGGTTGCCGTCCTCGGTGACGGCCAGCCCGCCGAGCGCGAAGAACGGCTGGCCTGCCGCCTCGGCATTGCCGTCGATCAGCACCTGTTCGCCGCCGAACGGTTTCCCGGCTTCGATGACCGGCGGGGTCCAGTCCGCGGCGGGGTCCCCGGTATCGGTGGCGGCGACGCGGCAGTGCACAGCATACTGCTGGCCCTCGGCGGTCCGGGTGAAATACCACCAGCCGCGTTTGCGGGCAGGAACCGAAAGATCCGTCTCCTCGGTGCGCTCCTTGATCTCGGCGAAGATCGAATCGCGCAGCTCCTGCTGCCCGGCGGTGACCGCCTCGGCGTAGGAGTTCTCGGCCTCGAGGTGGGCGATGACCTCCGGCTTCTCCTTCTCGCGCAACCATTCGTAGTCATCGACGAACGTGTCGCCGTGATGTGTGCGATGGACGGGGACCTTGGCAGCGACAGGAGGCTGCGGTTCGATGGGGGATTCGCTCATGCGTCCCATTCAACGCCATGGTGCTGGCGCCCCGCAGGCTGTTCGCCAGCGGCGTGTTGTTCTGACGTCAGTCCCGATATGGGCCCTACTCCACGTCGCTACGTGGGAGACAAGCCATCAAGACAGAGGACTCGTGCCCAGGGGATGGGTTCTGTATTCACCATTTCCCGGCCACCTCCGGGCGGGGCCGGTGGCTTCTCTCGCCGGAGGAGTCATGGCTCATGAGCAATTTTCAAGCACACCACTTATGGCACATCGGGTTCCGGTTGACGAGGATGTTTTTGGGCGTAGTGTGTCGAGTCCGTTCCTAGTTCTAGGGATGCGGTCGAGCGATCGGTTTCGTGCAAGAGAATGGAGCAGACCATGTCGGAAAAGGAAATCACTGCATCGAGGACCATTGATGCCCCGGCGGACACCATCTTCAGTGTCCTTTCCAACCCGGAGAGGCACGCCGAGCTCGATGGTTCGGGATTGGTCCAGTCCGATGACAAGTCTGACCGCATCACTGCGGTGGGCCAGATCTTTACGATGAACATGAGCTGGGAAAAAATGGGTGGGGACTATAAGACGGACAACCATGTCGTTGGTTTCGACGAAAACAAGCTTCTCGCTTGGGAAACCGCCCCGCAGGGACAGCAGCCCCCAGGGTGGCAATGGATCTGGGAACTTGAACCCCAGGGACCGGATTCCACCAAGGTTTCGGTCACGTACGACTGGAGCTCGGTCACGGATAAGGACGTCTTGAAGCAGATTAGCTTTCCGGCTATCCCGCAGGAAGACCTCGAGTCCTCACTGGGCAATCTGGCCTCTGCGGTCTCGCAGGTATAACGAGTTTCGGACGCCAGCGGGACTTCTGATGGCAGATTCTGGTCTTCGGTTCCACAGCCGTCAGCCGGACGGCTGACCGGTTCCGCCTTGACGGTGAATCGCACCGGATTTTGGGCTTCTCCATCAAACCCGGTGCGATTCATCGACGCTTGGACTGAACATCATCTCGTCGCGTGAACCCCTGCTGTCTCGGTAAACGATCGTTGGATGAGACGGCTGTGGGCTAGCTATTTGCCACACGTCAAAGGGGCACGACTGAAAATGTCGTCGCCTAACCCATCGGTTGGCAGAGTCCGGCCCAGACAGTGGCTACGCGCGGATGTCCTTCCGGATCCTTTTGGTGAGGTTGTCGCAGAAGTCAATAACTGGATCGGCGCCAAGGATACGTTCGGCAATCGTCTTTCGGGCGGCTTCATCCTTCACGCTGACCAGATTGATTTCCAGAGTTGCCTGGGCGATCGTCACTGCAGCCCGCGTGGCCGCCATGGCTGCCACGATATCGCTGAGGATATTCCGATTAGCGCATTCGAGTGTCTGTTCACCGAGGCCTGAGATTCTCCGTCCCAGTTCGATCAAACGCTGCGGAGGCTCTGTTGCGCCGACCAATGCAGTCTGGATCTCCACGGTCCGGGTCTTCTTCTCTTCGTCGGAATCGTGTGGCAAAGCATAAGCGTCGGCAACTTTCGCGAAAGCCGCTGCATCGGCGTCGCCGGTGTCAAGGCATTCGCCGATCAGCGGCTGGGTATCGGCGAGAACGCGTTCGACCATTGGGGCGTGTTCGGCGAACGTGGCCCCTGTGCTGAAGCGGGCGGACATGACGATCAACGCGGCAGCCTGTGCCAACTGCAGCGCGGCAGCGGCACCGCCGCCGGGGGCGGGCGCACGTGAAGCCGTGCGATCCAGGTATTCCTTGATGCTTTCCTCGGGGAACATTTCTACCTCCAGGCACACTCTATCGGCTTCCCGTCGACGGACGGATCGGCACCCGGTGACCGCAGCGAAGACGAGTGGTCAAACCCATTCCCGGGTTGGCCCAACCCGTTTTCGTCTGACGACGAGCAGCGGTTCTCGAAGTCGACCGCGCGGCATGCCCAGAGCAGGCTGCCAACGGAAGTAGACAAACACCCGGCCACTCAAAAATGTTCGAATGCCCGCCGCACGCCAGACATGACTTCGCCCTAGACTGGCGGAATGGACACCACCAGCCAGGCCTCGCCCGTCACGATCACCGTCACCGGCGCCGCCGGACAAATCGGCTACTCCCTCCTCTTCCGTATCGCCTCCGGCGCCCTCCTGGGCCCCGACGTTCCGGTCAGACTGAACCTCCTGGAGGTCCCACAGGCCACCCGAGCCGCCGAGGGCACCGCCATGGAACTCACCGACTGCGCGTTCGGACTTCTGGCCGGCGTCGAGGTCTTCGACGATCCAAACCGCGGATTCGAGGGAACCAGCCTCGCGCTGCTGGTGGGAGCACGCCCCCGCGGCCCCGGCATGGAACGGGCCGACCTGCTGACCGCCAACGGCGGCATCTTCTCGGTCCAAGGCAAGGCACTGAATGCCCACGCCGCGGATGACCTGCGGGTGGTCGTGGTCGGTAATCCGGCGAACACCAACGCGCTGATCACCGCTGCCCACGCCCCCGACATCCCCTCGGATCGTTTCACCGCCATGACGCGGCTGGACCACAACCGGGCTGTCGCCCAGCTGGCCGCCAAGGCCGGTGCCCCCGTCGATTCCGTCCGCAACCTAGCCATTTGGGGCAACCATTCGGCGTCGCAGTACCCGGACCTCACACACGCCGACATCGACGGCCGCCCGGCTACCGAGATCGTGGAGCAGGCCTGGGCACGGGAGGAATTCATCCCCCGTGTGGCCAACCGTGGCGCCGAGGTCATTGAGGTCCGTGGTGGTTCCTCGGCAGCGTCGGCAGCAAATGCCGCGATCGAGCACATGCGCCTCTGGTGCACGCAGACCGGTGAGACCGGATGGACGAGCATGGCCGTGGTCTCCGATGGGTCCTACGGGGTACCCGAAGGTCTGGTCTCATCCTTCCCGGTCACCACTGCCGGCGGCGAGTACTCCATTGTCCAGGGGCTGGACATCGACGCGTTCTCGCGGGAGCGGATCGACGCCTCGGTGGCCGAACTGGTTTCCGAGCGCGAGGCGGTCACCTCACTGGGCCTGCTCTGAGCCTTACGGACCAGCGGGCAGTAGTTGCCCGCATGGTGCCCAAAACCTCCATCCGCCGGATTACCGTTCCGGCACCAGGGTCTTGGTGTACTGCACCCTGCCGTTCGCGTTGATGAGTTTGACCGTGAATTCGGAACCGTCGCCGGACACATCGACGTGACCGAAGTATTGGTGTTCACCCGAGCGGGGGGATCCCAAGGGCGGGCCGGCCTGCTGGAAGTCGACCTTCGGGCCGAAGGTCATATCCAGTTCGTTGGGTCCGAAGGATCCGGCATTGATGGGCCCGGCGACGAACTCCCAGAAGGGGGTGAAGTCGCGGAAGGCGGCGCGCTCGGGTGAGTAGTGGTGGGCAGCGCAGTAGTGGACGTCTCCGGTGAGGAACACGACGTTCTTGATCCGGTGCTTCTTGATCGCGGAGAGCAGGTGGGCGAGTTCGAGTTCCCGGCCCAGGGGAGCACCATGGTCGGCGTTGGCAATCGATTCCTGGCCCTCGCCATCGGGCACGATGAGTCCCAGTGGCAGGTCGTTGCCGATGACCTTCCACGTCGCCGTCGAATGACGCAGGGAACGGATCAGCCACTGTAGCTGCTCCTCACCGAGGATGCTGGTTGCGTGTGGTTCCTTCCCCGCGGTGTTCGGACTTTTATGCGACCTCATGTCCAGTGCGAACAGATCCAGGTGGGGACCGCGTTGGACCTCGCGGTAGATGCGTGCCGGTTCGAATCCCGTCCCGGGGCGGAGGGCCCGCGCATCGGCGATGGGCATGTACTCCTGCCAGGCACGACGGGCGCGTGCGGCGAGGGTGTCGACCTGGCGGACGGTGTAGCGCGGATCATCGATGATCTCCCCGGGGTACCAGTTGTTCATGGTCTCGTGGTCATCCCACTGGGCGATGACGGGAACGTCGGCATACATGGCTCGCAGATTCACGTCCATCATGTTGTAGCGGTGGCGGCCCCGGTACTCGTTCAAGGTCTCAGCGACCTTGGAGACCTCTTCCGTCACGACGTTGCGCCACAACCTTCCATCGGGCTCCTCCATCTCGGCGGAGAGGGGGCCGTCGGCGTAGATGGTGTCGCCTGCGTGCAGGAAGAAGTCGGGACGTGTGGCATGCATGGCCGCATAGCCACGCATTCCGCCGATCTCCTCATTGATGCCGTACCCCTGCCCGGCGGTATCCGCGGTCCAGACAAAACTCTGTGCCTCGGCTTCGTGCCGATGCCGATGGCCGCGGGAGGGAGCCGTGGCGAAGGAACCGCGACCGGTCTCACCGCGGCGGCCATGGTCGTCTTCGAAATAGAGCTCGACGGCGAAGCGCATCCCCGCCGGGAGTCGCCGTGCGTGCAGCTTGGCGGTGAAATCGGTGCCCGCCCGGGCCTGCGAACCCGACAGGTGGAACGTGCGGGCATGGCGTCCGCGGAGCGCCTCGCCATCCTGACCGGCGGCACGGAGCACCGCGTGCAGACGGCCCGGGCCCGAGGCGCGGGACCATAAGACCGCCGAATGCGTCGAGACGTCCCCGGTGGAGATGCCGGAGGGCAGGGCCAGGCGTCGGGCCGCCAAGGGGATGGCTGAGGGAGGCTTCATGGCGGAAGCGGGGGGAACGATCAGCGAGGCGGCGGCAAACGCCGAAACGGAAGCCGCGCCTTTGAGCAGTGAACGGCGCGAGGTGCCGGGCAGGGGGGATTCCATATCTTCGAGCCAACCGCAGGCAGAAGACCAGTAGGTTGCCGCACGATGAACGGCAGCAGAAACCCCTAGTGGCAGGATGGTTCCATGGCCACTGAAGAACCGACAGTTGAAACCAATCCCGCGCTCGCCGCCTGGGAATCCGTCCTCGCCTACGCCCCCCGCTATCTGGAGCAGCGGCGCTCCTTCGACCGGCAACCCGGCTACCAGGTGGCCGTCGCCGTCGACGGTACGGTCATCGGGGAGGTGAGCGGCGGCTACGCCGATGTCGCCGCCGGCACCGAGCTGACGGAGGCGCACCAGTTCCGCATCGCCTCGCATTCGAAGATGTTCACGGCCACCGCCATCCTCCAACTGGCCGAACAGGGCTCGCTGACCCTTGAGGACGCGCTCGCCGACCATCTGCCCGAACTTGTGGGAACGGACGCGGGGCAGATCACCGTGGGCGAGCTGCTCTCCCACTCCTCGGGGTTGACCCGCGATGGCACGGATTCGGACTTCTGGGCCCTGTCCCGGCCCTTCCCCGGGCGCGGGGCCCTGCTCGAAACCGCCGCCGGTGGTCGGGTCATCGGGCGCCATACCCACTTCAAGTACACGAACATCGGCTACGGCCTGCTGGGGCTGGTCATCGAGGCCGCCAGCGGACAGGACTACCGCGGGTACGTTCGGGAAAAGCTGATCGAGCCGTTGGCTCTGCCCCATACCGGGCCGGATCTGGACGATGGGGCCACCGAGCTGGCTACCGGGTACGGGGCGCTGGCCGTCATGGGGGAGCCCTATACGCTCGAGCACCGATGCACGATCGACCATGTGGATACCGGGGCGCTGAGTGCCGCGACCGGCTTCTACTCCACCGCCGGCGACGTCGTGCGTTTCCTCTCGGCCCATCTACCGCAGCGTCCGGGACGGCCGAACGCGGTGTCTCCGGTCTCCGAGCACTCCAAACGCCGCATGCAACGGAAACTCGAACCGGCAGGGGTGCCCGGCCGGGACTACGGGTTGGGGATGATCCTGCAGAAGGTCCACGGACACGAAACCTTCGGCCATAGCGGCGGCTACCCAGGACACATCAGCCGCAGCTGGGCGTTGCCCCAAACCGGTGTTGCCCTCAGCGTCCTGACCAACGCCATCGACGGACCAGCCACGACCTGGGGTGAGCAGCTCATCGCCCTGGCGACCTTGGCAGCCGCAGAAACACCGGCGTCGTACGCCGATGTCCCCCCTGGACAGCTGGACCGGTTCACCGGGCGGTTCGCGGGACTGTGGGGTGTGCAGGACATCGTCGAACTCGGCGGCAAGCTGTATTGCCTGTCCCTGGGCGCAGCCCCTGACCCGGCGCTCACCGAACCGTTGGAGTATGTGGACGCCCGGACGCTGCGCTCGCGCGACCCCAACGGTTTCGGCGGGTACGGCGAGGATTTCGTGTTTGAATTCGATACCGCCGGGGCCGCAGTCATCCGCGGCCCCGGTGGCATGAAACTGGTCCGGCAGTCCGATTTTCGTGTTCCGTCGCGGGTGGTCAACCCAGCAGGCTGATCCCGGCCACGCCGTAGCGGTCGTAGGGAGCAGGGGGGATCTAGCACGCGCCGCTGAAGATTCCCTGTGAGCCGAGTCACCATGCTCTATTGTCTAAGGGAGTCCAAGACCCGTGAAGGCGGGCCGCACCACGAGCGAACGGGGTACAGAACTTGCGACATCACATGGGGGCGGCCCGCACCGGGCGCCGTCGAACAGGGCTGGTGGTCGCGGCGTTCCTGGCCGTGGCCTCGCTTTTGTTCGGAGCGACGGGCGCAGCCGCCGATACCTCAGCGGCTGACTCCGGGAATTCAGCGGTCGAAGGCAAGACGTTCGTCATCGGTACGGACACCACGTTCGCGCCGTTCGAATTCCGTGGTTCCGACGGCGAACTGACCGGCATTGACATGGATATTGTCCGCGCGGTGGCAGAGGACCAGGGCTTCAAGGTCGAGATCCGGTCGCTCGGCTTCAACGCGGCACTGCAGGCTTTGACTTCCAACCAGGTCGATGGCGTCATCGCCGGCATGTCCATCACCGATGAACGCAAGGAGGTCTACGACTTCTCCGAGCCCTACTTCGAGTCGGGCGTCCAGATGGCAGTTGCCAAGGACAACGACGACATCAAGGGATACGAGGACCTCAAGGGCAAGACGGTCACCGCGAAGACCGGTGCCGAAGGCGAGACCTACGCCAAGTCGATTGCCAAGAAGTACGACTTCAAGGTCAAGTCGTTGGACCAGTCGGCGAGCATGTACGAACTGGTGAAGTCAGGCAACGCCGTCGGCGTCTTTGACGACTACCCGGTTCTTGCCTACGGCATCGCGCAGAACAATGGTCTGAAGACCGTCACCGACAAGGTACCCGGCGGCTCCTATGGTTTCGCCGTGAACAAGGGCAAGAACGCCGACCTGTTGGCGGCCTTCAACGACGGGCTGGCCAAGCTCAAGGCCGACGGGGAATACGACAAGATCCTGGACGAGTACCTCGGGGATCCGACGGCGGCCCAGCCCACGACCTTCTGGGAACTGTTGGAAAGCTCGCTACCAGCACTGCTCAAGGGCCTGAAGAACACCATGGTCGTCACCGGGATCTCCTTCGTGGTCGCCATGATCGTCGGCCTGGCCGCAGGGTTCATGAAGATCGCGCGGAACATCATCGTGCGCGGGATCTCCACCACGTACGTGAACGTCTTCCGCGGGACCCCGCTGCTGCTCTGGGCCTTCATGTTCTACTTCGGCATCCCGCAGTTGACGGGCGTGGGCATCAACATATGGGTCGCCGCCGTGCTGACCTTGTCACTGAACTCGGGGGCGTACGTAGCGGAAATCGTGCGTGGTGGCATCCAATCAGTGGACCCGGGCCAAATGGAGGCCAGTCGGTCCCTGGGCCTGGGCTACGGAAAGTCGATGCAGAAGGTCGTCGTTCCGCAGGCGTTCAAGATGATGACCCCGTCGCTGATCAACCAGCTGATCATCATGCTCAAGGACTCCTCCCTGCTGCTGGCCATCGGCTTCGCCGAACTGCTCTATCAGGGCCAACAGATCTACGCGGCGAACTTCCGCGTCACCGAGACGCTGCTGATCGTCGGCGTCATCTACTTCGTCGCGGTCATGCTGCTGACGAAGCTGGCCAACTTCGCTGACAGGAGGTTCAACAAATGAGCGCGTCGACAACGGATACGGACCGCAAGTTGATGATCGAGGTGCGCGGTCTGCGCAAGTCGTTCGGTTCCAATGAGGTCCTGCAGGGGATCGACGCCGAGGTGGCGGAGGGGGAAGTCGTCTGTGTGATCGGCCCCTCCGGCTCGGGCAAGTCGACTTTCCTGCGCTGCCTGAACAAACTCGAAGACATCTCCGGGGGCACGGTGGTGGTCGACGGGTTCGACCTCACCGACCCGAAGGTGGACATCAACGACGTCCGTCGCCACATCGGTATGGTGTTCCAGCACTTCAACCTCTTCCCGCATATGACAGTGGCGGAGAATGTGATGTTGGCGCCGGTCGAACTGAAGAAGGCGTCCAAGACCGAAGGGCGCGAGAAGGCGATGGAACTGCTGACCCGCGTCGGTTTGGCCGAGAAGGCCAATGCCCGGCCGGCTGCGCTCTCGGGAGGTCAGAAGCAACGTGTGGCGATCGCCCGTGCGTTGGCCATGAACCCGGGGATCATGCTCTTCGACGAGGCCACCAGTGCCCTGGATCCGGAGATGGTCGGCGAGGTCCTGCAAGTCATCCGCGATCTGGCCAACTCAGGGATGACGCTGGTCCTGGTCACCCACGAGATGGGCTTCGCCCGTGAGGTGGGGGACCGGGTCATCTTCATGGCAGACGGCGTCGTCTGCGAGGAGGGGACCCCCGAACAGCTCTTCAACAACCCACAACAGGAGCGCACCAGGGAGTTCCTCTCGAAGGTCCTCTGAGCCCGAAGGGATCCTGCCGCACGACGACTGTGGGCCGGCTTGGATGCCGGCCCACAGCCGTTGCTGTCGCATGGGCACCGGGAATGGTGCCTCTCCGTGGGTCGGGCTCCTTGTCCGGGAGGCCCTCGCGTGCCTACGGTGAAGGCGGACGTTCCCGGAGCAGAGACTCGGGAACGGCGAGGCGGCATCCGCCGTCACGCAGGCAACCAGCGAAGGAGCGTGTCATGAGTTCCGAAACGCCAGAACGAGACCCCAACATGGAAGCGGACCCAGGATCGGACTTCGCCCCGGACCCCGAGGAGGCAACCGGTGATCCATTGGATCCCGTGCCCACCGACGGCCGGGGAGGACAGCCGGCCGAGGGGTCGTCCGACGACGCCGCCATGATGGAAGAGGGCGACCCGCTGCATGAAGCTGGTTACGCCGAAGCGGACGAGCTGCCGTTCGTCGAGGACGAAGTGGAAGACCTGCAAGACGACGGGGACTTGTCCGACCCTGAAGCCGACCGCCTGGTCAACGCCTCGATCGACGAGGAAGAAGACCAGGGGCTGGACCGTGCTCTGGCCGAGGACGCGGGTGATGACCTGACCGCTGACATCAAGGAGGACCTGGGCGACGTCGAGTAGCTTCCTAGGACCGTCCAACACACTGCCCGGAGCCCATGGTCTCCACCATGGGCTCCGGGTGGTGTCGCGCGGTCCCGGTGCCTACAGGGCGAGCCAGGGTACGGCCAGGACGATGAGTGCCCCGGCCGGTATGAACAACGCCGGCAGCACGGCTGCGAGCCTCTCGCGGCGTTCAGGCGCCGGAGACGGCTGCAGCGGATCCACCACCGGATCCATGTCATCGGTCAGCGCTCGGCGGAACTGCCAGGCGGTCATGAGCACGATGGCCGCTGCGGCCACGGCGAACACCCATCCCGGTTCCAGGGCCATGATGGCCGGCGTGCCGTACTGCGGGGCGAAAAAGCCTCCTAGGGTTGCTGCGCCGATGCCCAGAACGAAGACCAGCGACAGGATCCACAGGTGCCGCACCGCATAGCCGATGTAGTAGGGCACGGCGAGCATGAGCACCAACGGGATGAGGAAAGAGGCCCAACTGTGGCAGCGAAAACCTGAGCAGCGACCCGCCGAAGACCGCGGAAGCGGCGGGTCCGAGAACAAGGATCGCCACGAGGGACACCGCCGGAGCCATGACGCCTGCGCTCGACCAGTCGACGCTCTGGACCCTGGGCAGGTCGAGTTCTTCGGCGTAGGTGCGCGGGTCCCCGAAGGCCTCATGGGCGGACTCGCCGGAGTCGGCAACGTGGCCCCGCACCACTGCCACCGCATCGCCGATGGCATCTCCCCGGGCCTCGCGCAGGCGCAGGGTGAGGATGAAGTCGTCGATCCAGGACTCGGTGGTTTGGGTGGAGCTCATGGTTTGGTCCGCCTTTCGCGATCGGTTGAGGTGGGGACGTGGTCTTCGCTGTTTCTCGAAGCCATGGTGTTTAAAGTTCCGAGATCAGGTAAGTCAGGGCTATGAGGGGGATCAAGAGGTACGGGATCAACCCGATGAGCCGTTGGACCCGACCGGCCGGGCTGGGAGGTGTACTCGTCGGATCGATTAATGGATCAGGAGCCCTGCGCCACACGTCTGCTGCTGCCCAACTGCTGGCCGCCAGTATCACGGCACCTGACCCGAGGACGAGCCACAATGGATCCCACGCTGCCATCGCGGGGAGCCCGCGTTCCGGGGCGAGTAGCCCGGCACTCGTGCTGGCCAGAACCGCTAAACAAAGGACCGCAGCAAAGACCCAGAGATGGCGTAGGGCGAAATCGAAGTAGGCCGGCAGGGCCACTACCAGCGCGACGGGAATCACGAACAGGAGCAGCTGCGGGAGTGACACCTCCATGGTGGCGCCGGCAAATAGTGCAGCGACGGCCGGCGCGAAGGCCAGAAGTCCCGCCAGGGACAACGCCGTGCCCAGAACCGGTGGATCGGTCCAGCGGGCGGTCGGTACGGTGGGCAGGTCCAGCTGTCCCGCGTAGTCATCAGCTTTGCCGAAGGCATCGTGGGCATGCTGTCCGGAATCGGCGATATGCCCGCGCACGACGGCCACGGCATCGCCGATGGCATCGCCGCGGACGTCGCGCAGGCGCAAGGCGAAGGTGAAGGCTTCGATCCAGGACTCGTCGGTTTGCGTGGAGCTCATGGCCCGGACAGCCTTTCAGAAGTGTTTGACAGGGTGAAGCCGGTATCGGCCGGCTCGGGGTTCAGGAAGCGGCAGGTCACGGTCGCGAATTCCTGCCAGCGCCGACGGTGGCGTTCGAGTTCGGCCCGACCGTCGGCGGTGAGAGAGAAGTACTTCCGGCCCGGACCCGAGGTTCCGGCCCGCCATTCGGTTTCGACCCAGCCGGCACCTTCGTACCGCGTCAACAGCGGATAGAGGGTTCCGCCCTTGACCACCCCCAGCCCGGCCTGCTCCAGTTCGGCGATGATCGCGTACCCGTAGGATGGCCCGCCTTCCAGCGCCCGCAACGTACACAGCCCCAAAAGAGCGCGCATCCAGTCACTGGGCCACTGGGTGCCCGGGGGCCCGCCGTCGTGCGGTGTCTGGTGAATCGACATAAGTAGATTGTCTGTCTAACTAGTATGCCTGTCAATATCTCGTGAGAGAGAAAGCCATCAATTGACGGATAGGTGATCTGCCCCATATCCTGAACGAACGGTCAGTAATTCGAAACTTGTCACAGTGAGGTGAGCCCCTTGGCTGCACAGAACGACCCGAAAGGGCCCCTGTCCGCGGTGCTGACGCCCGAGGAAGAGGCGGCGCAGGAGCATTTCGACGCGGTTATCGCCGACGACTCGCGCATCGAGCCGCGCGACTGGATGCCGGAGGGCTACCGCAAGACCCTCACACGGCAGATTTCCCAGCATGCCCACTCCGAGATCATCGGCATGCAGCCCGAGGCCAACTGGATCACCCGCGCCCCGAGCCTGAAGCGCAAATCCATCCTCATGGCGAAGGTCCAGGACGAGGCGGGCCACGGGCTCTACCTCTATTCGGCCGCCGAGACCCTGGGCACCCCCCGGGACGTGCTCACTGAGCAGCTGCTCTCCGGCAAGGCGAAGTACTCCTCGATCTTCAACTACCCGGCCCGCTCCTGGGCAGACATGGGCGCCATCGGCTGGCTGGTCGACGGTGCGGCCATCGTGAACCAGGTTCCGTTGTGCCGCGCCTCCTACGGGCCCTACGGCCGGGCCATGGTCCGGGTGTGCAAGGAGGAATCCTTCCACCAGCGCCAGGGCTTCGAGATCCTCATGGAACTCGCCGCCGGCACCGAGGCCCAGAAGCAGATGGCGCAGGACGCCATCAACCGCTTCTACGAGCCCTCGTTGATGATGTTCGGTCCGCCGGACGGCGATTCGCCGAACTCGCAGCAGACGATGAAGTGGAAGATCAAGCGCTTCACCAATGACGATCTGCGCCAGCGCTTCGTGGGCATGATCGCCGAGCAGGTCAAGGTCCTGGGGCTGACCCTGCCAGATCCCGAGCTGCGTTTCGACGAGGAAACCGGCAAGTGGAACCACAAGGACCTGGACTGGGCCGAATTCAAGGCAGTGATTGCCGGTAGCGGGCCGTGCAACGCCCAACGCCTGCAGCGCCGCCGCGACGCGCACCACGAAGGCGACTGGGTCCGCGAGGCCGCCGCAGCATATGCCGAGAAGATGCAACAGGAAGCCGAGGTGGCCTAGGTGGCCCAGGAAAAGAACCAGCACGACGCCGGTGCCCCCGCCACGCGCGAATGGCCCCTCTGGGAGGTCTTCGTGCGCTCCGCCCGCGGTCTGTCGCATGTGCACGCAGGATCGCTGCACGCACCGGATTCGGAAATGGCAGTGCGCAATGCCCGGGACCTGTACACCCGCCGCAACGAGGGCGTCTCCCTGTGGGTCGTGGCCTCCACCGACATCGTCGCTTCCGACCCGGATTCCAAGGGCCAGTTCTTCGAATCACCGCAGGGCAAGGACTACCGGCACGCCACGTACTACAAGAAGAGCGAAGGTGTGAAGCACCTGTGAGCGCCACCGAGACCACCGAGAGCTACGGCGACTCCACTGCCTCGGCCACCCGCATCACCCCCGGCAACGCCCTGCGCCCGGAGGACATCCAGTTGCAGAAGGGGGCGCCGGCCGAAGCGGTTGCGCAGTATGCCCTGCGCCTGGGCGACGACGCCTTGGTGCTGGCCCAGCGCCTCTCGAACTGGATTTCGCGCGGCCCGGAAATCGAAGAGGACATCGCCCTGGGCAACATCGCCCTGGACCAGCTGGGCCATGCCCGGTCCTTCCTGTCCTATGCCGGGCTGGCGTGGGATCAGAGCGAAGACGATCTGGCCTATTGGCGCGAGGAGTCCGAATACCGTTCGCTGCACCTGTTCGAGCAGCCCAACGGCGACTTCGGTGTCACCATCGTGCGCCAGCTGATGATCTCGATCTACCAGCACCTGCTCTACACCGAGCTGCTTGATTCCTCCGACGAGACCATCTCGGCGATCTGCGCCAAGGCGGTCAAGGAGGTCGACTACCACCGCGACCACGCCATCATGTGGACGCGCCGGCTGGGCATCGGCACCGAGGAATCGGCCCGCCGCATGCGCCATGCCCTCGAGGTCCTCTGGCCGTACGTGGGGGAACTCTTCCAGGACGAGGACCTGTACGAGGAGCTAGGTGATGCCGGGGTCAAGCCCTCGAGCCTGCGCGAACGGTGGGAATCCGAATTCGCGGCCATTCTCGAATCGGCCGAACTCGAGGTCCCGACCGGCCCGTTCGCACTCTGCCGCGGCCGCCACGGCGAGCACTCCGAACATCTGGGCATCCTGTTGGCGGAAATGCAGGTCCTGGCGCGCAAGCACCCCGGCGCCAGCTGGTAAGGAGCAAGCCATGAGCACGAGCACGACGACCCTGCGGGCCATCGCCGCGCAGGTCTGCGATCCGGAGATCCCCGTGTTGACCATCGAGGACCTGGGCATCCTGCGCGATGTCCAGCTCGACGACGACGGAGGAGTACGGGTGGTCATCACCCCGACCTATTCGGGGTGCCCGGCCATGGACGCCATTCGTGAGGACCTGCAGATGGCGTTCCACGCCGAGGGCTACGGGGACGTCACCGTCGACCTGGTGCTCTCACCGGCATGGACCACCGACTGGATGAGCGAATCCGGCAAGATAAAGCTCCAGGAATACGGAATCGCCCCACCGACCGGAACCGGTCACCGCGGCCCAGTCACCCTCGGGATGGCCGTCAAATGTCCACTGTGCCACAGCCTGAAAACCAAAGAACTCTCCCGCTTCGGGTCCACTTCCTGCAAGGCGCTCTACCAGTGCCGGGAGTGCCTGGAACCCTTCGACTACTTCAAGGTGCTTTCATGACTGAAACGACCCCCATGCCCGAGGCCGACGAAGCCGAAACGGCGGATGGTTCCGAGGCCGGGGCGACGTCCCGCCGTCGGGCCGTGTTCCATACGCTCGAGGTGAGCGAGGTCCGCCGCCTGACGGCTGCGGCCATCGAGGTCACCTTCGCTGTCCCCGAGGACCTGATCGGGGAGTACGACTACCTCCCGGGCCAGTACGTCGCCCTGCGCAAGGACATGCCCGACGAGGAAGGCAACGTCTCCGAGGTCCGGCGTAGCTACTCCATCTGCGCCGAGCCGAAGCCGGGGGAGATCAAGGTGGCGATCAAACGCGACCTGGGCGGCCTGTTCTCTTCCTGGGCCAACGAATCACTGCGTGCCGGCGACACGATGGAGGTGATGAGCCCCTCGGGTGCCTTCATCTCCAAGCACAAGATGACCGCGCTGAACGACCCTGCATCGATCGACACGACGGTCAGCCACAACTTCGTCGCCGTCGCCGCCGGGTCGGGGATCACCCCGGTCATGGCCATCGCCCGGACCGTTTTGGCGGCCAACGAGAACGTCCATTTCGACCTCATCTACGCCAACCGGGCAGCCATGGACGTGATGTTCCTGGAGGAACTGGCGGATCTGAAGGACAGGTACCCTTCACGCTTCGCACTGCACCACGTGCTCTCGCGTGAACAGCGCATCTCCCCGCTGCTTTCGGGGCGGCTCGACGCCGAGAAGCTCACCTCGTTGTTGGGCTCGGTCATCCGCACGAACCAGATCGACGAGTGGTTCCTGTGTGGACCCTTCGAACTGGTGCAGCTGGTCCGCGACCACCTGACCGAACAGGACGTATCGCCCGAAAAGGTGCGGTACGAGCTCTTCACCACCGGCCGGCCCAACCGTCCCGAAGGCCAGACCGGGCGGGCGGTGGAGGTCGATGACTCCGGTGAGAACTACGATATCGAGTTCCGTCTCGACGGGCTCCAGGGTCAGGTGAAGTCTCCCATGTCGGCCCGCGAGACGATCCTCAACGCAGCCTTGCGCGTGCGGCCCGACGTGCCCTTCGCCTGTGCCGGCGGCGTCTGCGGCACCTGCCGCGCCAAACTGGTCACGGGGACGGTGGAGATGGAAGAGAACTATGCGCTGGAGCCCGAGGAGATCGAGGCCGGCTACATCCTGACCTGCCAATCCCACCCGACCTCGGACGCCGTGTCCGTGAACTACGACGCCTAGGAGGCACCGCATGATCGAACTGCAGATCTCCAACGGCATCGCCGAAGTCGTGCTCAACGCACCTCAGAAGATGAACGCCCTCAATGAGGACGCGCTGCGCGAACTCTCCGACGCCTATGATCGTGCCGCCCATGCCGTGGGCTCCGGTGAGGCACGGGCCCTGCTGCTGCGTGGTGAAGGACGGGGATTCTGCGCCGGACGCGATATCTCCGACGTCGACCCGGCGGAGGATGACGTCCAGGGCTACCTGGGCGGGCTGGTGCAACCGTTGCTGCGTCAGATGTCGGAGTTCCCGGCCCCGACCTTCGCCTCGGTGCAGGGCGCCTGCCTCGGCGTCGGGCTGGGCCTGGCCATCGCCACCGACGTCGTCTACGTGGCGGAGAACGCCAAGATCGGTTCCCCCTTCGCGAACCTCGGGGCCACGCTGGACTCGGGCGGCCATTGGCTGTTCACCGAACGACTCGGCGCCCACCGGACGCTGGACATGATCTACACAGCCGAGCTGATCTCGGGCGCCGAAGCAGTGCGCTCGGGCCTGTTCAGTCGGTCCATGCCCGCCGATGAATTGCTGGAGGCCACGCGCGGGATCGTCGGCAAGGTCGCCCAGGGTGCCACCCGGGCATTCGTGGCCTCCAAGCAGCTGGTGGCCGAAGTGCGTGACCAGCGGCTCGGGCTCTGGGAATCCATGGCCAACGAGAACCGGGCCCAGGACGGACTCTGCGCCACTGCCGACTACGCCGAGGGATTCAAGGCCTTCCAGGAGAAGCGCAAGCCGAACTTCAAGGGCTGAGCCGGGCCGGGCGGCACTCCGCCCGGCGCCAGGACGACTAGCGGGTATCGACGTCCTCGAAGACCAGGAAAGTCTGGGTGTCCAGGACACCGGGCATCGACTGGATGTTATCGAACACCACGCGTCGCAGATCCACGTTGTCCTTGGCCCTGACCAGCAGGATGACATCGAAGTTCCCGCCCACCAGTCCGATGTGGTGGACCTCCGGGAGGGCTGCGAGCCGGTCGCGCAGTTCTCGCCACGAATGCTGGCGCAGCTTCAAGGTGACGTAGGCCGAGGAGCGCAGTCCCGCCCGCACCGGGTCGACGACGGCCATGTACCGGGTGATGACCCCTTCGTCCTGCAACCGGTTGATGCGCGAGTAGGCATGGGCGCGGGAGACGTGGACGTTCTGGGCCACGGTTGTCACCGATTGCCGGCCATCGCGGGTCAGTTCGGCAATGATGCGGTGGTCGACGTCGTCGAGTTTGACGGGAATCGAGTCCATGTTCTCCTCCGGGACTGACGTCTACGAAAGACGATGTAACGTCACTCACAGTGACGATCTGTCTTCTAGAATAGGGTATTCGTTCTAGAAATTCTAGGCATTTGTCCTTAACTGGATACGATCCGTTGCTACTTCGCATACTTGAGTCACGAAGTGCTTTCGATGTCGCCGTCCAGCCACGGTTCGTCGGGCGCCCGGGATTCTACGAAGGAGTACATCATGAGCGCCGTGCCAGGTGAGTCGCAAACCGCCGAAGCCGCCGACCTCGACAGCGTCTGCCGCCACTTCGGCATTTCCGTGGAGGACTATCTGCTGCCCTCACGCGGCCAGATCCAGATCGTCGACGAGGGCGGTTCGCTGCGCCCCGTCGAGGACCAGGGGACCGAGCCGGGCCATGAATACCCGCTTCCAGACGACGAGACCCTGATGAAGGCCTACGAGCAGCTGGTGATCGGCCGGCGTGCCAACGACCAGAACTCCGCCCTGGTCCGCCAGGGCCGTATGGCCGTCTACCCCTCCAGCCACGGCCAGGAAGCCTGCCAAGTCGCAGCGGCCCTCTGCCTGGGGGAGAACGATTGGATGTTCCCCACCTACCGCGACTCCGTGGCCGTGATGGCCAAGGGAGTGGATCCGGTGGAGACGATGGTGCTCTTCCGCGGAGACTGGCACGGCGGCTACGATCCGCGCCAGTACAAGGTCGGCATCCAGTCCACCCCGTTGACCACCCAGTTGCTGCATGGTGTCGGCGTCGCCCATGCCGCCAAGTTGCGCGGCGAGGACACCGTCGTGTTGGCGATGTGTGGCGACGGTGCCACCAGCGAAGGCGACTTCCACGAAGCCCTGAACTTCGCCGCCGTGTTCAACCTGCCGGTGATCTTCTTCGTGCAGAACAACCAGTACGCCATTTCCGTTCCGCTGGCCCAGCAGTCCGTGGCCCCATCGCTGGCCCATAAGGCCGTCGGCTACGGCATGGCCGGCGAACGCGTGGACGGCAACGACCTGGTCGCACTCATGGCCGTCCTGGGACGTGCCGTGGAACTGGCCCGCACCGGATCCGGCCCGCTGCTCGTGGAAGCCCATACCTACCGGATGCAGGCCCACACCAACGCCGATGACGCCACCCGCTACCGCGAGGACGAGGAAGTCCAGGCCTGGCAGGCGAAGGACCCGTTGAACCGGATGACCACCTACCTGCAGGACAAGGGCCTGCTCGACGATGCGGTCACCGAACGCATTGCCGCCCACGCCGAACAAACGGCGCAGGCCCTGCGTGACGGACTGAACCAGGACCCGGAGATCGATCCGCTGGAACTCTTCGATCACGTCTACGCCACCCAGACCCCGCAGCTGGCCGAACAGCGTGCCCTGCTCGCGGATGAACTCTCCCGGGAAGGGGACGCCAAGTGAGCCCGCACATCACCACCTCATCCGAGGCCAACGGCAACGTCAGTGCCGCCACGGCCCGAGCGACCGAGCGCGCCGCCGAACGTGCCGAAGCCGCAGGCCCCCGGCCGGTCACCTTCGCCAAGGCCCTGAACACGGCCCTGGCCGACGCGATGGAAGCCGATACCGGCGTCGTGCTCTTCGGCGAGGACATCGGCACCCTGGGTGGGGTCTTCCGCATCACCGACGGGTTGACCTCACGTTTCGGCGTCGAACGCTGTTTCGACACCCCGCTGGCCGAATCCGGCATCGTCGGCATGGCGATCGGCATGGCCATGAACGGCATGCGCCCGGTCATCGAGATGCAGTTCGACGCCTTCGCCTACCCGGCGTTCGAGCAGATCGCCTCGCACCTGGCCAAGATGCGCAACCGCACCCGCGGCGCCGTGGACATGCCGGTGGTCGTGCGTATCCCCTATGCCGGTGGGATCGGCGGCGTCGAGCACCACTGCGACTCCTCCGAGGCCTACTACGCGCACACCCCCGGGTTGAAGGTCATGACCCCATCGACGGTGTCCGACGCCTACCGGATGATGCGTGAGGCCATCGCCTCCAACGATCCCGTCGTGTTCCTGGAGCCGAAGAAGCTCTACTTCTCCAAGGACCCGGTGGATCTGGAGGCATTGCGCACCGAGTACGAAACCTCTGCAGCCGCCGGGGAACACCCCACCGAAGGACATGCCGCCGTCGCCCGTGCCGGAACGGACGCCACATTGATTGCCTATGGCCCCTCGGTTTCCACGGCATTGGCTGCTGCTGCGGCCGCCGCCGAGGAAGGACGCTCTCTGGAGGTCATCGACGTCCGCAGCATCGTGCCCTTCGACGATGAGACCGTCTGCGCTTCCGTGCGCAAGACCGGCCGCGCCGTCGTCATCTCCGAAGCCCCGGGGTTCGCCTCCGTGGCCTCGGAAATCACTGCCCGGGTGCAGGAACGCTGCTTCCACTCCCTGGCCGCCCCGGTGTTGCGGGTGACCGGATTCGACATCCCGTTCCCGGCGCCGAAGCTGGAAGGTTTCTTCCTGCCCAGCGTGGACCGCATTCTGGACACCGTCGACTCGCTGCAGTGGGAGGACTAGACATGAGCATCAAGGTATTCCTGCTGCCCGACCTGGGCGAGGGGCTGACCGAGGCGGACCTGGTGAACTGGCTCGTGGCCGAAGGCGACACGATTGTCGTGGACCAGCCGATCGCCGAAGTCGAGACCGCCAAATCCCTGGTCGAGGTGCCTAGCCCGTTCGGCGGCACCGTGCACCAGCTCCACGGTGCCGCCGGCGACACCATGGACGTCGGCAAACCGCTGCTCTCCGTCGATGACGGCGAGGGGGTGACCGGCGGCGACGCGCAGCCGCAAGGTCCGGCCGCCACCGAGCCAGCACCGGTTGAAACGGCCCAGTCCTACCGCGAGGAGGAACGGGCCGGAGTCGGGGAAGGCTCGGGCAACGTGCTGGTCGGCTACGGCACCCCCGGCGGCGCCGGTGCGACCAAGCGGACCCGCCGTCCTCGCTCCTCGGTTTCCTCCGAGGCGAAGTCGTCACCAGCCGGTGCTTCGGTGGCAGCCGGGGTCCCGGCCGAAGCACCGGCGCAGTCCCGCGCCGCGGCACCGACCGTGATCTCGCCGCTGGTGCGCAAACTGGCCCGGAACCACGGGATCGACGTCGCCACGCTGACTGGTTCGGGCCGGAGTGGGCTGATCATCCGCGCCGACGTCCAGGGGGCCATCGACGCCTCGACGGACGGGGCGCCGGCAGCATCGTCGACCTCCCCGGCTGCCGGAGCCTCCTCCTCAGGAACGGCTTCGGCCAACGGCACGGTGGGAGCCGACGCCCGTTCGGGGCTGGGCATTGCCGAACGCACCCCGCTGAAGGGCGTGCGCAAGACCATTGCCCAGGCCATGAGCACTTCGCGCCGTGAAATCCCCGAGGCCACGGTGTGGGTCGATGTCGACGCGACCGAACTGGTCCGGATGCGGGCGAAGCTCAAGGCGGCAGATCCGCAGAACACCCCCGGTCTGCTGGCGTTCATCGCCCGCTTCACCGTCGCCGGTCTGGCCCGGTACCCGGAGCTGAACACCCGGATCCAGGATGCCTCTGATGGTGGACAGGAAATCATCGGCTTCGACGGGATCAACCTGGGCATCGCCGCACAGACGGATCGCGGTCTGATGGTGCCGAGTATTGCCAATGCCCAGGACCTTAGTGCCCGGCAGATCGATACCGAGGTCCGTCGTCTGGCGGGGGTCGCCCGTGAGGGCAAATGCACACCCGCCGAGCTCACCCGTGGGACGTTCACGCTGAACAACTACGGCGTCTTCGGAGTGGATGGATCCGCAGCGATCATCAACCATCCGGAAGTCGCCATCCTCGGCGTCGGGCGCATCATCGACCGTCCATGGGTCGTGGACGGCGAGCTGGCCGTTCGCAAGGTCACCGAACTGACCTTGACGTTCGACCACAGGGTCTGCGACGGCGGCACCGCAGGTGGTTTCCTGCGTTATGTCGCCGACGCCATCGAGAACCCCGGCTCGGTGCTCTCCGACCTGTAGGGCGGGAGGCCTAGCAGGACACGAGGCTAGGAATCGGCGCGGTGGTCACCAACCGCCGCGCCGTCGTCGTCTCCGACGGACTCCGACGCGTCGATCCGGATGCGTCCGCCGAGCATGCGCAGGGCGATCGAAATAGCGATCATGGCCGTGCCTAGCGGGACCACGCAACTGGCGATGACTGTCGCGATGAATTCGATGATCACCAAGCCTGCGGGCTCCTGCTGCGGAAGGGACGAAACGAAGGCTCCGAGGATCTTCGTGGATGCCATCTGGAAGGCGATGCCTGCCAGGCAGAGCACGATCCCGTAGCCGAGCAGCCGATTCCTGGTTTTCCTCATGCCGTCCCCCTGGTGAAGATCTTGATCCCGTGCGAAGGCTTCAGGCAAGAGCCATCCGGGAATGCCGCCACCAGTCTACGGTCGCTGCCGCGGCGGCCGGCAGTGGCGTGGGGTCGAGTCCGAGCTCTTCCTGGCTGGCCCGGGAGTCCATGATGAACGGGTGATCGAATTGGTAGACCATTTCAGTCATTTCGCCGAGACCGGGGGCGGCGATGCCGAGGAGGCGCAACAACCAACCCGGCAGCCCCGAAACCGGGGATGGCTTCACCCCGCCTGCCCGCGCATACGCGGCGGCCAGGGCCTGTTGCGTCGTGGGAGCCGCGGTGGGGGCATGGAGGACCCGATTCCACAGCTCCGGCCGTTCGCTGGCGCGGATCATCGCCGCAGCGAGATCCGGCACGAAAGTGAAAGAGTGGGGCTGACCCGGATGACCGATCGCGAAGAGGCGTTTGCCAGAGAACACGGCCTCCAACATGCGCGACCCGGCATGGGCGTTCTCGACCAACGGGCCGAAGAAATCCGAAGCGACAACGCTCACCGTCGCGGTCGCCGAGGCCTCGCGGGCAGTCAACAACTCGGTTCTGATCCCCCGTTTTCCCCCTGTCGCCCCGCGGGGGGAATCTTCGTCCATGACTTCTCCCGGCTTGGAATATGAGTACAGGCTCTCGGGGAAGATCACGGGAATCCCCTGTTTGCCGGCGACCTTCAGGACCACCTCTTCGGCGTGCGGCAGGACCTCGCGCCAGGCGGCAAACCGGTAGGCGGCGTGGACGCAGTGGAAGATCGCCGAGGCGTTGGCGGAGGCATCGGCCAGCTGGGCCGGATCCGTCGCGTCGGCGCGGACCCTGCGGATCAGCTGATGGGTCGGCCCGCTGCCTGACCGGGTGGCCAACACCACGGTGTGGCCGGCGTTGGCCAGCTGGAGGGCGACCGTGGAGCCGACGGGGCCGGAACCGGTGACGAGGAAATGCTGGGACATGGCACGTTCTTTCACTCAGAGGAAGTGAGAGCAGTGCTCTCTGGTGCAAAGCTACAGTTTGGCGAAGATGCGGTCAAGAGCAGTGCACTCTTAAGTTGACAGTGCTCCGAAATGTAACGTTTGATGAGGGCATGATCAGGACGTTGACGCCACGCGAGCAGGCCAGGGAACGGACCATGGCCGAGATCATGCGTATTGCCCGCGAACAACTGGCCACCGATGGACCTGCCGCCTTGTCGCTACGGGCCGTGGCGCGAGAGCTGGGAATCGTCTCCTCGGCGATCTACCGCTATGTTTCCAGCCGCGACGAGCTGTTGACCCTGCTGATCGTGGAGGCCTATTCCGATCTGGGAGCGCGGGTCGAAGCGGCAGTCTCCGATGCTCCGACGCATCCGCTGGAACGCTTCACGGTGCTGGCGCGGGCGGTTCGCAGCTGGGCACTGGGCGATGCCGCTCGGTACGCCCTGCTGTTCGGGACCCCCGTCCCCGGGTATGCGGCCCCGGCTGGGCTCACGAACGAAGCAGGTACCCGGGTGGTGGTTGCGCTCTTCACGATTCTCGACGAGGCCTGGAACAACGGCGCGATCACGACGGCGGCCAGTGGTTCCGACGGGCAGGAAGGGACCCAGATCCCGGTGCGCCTCGGCAAGGACCTCGAGGCGATCAGACAAGAGCATGGAATCGCCATGCCCGCAGAACTGGTGGCCCGGGGCTTCAGCTGTTGGTCGGGTCTGTTCGGAGCGGTCACCTTCGAAGTGTTCGGCCACTACGGGCCAGCGACCTTCGGCGACCCCGGGGAGATCTTCGAACAGACCGTCCGGCTCCTGGCCACGCAGGTGGGTCTGAACCCCGGATCAAAGGCGGGCGGACGGTCCTAGCGGCGGTAGAAGTCGTCGGTGAAGGTCTCCACCGAGTCGTCGTCGCCCTCGGGGATGGGCGCGACGCCGAGGATTTCGGCTTCTTCGGCCCCGGCGGCGGTGCTCGCCTCGGAGGGTGTCCTGGGCTCGTCCAGCCGCAGATGATTCTCCAGCATGCGCACCACCACCGAAGCGGCAATGAAGGTCATCCCCAGGGGGATGACCGAGGTGCTGAAAATCGTGCTCAGTGTACCCAAGGCGTTGGCGGTAAACATGTCCCCGGGCTCCACCCTGTCGTAGAGGAGCTGCAGGAATAGCATCGAAAATACCTGCAGCGCCACGCCGGCGAGGAAGATGACGATGCCGTAGATCATGAGTTTGTTCGAGATGCGTTTCATCGGTGGTTCCCCCTGGTCCGCTGGATGGCCCGACGGATCCTCGCCGGTGCTTTGTTCCCCACGAGCCTACCCACCCGGACCGGGTCGTGACCGGTGTGAGGGTTTCCGCTCCCCGCTCTGCAGGGGAATAGAGTCGGAGCATCGACAGCCACTTCGACGAACTGCGGCCTGTGTGCGGACGCCGGGACAAGGACGGACCATGAGCGGGAAAGCCACGACGGCGGCGTGGAGGCGGGCAGGGGAGCGCACCCACGCTCTCCGTCTGGACGGCTTCGCCGTCAATGCCGGACTGGTGATCGGCGACGAGCAGGCAGCCGTCATCGATTCCGGGGCCGGGCCGACCGAGGCCGCCGAGTTGTACACAGCGGTCCGCATCTTGACCGATCTGCCGCTGGTGCTGATCAATACGCACGCACACGGTGACCACTTCTTCGGTAATGCCTACTTCCGCGCCCAGGGGGTCGTCGATATCTGGGCCCACGCCGGGGCCGCCACGACGATCGCCTCCCATGGCGCCGAACAGCGCGACCTGGTGCTTGACGTGGACCCGGCCATGGCCGCGGCAAAAGGTCCACACACCGACATCGTGGCCCCGACCCGTACCGTCGGGAACGAACCGGTGGAACTGGATCTTGGAGGTTGTTCCATCAGGCTCTTCCATCTCGGACCCGCCCATACCGATGGGGATCTGCTCATCGCCTCCGGGCAGGTGCTCTTCGCCGGCGACCTCGTCGAAGAGGGGGCGAAGCCCCAATTCGGGGGCTCCTTCCCCCGCCCATGGGTCGCGGCGCTGGGACGGCTCCTTGCCCTGGGCGGAAGCCACCCGGTGGTCGTGCCTGGGCACGGGGAATTCGTGGATATGGATTTCGTGCGGGCCCAGCGCGACGAGCTACGTGCGGCCATCGAGATGTGCCGTGTCGCGCTTGAAGACCCCTCCACCGATCCCGCCCGCGTCATACCCTCCCTGCCCTATGACCCGATACAGTCCCGGCACCTGCTCCTGCGGGTGAGGGACACCGCCGGGCCGCAACAGGAGTAGCGCCATCACCCCGGCGCCCCTCCCCGGCGAGGGGACCCCTCTGCGCAGGCTGATCTTCCGCATCTACGCACCGTCACTGCTCTATGCGGTGGGCCAGGGCAGCATCCTGCCGGTCATTGCGCTGAGCGCCCGTGGCCTTGGCTCAACGATCGCCGAAGCAGCATTGGTCATCACGCTCATCGGCGTCGGCTCGTTGATCACCAACCTCCCCGCGTCCCTGTTCATCGCCCGGCTCGGCGAGCGCACCGCCATGATTGGTGCAGCGCTCTGGGCCAGCGCCGGCATGGCCGCCTGCCTGAGCGCCGGAAACCTGCCGCTCTATGCTGCCGGTGTGCTGATGATCGGCATGGCCGGCTCCGTCTTCAACCTCGCCCGGCAGAGCTACCTGACGGATGCCGTGCCGATCACCTACCGGGCCAGGGCCATGTCGGGACTGGGCGGAACCCTCCGCATCGGACTGTTCATCGGCCCGTTCGTCGGGGCAGCCGCCATGCATTTCCTCGACTTGCAGGGGGCCTACTGGGCCGGACTGGTAGCCATGGTTGCCGCCGCCGGTGTCTGCATCGGCATCCCCGAACTCCAGACCCCCGCCGGGACGGGGTCAGAGGAAACCACCGATACCGGTGCCGTCTCGGCGCCGCAGACCGCGACGGTCACCCTGGGGGCGATCCTGGCCGCGCACTGGCGCACCTATGCCACGATCGGCACGGCCATCGTAGTGATCTCCGCCGTGCGGGCCACCCGCCAGGCAGTCATTCCGCTCTGGGCCGAGCACCTGGGCATGGACGCCTCCGCCATCTCGCTGGTTTATGGCATCTCCGGTGCGGTGGACATGCTGGTGTTCTACCCGGCCGGCGCGATGATGGACCGGCGCGGTCGGACGTGGATCGCGGTGCCGTGCATGGTGGTCATGGGTGTTGCCCTGGCCCTGATGCCATTCACCAACCAGCCAGGGACCCTGCTGCTGGTGGCCATGCTGTTGGGGCTGGGCAACGGCATCGGTTCGGGCCTGGTCATGACCTTGGGCGCCGATCATTCGCCGTCGGTGGGCAGGCCGCAGTTCCTGGGCTTCTGGCGGCTCATCGCCGATGTGGGCGTGATGTCAGGGCCCGTCCTCTTGTCGGCGGTGACCGCCGTGGTTAGCCTGGGGGCCGGAGTCCTCGCCATCGCGGTGCTTTCCTTCGCCGGGGGTGGGCTCTTCGCCTGGTTCATCCCGCGCCAAGCACCACCGGGAAGCCTCGATGCCCGCAGGGCGCGCACACCCGGACGGTAGCAACCCGGATCAGGACAGGGGCGCCCGCCCCCGGGTCTGATGGGAAAAGACCCCACATAACAACCCGAACAGGCAGCCCGAGGCACCGATGATGAGCAGTGCCCCGGCGACGAGGAACCAACTGCGTGCCGAGGTCCCCGCCGTCGGGCCCAAATGCGTGACGAACAGATACACCGCAGCCGAACCAATGAACCCCAGGATCCCCGGGAACCACAACAGCGTGGGCCAGATGCCGGAGGACGACCAGGAGGAATCCGGTCCCCTCCACCGGTTCCAGCCGGGCTGCTTGCGCAGGATGATCAGCCCGGCCAGCAACCCCCAGAACCCGGCGACCAGATAGGCGGCGACCACATCGGAAGGCCGATGCCAGCCCAGCGCGAACGTGGAGATGCCGGTCACCGCCGCATAGAGCCCGCCGCAGGTCGCGATCAGCGGTCGCCAACGCGGGGACGTGACCAGGAAGACGGCGATCAGCGCGGATGTGGCCACCGTGGTGTGTCCGGAGGGGAAGGAATTGCCGGTGGCTTCCGAAATGCCCAGGTTCGGACGCACCAGCACGAGGTGCTTGAGTAGCTGGGTGCTGCCGATGGCCGCACCGAAGGCCAGAGCGGCCACGATCGGCGCCTGCAGGTCGCGCCGGAGGATCGCTGCAGCCAGCAACGCCACCAACGCCACGATGCCGGAGATCAGGGGCAGTTGGTTCAAGAACGAGAGTGCCGCGGCCCGGGCCGTATCGCTATCGAGGAAGGCCGTCGCCCCCCGCAGGGCATCCTCGTCGGCCTGCTGTCCCGTGGCGGTGAGGACGAACGCCCAGTAGGCCACGCCGAACAGCCCGACGACCAACAGCATCGCCAGAATCCACAACCCCGGATTGCGGGCTGCGCGGTGGGGCGGTCCGCCCGGAACGGGGATTTCCCTGGTGTCGTTCATGTTGCTCCTAGCATCCCATGAGCGGGGCGGGTTCGAGCGGACCCGCCGCCGATACGATGGTGTGATGGCTAATCCGGACAACGCACTACCCGCTTCCGAGGTTCCCGTGCAGGCACCCGGCGACAGGAACGCCACCTGGGACCCGCCCTCGCTCGAGGAAATGATTGCCTCGGCCCATATCGTGTCGCTGCCGTTGCGGGTGCGCTTTCGTGGGGTGGACCACCGCGAGGTCATGCTCCTGGACGGGCCAGCGGGGTGGGCGGAATTCTCCCCGTTCCTCGAATACGACGACGCAGAGGCAGCACCCTGGTTGCGCTGCGCCCTCGAAGCCGGGTGGCAGGGATTTCCCACGCCGGTACGGACCAGCATCCCGGTCAACGCGACCGTCCCCGCCGTCCCGGCCTCCGGCGTCGAAGCGGTGCTTGCCTCCTTCGACGCCACCCACACGGTCAAGATCAAGGTCGCCGAAAGAGGTCAGGACCTGCACGACGACGTGGCCCGGGTCGCCGAGGTCCGTCGTCTGCTGCCCGGGGCGGCCCTGCGGGTCGATGCCAATGCGGGATGGACCCACGAACAAGCCCTGGAAGGCCTCGAGGCGCTCGCCGATTTCGACCTGCAATACGCGGAACAGCCAGTCGCCGGCATCGACGGGCTGCGTCGCCTGCGCCTGGAGGTCCTCCGCCGGGGTCTGGGGGTGAGGATCGCCGCGGATGAATCGGTGCGCAAGGAATCGGACCCGCTGGCGGTGGCCCGGGCGGGTGCCGCCGACCTGATCATCGTCAAGGCCCAGCCCTTGGGCGGGGTCCGTGCCGCCCTGCGGATCGTGGCGGAAGCCGGGCTTCCCGCCGTCGTCTCCTCGGCTTTGGATTCCTCCATCGGGATCCGCACCGGGGTGGCCCTGGCAGCAGCATTGCCCGAGCTGCCCCATGCCTGCGGACTCGGGACGGTGTCGTTGTTTGCCGATGATGTCTGCGCCGACCGGTATGAAGCCCACGACGGCTCACTCCAGGTCCGCGACGTGGTGGCCGATCCGGATCTGCTGCGCCGGCATGCCGCGGCCCCGGAACGGCAACGCTGGTGGATGGAACGCCTGCGGCGCTGTGCCGGGCTCTTGGAGCCCCGCCAGCCATAGGATGGGGACATGACGTTGTCGGAAAGCCTCCTGACCTCCATGGAAGCGGCACGGTTCGCCGTAGGGACCCTGACCGAGGACGGGGTCCGTGAAGTCGTCCTCTGTCCCGGCTCCCGCAGTGCCCCGCTGGCCTATGCGCTGGCCGAGGCCGAAACCCGGGGGAAGGTCCGCGTCCATATCCGCATCGACGAACGCGACGCCGGCTTCACCGCCCTGGGGCTGTCGCTGGCCACGAGCCGCCCGGTGGCCATCGTCACCACCTCCGGCACCGCAGTGGGAGAGTTGCTGCCTGCCGTGATGGAAGCCAACCACGCAGCCGTGCCGTTGGTGGTCGTTTCGGCTGACCGTCCGGAGGAGCTGCGTGGGACCGGGGCCAACCAGACCACCGACCAGGCAGGCCTGTTCGGGGTGCATGTGCGCTACTGCGTGGACATCCCCGCAGGTCAGGATCCGGTGCCGGAGGTCAGACGTGCCCTGCTGGCCGGAGAGGGCCTAGCCCTCGCTGGTTCCAAAAACGGTGTGCACGCAGTGGACGTCAGTACCCCCACGCCGGCTGCGAGGTTGCTGCGCCCCGCCGTCCAGCTCTCGGCCCGTGGCCCGATCCACATCAACCTCGCCTTCCGGGACCCGCTGATTCCGGACATGGAGGAGAACCGTGAAGAACGGATGGATGCCCCCGGGCACGGTGCAGTACCGGAGCAGGACATCGCGGGTGCCGAGACCCTGCCATCCGGCGAAGTGCTGGAACAGTTGCGGGAGGTGGAGCTGGAGAGTCGACGCACGGTGGTCATCGCCGGACACGAAGCCACAGCGGTCGCCGAACGCTTCGCCCGGATGCTGGGCCTGCCGCTCTTGGCCGAGCCGAGTTCCAACGCCCGGTTCGGCCCCAACGCGATCGGCCCTTATCGGGTACTGATCCCGGAGTTCGAGGCCCGGATCGAACGGGTCGTGGTCTTCGGCAGGCCGACGTTGAACCGCCAGGTGGGACGGCTGCTGGCCCATCGTGAGCTGCCGCCGGCGCTCTACGTCCCCGAACCGGTGGCCTGGTTCGACGCCGGACACCGCGGAGACCGGGTCATCACCGAATTGACCGAACTGGCGGGCTTCGCGGGTCGGGGACCGGCGCCCTGGCTCGACGAATGGACCGCGGCGGCTCAACGGGCCACCGGCATCATCGAGGAGGCGACGTCCACGACGGCGCTGACCGGATTGGAGCTGGCGAACATGGTCTGGAGCGCCGACGCCGGTCCGCTGGTCCTGGGCTCCTCCAATGCGATCCGCGATGTCGACCTCGCCGCCACGCCAGGGAGTACGGGGCGGGCCGTCTACGCCAACCGCGGGCTCGCAGGAATCGACGGGACCCTGGCCACCGCCACGGGCATCGCCCTGGGCACACCGGAAGGCACCGGGGAGCGCACCACGGTCCTGCTGGGGGATGTGACCTTCCTGCATGACGTCGGAGGGTTGTTCGTCGGCGCCGGGGAAACGGTGCCGGTCATGGACCTGGTGGTCCTCAATGATGGCGGTGGTGCGATCTTCTCCACGCTCGAACATGGTGCCCTGGCCGAGCAGCCGGCTTATGCGCGAACCGTGGAACGCTATTTCGGCACACCACACAGCGTGGACCTGCGCGCCCTGGCCGCCGCCTATGGGTTGGACTACGTCCGCGTCGAGGACCGCCGGGCCCTGGAAGCCGTCCTGGCTGCCGGACCGACGACTGGTTCGGAAACGCGCCGTCGCATCGTTGACGTGCGGATGGACCGCGCCGGGGTGCGCGGACTGCACCAGGGCATCATGGCCTCGGTCGCCGGAAGCTGAGGCCGGCAGGTCCGCAGAGTCCTCTCGGGAAGCGGGAAGCGTGGCCCCCGCCGAAGCAGGGGCCACGCCGTCGTACCGTTTATGGGGTCAGAGGACCTTGGAGAGGAACCCCCGAGTGCGTTCGTGCTGAGGGTTGCCCAGCACGTCTTCGGGCCTGCCCTGTTCGACGACGACTCCGCCGTCCATGAACACCACACGGTCGCCGACTTCGCGGGCGAACCCCATCTCGTGGGTCACCACCATCATGGTCATGCCCTCGTCGACCAGTCGTCGCATGACGGCCAGCACGTCGCCCACCAACTCGGGGTCCAGCGCCGAGGTCGGCTCGTCGAAGAGCATCATATCCGGGTCCATCGACAGGGCGCGGGCGATCGCCACGCGCTGCTGTTGGCCACCCGAGAGCTGGTTGGGGAAGGCATCGGCGCGATCGGCCAGACCGACCTTCTCCAGGTTCACGCGGGCGATCCGGCGGGCTTCGGTCTTGCCGCGCTTCTTGGCGCGGCGCTGGGCCAGGACCAGGTTGTCCAACACGTTCAGGTGGGGGAAGAGGTTGAACTGCTGGAAGACCATCCCGATCCGGGTACGGATCTTGTTCAGGTCCGTCTCCGGATCGGTGATGTCGATCCCCTCGACCAGGATGGTTCCCGAGGTGGGTTCCTCGAGCCGGTTCACGCAGCGCAGTAGCGTCGACTTGCCCGAGCCGGAGGGCCCGATCACGCAAACCACCTCGCCCTGGCCGACGTGGAAGTCGATGCCGGTGAGGACCTCGTTGTCGCCGAAGCTCTTATGCAGGCCGCGGACCTCGATGGCCGGATGGGCCGGCGCGGATTCCTGTGCGTTCATGGGCCTTACCGTCCTCTGTTTTGGTGGCGTTCGAGCTTGGCCACGAGCTGGGTCAGTGGCAGCGTGATGACCAGGTACATCAGTCCCGCCATGATCAGCGGGGTGGAGTTGCCGTACTCCGACAGCGCATCGCGGGCAAAGGTCGTCAGCTCCCGGTCGGCCAGTGCCATGCCGGCGATGAACAGCAGTGAGGTGTCCTTGATGATGATGACCAGTTCGTTGGTCAGCGGCGGGGTGATGATGCGGAAGGCCTGCGGCAGCACCACGGAGACCATGGTCCAGCCCGGCGCCATGCCCAGAGAACTGGCCGCCTCACGCTGCCCCGGAGGGACGGCCTGGATGCCAGCACGGATGGTCTCGGCAATGTAGGCGCCGGAGACCAGGATCAAGCCGATCAAACCCGCGCTGGCGCTGCCCCCTGGTGGGTTCCATGCAAAGGCCAAGGGGACGGCGTACGCCATGCCGAAGATGACCAGCAGGGCCGGCAGCCCGCGGAAGAGTTCGATGTAGCCGGTGGCGATCCATCGGTAGGGGCCAACCGGAGCGAGCTTCATCAGGGCGAGCAGCAGGCCCAGGAACAGGCCACCAACGAAGGCAACGGCCGTGTAGACCACGGTGTTCTTCGCCGCCACGATGATGATCTCCGGGAAGAGCTGCTTGGCGATCTCGACGTCGAGGAAGTTGTACTTGATTTCCTTCCAGTCCGCGATGAACAGCAGGGACACCACGACGAGCAGCAGGACGATGTAGAGGCTGCCACGGAAGAGGCGCCTGCGGGTGGAGGGTTTCAACGGTGTTGCCTTCCGACTGGTGTCAGGGGTTCGCCCCGGGGAAGGATCCCCGGGGCGAACCCGCATGGGCTACTACTACTACTTCGTGGAGAAGTACTTGTCGTAGAGCTCGTCGTACTTGCCGTTGTCCCTGAGCTCGGCGAGCTTGGCGTCGAGTTCCTTGAGCAGGGCCTCGCCGCCGTCCTTCTTCACCGCGAAGCCGTACTGCTCATCCGTCTTGAACTTGGCGACGATCTCGAACTTACCGCCCTGGGTGTGCTCGAGGTTGACCGGGAGGTCCTGCAGCACTGCGGCGACACCCTTGGACTGCAACGCCGGGAAGATCTCGGCATCCGAGGGGTAGGCCTTGATCTTCGCATCCTTGGGTGCGTTCTCGCGGGTGTACTTCTCGCCCGTGGTGCCCTGCTGGACACCCACCGTTTTGCCGGCCAGGTCATCGATGGACTTGATGTCCGAACCCTTGGGCACCAACAGCGACTGCTCGGAGTCGTAGTAGCCATCGGTGAACGCGAGCTTCTTCTCTCGCTCCGGGGTGATGGTCATGGCGCTGGCTCCCATATCGCACTTTCCCGAAGCGAGGACGACGCCGGACTGCAAGCCGTCGAAGCCCACGTCCTTGACCTCGAGCTTCAGGTCCATGGCCTTGGCGATCTCGCCCACCATGTCCATGTCGAAGCCGGTGTATTCCCCGTTTTCCTCATACTCGAAGGGCTTATAGGGGATGTCCGAGCAGACCGTCAGAGTGCCCGCGTTCACGAGCCCCAGATCATCGCCGCCGGCCGAGGAGGAGGATTTTTCGCTCCCGCCGTCCGAGCCGCCGCAAGCCGTCAATGACATCAAGGCAACGGCCGAAACGGCCAGTGCTTTAGTGAAGCTGGAGTGAATCCGCATGTATATGTCCTTCTCGAGTGAACCGACGGACATCCTCGCCGGGATGGCCAGTGTAGCCCGGGAACGGGCTGAATGAGATGTTCATCACAAGCTACAGTGGTAGCGCACCGGTAAACAAGTTGTTTAGGTGACAAAAAGATTACAAATTAAGCGCTTCACGCATTGGGCGCATTTTCGCCCAGGATTCGGCCAGCTCGGCCGCCGGATCGGAGGCCGCCACGATGCCGCAGCCGGCATAGAGGCGCACGGTCGTCGGGGACTCGATGACCCCGCCGCGCAAGGCGATCCCGAATTCCCCATTGCCGGCGGCATCGACCCATCCGACCGGTCCGGCATAGGGGCCGCGGTCCATGTTCTCCAGCCGGAGAATGAGATCATCCGCCGTGGCCGTCGGTGTGCCGCAGACCGCGGCGGTGGGGTGGAGGACCTCGGCCAGATCCAGCGCCGAAGGGCAGGTCCCGTCCTCGTGTACGCGCAGCTGGGCTTCGACGTCGGAGGCCAGATGCCAGACATTGGGCAGTTCGAGGACGAAGGGCTCCTCGGGGGCGACCATCCCGGTCACCAGCGGGCCGAGCTCCACCGTCAACGAATCAATGGCCAACCGATGTTCGTGGCGCTGTTTCTCGTTGCCCGAGAGCATCCGTTCGGCGTACCCGTCGTCGTCGGCAGGGGCCGTGGCCCGGTCCAGGGTTCCGGCGAGCACGCGGGCCCGCGCCGTGTTCCCGGAGACCTTGACCAGCATCTCGGGGGTCGAGCCGATGAGTCCGTCGACCGAATAGGTCCAGCAATCGGCATAGCGAAGGGCCAGCTCCCGCAGCACCTGGGAGACGGCCAGCGGAGAGCCCAGCTCGGCCACCGCATCGCGGGCGAGAACGAGCTTGGTCAGTTCCCCGGCAGCGATGGCCCGGACGCCGGCGCGCACCGACTCCTCATACTGGTCCTCCGAGACCCGGCCCGGTACCAGATGGTCCCCACCGGGGGAGAGGTCGCGTTCGGCGGAGGCCTCCTCGAGCAACCCGGCCAGCTCCGCCTCGGCCGCAGCAGCGCTGAGTTCGGCCTCGGGGTCGTCGGTGATCAGGGTCAACCAGCCGTTGTCGCCCGATCGTCCCACGAGCACGCGCGGGATGATCAGCCGTGAAGCATGGGTGCTGGTGCCGGAGAAGGCGATGGAAGAGAAGGCGACCGGCCCGGTTCCGGGCAGGTCGACGTCGTCCCGGACCGAGGCGGCGGCCGAGACGTCGGACCACCATCGCCGGAGCCGGCGGAAGCGATCCGGCCCGTCGGCGATGAAGCGGACCGCCTCCCCGAAACCGACCAGGCCCTCGCCGCGCCGACCCCAGACGAGGGAGTCATCCCGAACGAGCAGGTCCAGCAGCGAGCTCTCCTGCCCCGGGGCGCGAGGGATGGTGATGCTGCGCAGCCAGGGCAAGGACGCGTCCTGTGCCTGCGCGCTACCGGTTTCCGGCGCGACGGAACCGGGAAGATCAATGTTCATGATGGTTCCAGCCTACCCGTGGGCGCCGGGCCCTTTTCGCCCTGACGTCGAATTTTGAGATACTTGGATCATGAGCCGTGCATCGCTGGAAAAGCGTCCCGAAGAAGTCCAAGCCATGTTCGATGACGTTGCACCGCGTTATGACCTGGCCAATGACATTCTCTCGTTGGGACAGGCACGGCTGTGGCGCAAGATCGTCGTGGACGCCGTCGGCGCGGAGCCCGGTCAACGGGTGCTGGATCTGGCGGCCGGGACCGGCACGTCATCGGAACCCTACGCCGATGCGGGAATCGAGGTCGTGGCCTGCGACTTCTCACTGGGCATGCTCCAGGTCGGCAAACGTCGCCGCCCGGACATCGATTTCGTTGCCGGGGACGCGACGAACCTGCCGTTCGCCGATAACAGCTTCGACGCCGTGACCATCAGTTTCGGCCTGCGCAACGTCAGCGAACCGAAGAAGGCCCTGGCAGAGATGCTGCGGGTGACCAAACCGGGCGGCCGCCTGGTGCTCTGCGAGTTCTCCCACCCCACCTTCGCGCCCTTCCGGACCATCTACACCGAATACCTGATGCGCGCGCTGCCGGCCGTTGCCCGGAAGGTCACGTCCAACCCCGCCGCCTACGTGTACCTCGCCGAATCGATCCGTGTCTGGCCGAACCAGGAAGGCCTGGCCGGCTGGGTTGCCGAAACCGGGTGGGAAAACTGCAGGTACCGCAACCTCAGCGGCGGGATCGTCGCCGTGCACCGGGCCACCAAGCCGGTGGACCCCCAGACCGTCGCACGTCCGCTCCGCTAGCCATCTTGTCGACAAAGGAACACCCGTGTCTGTATTGATCGTCGGGGCCGGGCCTGCCGGCTCGACCGCAGCCAGCTACCTGGCCCGTGCCGGTATCGAGGTCACCGTCTTGGAGAAGACCTCCTTCCCCCGGGAGAAGGTCTGCGGTGATGCGTTGACCCCGCGCGCCGTCCGCGAACTCGCCCGCCTCGGCGTCGACCATTCCGAAAACGGCATCTGGCGCCGGAACCAGGGGCTGCGTCTGGTCGCCGGCGGACGTTCGTTGGAGATCCCCTGGCCCGAACTCAGCGACTTCCCCGACTACGGGCTGATCCGTACCCGTGAGGGATTCGACGAAACACTCGCCCGTCACGCCCAGGCCGGTGGCGCCCGCGTGCTGGAACGCCACGGCGTTTCCGAAGTGGTCCGGGACGCGACCGGCCGTGTCACCGGGGTCATCGCGAACATCCTGGACGAGCGGGGCCGCAAGACGGGCCAGACCCGTGAGTTCCGTGCCGACATCGTCCTGGCCGCCGACGGGAACTCGACGCGTACAGCGGTCAGTAGCGGACTACATAAACGGGATGACCGTCCAATGGGCGTGGCCTACAGGACGTACTTCACCTCGCCCCGACACGACGACGACTGGATGGAAGGTTGGCTCGAACTGCCGGATAAGTCGGGGCGCCCGCTGCCCGGCTACGGATGGGTGTTCGGGGTCGGCGACGGAACCTCCAACGTCGGACTGGGCATCCTGAACTCCACGCGCGAGTTCGGCAAGATGGACTACCGCCAGGTGCTGCGCGATTGGACCGCCGGCATGCCCGGGGAGTGGGGGTTCACCCCGGAGAATCAGGTCGGTCCGATCCGCGGCGCCGCACTTCCGATGGGGTTCAACCGCACCCCGCACTACACCCCGGGGCTGATGCTGCTCGGCGATGCCGGCGGCATGGTCTCTCCGTTCAACGGCGAAGGGATCAGCTACGCGATGGAATCGGCCCGGATGGCGGCCGAACTGATCATCGACGCCCGTTCGGGTCTACACGGTACGACGCCGGGATCCCGTGAGACGCTGTTGGCTTCCTACCCTGACGTGGTGAGGAACGCCTGGGGCAGCCACTTCACCCTCGGCCGCATGTTTGCGCGGCTCATCGGCAACCCGAAGATCATGAAACTGGCCCTGCGCACCGGCATGAGTACACCGGTGCTGATGCGGTTCGTCGTGCGGATGCTCGCCAACCTCACCGACGACGGCGGACGCTCTTTTGAGGATAGAGTGATCCATGTGCTGGAACGGTTGGCCCCGCCCACGGGCAACCGGCAGGCTCAAAGGGCACGGCCCGAGAAACGACCCACCCAGATGACAAGCAGGTCCTAGAACCGTGAATGATTCCCCGACCAATTGGACGACCGCCGGACACGGTGTGCACGAATCCGTTGACTTGTTCGCGGATACCTCGGCGATCGCCGCGGGCATCAACCTGCCTCCGGGATTCCGTGCCGTCGCCGAAGACGCCGATTTCGGCCCCGCCATCTCCCAGGGCATGGCCAAGGTCGAGAAGGCGCTGCGCGCAGCCGTCGCCAATTCCGATCCCCTCATCGATGCCACGAGCAGCCACCTGGTCGAAGCCGGCGGCAAACGCGTGCGCCCGCTGCTGGTCATCCTGACCTCGCTACTGGGCGAGGGCGTGACCGCCGAGACCATCAAGGCGGCCACCATCGTCGAGCTCACCCACCTGGCGACGCTCTACCATGACGATGTCATGGACTCGGCCTCCTACCGCCGAGGGGCCCCCACCGCCCACGAGGTCTGGGGTAACTCCACCGCCATCCTCACCGGCGACCTGATCTTCGCTCGTGCATCGGTCATCGGCTCCGAACTCGGGGCGAAGGCCGTCGAGCTACAGGCCAAAACGTTCGAGCGTCTCTGCCTGGGACAACTGCACGAAACGGTGGGACCCCGCGACGGGGAGGACCCGGTGGCGCACTACCTCGACGTGATCGGGGACAAGACGGCATCGCTGATCTCCACCTCGGGTGTCTTCGGTGCCCTCTACGGCGGGGCCAGCGAGCATGTTGACGTCATGCGCGACTACGGCGAAAAGGTCGGCGTGGCCTTCCAGCTGGCCGACGACGTCATCGACGTCACCGGCGCGCAGGTGCGTTCGGGCAAGACCCCCGGAACCGACCTGCGTGAAGGCGTCCCCACGCTTCCGGTGCTGTTGTTGCGTGACGCCTCCGCGGCGGGGGACACCTCCGCGACCGACGTGTTGAGCCTGGTCGACGGAGATCTGTCCAGTGACGAGGATCTGGCCCGGACCGTGGCGGCCCTGGCTGCCCATGAAGTCACACAGAAGTCCTGGGCGGTGGCCCGCCAATGGTCCGCCGACGCCATCGAGGCGCTGGCCCCCTTGCCCGAAGGACCGGTGAAGTCCTCACTGGCCGCCTTCGCCCATGCCGTGGTCTCGCGGGAGAACTAGCTCGACGGTCCGGCTCGCACCGAACCCGGGATTCAACCGAGTTTCGCGAGGGCTGCAGAGAGTTCCCGGGCCTTGCGGGCCCTGATGCCAGCGGGCACCCGGTGGCGTAGCTGGCGGTACAGGTTGTCGTCCGAATAGCGCGGAAAAACATGCTGGTGGTAATGCCAGACATGCTGGTTTCCGGCCGGCTCATTATGTTGCCGCGTCGAGGTCCCCTCGGGATTCCACGCCAGTTTCATGGCCAACGCAAGTTTGCGTGTCATGGTCATGATGGCGGACCCCACGGCATCGTCCAGATCGTAGAGGGACTCCAGATGGGCTGCGGGAATGACCATCGCATGCCCGCCGTAGTCACCGAATCCGTCGCAGGCCATGATGACGGCGACCGTCTGGTCGCTGTACACCAGATCGGTCGACACGCACAGGTTGTCTTCCGAGAGCGGCCCGCCGGCCAGTAGCTCGCAGAAGGGGCAGTTGTACCCAGGCGGCTCATGACTTCCATGGGGGTGCACCGGCACGTGCGCTAGACCTCCAGTTCGGGTTCCAGCTCCTCGAAGACCCACTCGAACATATCGAGTACGTATTCGCTGAAGGTCCCCTCCTCGCTGTCCCATGATCCGTTGGAATTACGACGACGGTGGACGATCGGGTCCGGGATGTCCAACTGGTCCGCGCGGAAGCCCCAGACATACTGTTCGTCCTCGTCTTCCATGAACAGCAGGTACCCGTCCTCGATCTCCAGTTCGTCCGGGTCGAAGAAGAAGTAGTAGGCCTCCATGATGTCGTCGCAGGCGCCGACCGCCAGATAGAACTCCTCGAGTACCTGGGGGATCTCGACGCCGGCGTCCGAGAGCTCGTCACCCAGCTCTTCGGAGGTCAACCCGTCCTGTGAAACCCACTGGTCATCAAGGTATTTGGGAATCAGGGAACGGAACTTCTCCACGAACATTTCAGCCATGCCTAAATACTATCCGTCCCGGGACTCAGTAGACGTCGCGGGCCGAGAGAGCCAGCCACAACTGGACCCGATCCGGGGTGTTCGACGGGTCATAACCACTGAGATCGGCGATCTGCTGTAGTCGGTACCGGACGGTGTTGCGGTGCAGGCCCAGCGCTTCGGCGACGGTGCCGACGCTGCCATTGAGCTCCAGGAACCGTCGCAGCGTGAGCATCAGGTCGGAGCCGTGCGCAGCATCGAAATCCGTCAACGGTTCCAGCGCCTCGGCCGCCAGGGCCTGCAACGGCACGTCATGGGCGGCCAAAAGCAGCGACGTCAACGAAATCCTCGACGGGTGGTTGATCCGGGCCCCATGGCGAAGCGCCTCGATGGCTTCAAAATAGCTCCACCGCAGGCCCGTCACCTGGGCATAGGAACCGCCGTAGGACACCCTGGCCGGGATGCCCGCACCCGAGAGGTAGGCGGCGAACTCCGTGGCAGCCGCCTCACCGTCCCCGGCATCCAGGACCACTGCGAGCCGGTCCTCCACCATCGCAGAAACCCCCTTCTCCCGTCCGGGCGGCAGCGGCAAGGTGGACAGCGCGCGGCTGTTCGGCCTGACCGCCTCGACCAGCAGTAGGGTGTGGGCGGTGTGGGGGGTGATGCCGATCGATTGCAGCCGCAGAGCGGCATCCTGGCCCTCGACCGTTCCGCGGGTGAGGTCGGTGAGGACCTGCCCGCTGGTGGTTCGGCGGGATTCACGTAGCCGGGCCCTGCCGGCCAGTTCGACGCTGATCAACGACTGGGCGTATTCGATGAGACCCCCACCGGCGTCCTGGCCTTCCAGGAACAAGGTGCAGCGATCCTGCAGTCCGGTGGAAACAGGTATGCTCTGCCAGCCCTCGGCAGCGGGGGCCGGACCGTGGATCCGGGCACCGTATTGGGTGAGTGAAACGGGGCGCTGGAGTTGGCGACATAGTTCTCGCAGCAGTGGGTGCAGGCCGCCGCCCAGGAGTGCGGAGGCCAGCCGTTGGTGGCCCTGCAGCAGTCGTTCCATGCGGGCGACGTTCTCAGCGGCCAGTGCTTCGGCCACGAGCCGGGTGATGGCCACGAATGGTGTCTCGTAGGGCACCTCGAACAGCGGCAGGCCCACCTCCATGGCACGCCGGATGACAGCTGCAGGAACCTTGGTGTGGGTCAGCCCCGTGCCGTACCCCAAGGCCAGGACACCGGCCCGGACGGCATGGTCGACGAACTCGGTCTGGGAGGCGACGGTCTTCTGACGGACGCCGGTGGTCAGCAGGACCTCGCCGCCGGCCAGGAACGGTGTGGGGTCCACCAATTCGGTGACGGCGGCCCAGGAGAGGGGGCTGTCTCCGGTGTCGTCGGCCCCGGTGAGGGGTCTCAGATTCAGGGTGGGGGAGGACAGGAGTCCGAAAAGCGTCATCGCCATGCCGGCCAGTCTAGTCGGTGGTTGTGCATTGGCCTCACGAGTGCGGTGTTCTTTGGGTGTTGTGACGAACGCGACCCGGGGTAATTGTGACGAGCGCAACAGCGGCTTACGGTGTATGACATGACCACTCCATCTCAGGCCGGGGCAGCGACAGCCAAGAGCCACAAACGAGAAACGTTCTCCTCGCGCAAGTTGTTCATCATTTCGGCCATCGGTTCCGCCGTTGGCTTGGGCAACATCTGGCGCTTCCCCTACGTTGCCTACGAAAACGGTGGCGGTGCCTTCCTGATCCCGTATTTGGTGGCCTTGCTGACGGCAGGCATCCCCCTGCTCTTCCTGGACTACGCAGTGGGACATAAGTACCGTGGGTCCGCCCCGCTGGCCTACCGGCGCATGCACCGCGCCGCCGAACCGCTGGGCTGGTGGCAGGTACTGATCTGCTTCGTCATCGCCATCTACTATGCGGTCATCATCGCGTGGGCGGCGATGTACACGATCTTCTCCTTCAACAAGGCCTGGGGCGACGACGCGGACGCCTTCTTCTCCAGCGACTTCCTCAAGGTCGCCGAAGTCCCCGGCCTCAGCTTCGACTACGTTCCCGGCGTCCTGATCCCGCTGTTCGTGGTGTGGGCGGTGATCATCGCCATCATGGTGCTGGGTGTCCGGCGCGGAATCTCGAAAGCCAACAGCATCTTCCTGCCGTTGCTCGTGGTCATGTTCATCATCCTGGTCGTCCAGGCGCTCTTCCTGCCCGGTGCCATGGAAGGTCTGAACGCCTTCTTCACCCCGAACTGGGGCGCACTGGCCGACCCCGGAGTGTGGGCTGCGGCCTACGGGCAGATCTTCTTCTCCCTCTCCGTCGCCTTCGGCATCATGATCACGTACTCCTCCTACCTCAAGCGCAAGACCGACCTGACAGGATCCGGATCCGTTGTGGCGTTCGCCAACTCGGGCTTCGAACTGCTCGCCGGCATCGGCGTCTTCGCGGTGCTGGGATTCATGGCGCAGGCCCAAAACGTCGCTATCGACGAAGTTGTCGACGGCGGCATCGGCCTGGCCTTCGTGGCCTTCCCGACGATCGTCTCGCAGGCACCATTTGGGTCGGTCCTGGGCGTGCTGTTCTTCGGGGCACTGGTCTTCGCCGGCATCACGTCGCTGATCTCCATCCTGGAGGTGATCGTCGCGGCCATCCAGGACAAGCTGGCCTGGGGGCGGGTTGCGTCGACGCTGGTGGTGACCGTGCCCATCGCCATGATCTCGCTGCTGCTCTTCCCCACCACCACGGGGCTGCAGCTGCTGGATACCACCGATGCTTTCGTGAACAGCTTCGGCATCATGGCCGTCGCCTTGGCCGCGGTCGTCGTCGTGTCGGTCGGGGTCAATAAGCTGCCGGTCCTGCACGCACACCTCAACCGCACGTCCAGCCTGAAAATGGGCGGGCTCTGGCGGGTGCTTCTCGGTGGCCTGACGCCCATCGTGCTCGGCTACATCCTGATCTCCGAGCTGCAGGCCAAGGCCACGGAGCAGTACAGCGGGTACCCGGCATGGTTCAACGGGGTCTTCGGCTGGGGCATGGCCGGCTCCCTGATCGTGCTGGCCCTGCTGCTCACGCTCATTCCCTGGAGCCGCAACTCCAAGGCCAATAACGACCCGGAATACGATGCAGTCAAGGCCGCCGAGGATCAACAGGCGGCCGCGGAAAACGAGGAGACCCTGCGATGACACCCATTGCGATCACCATGCTCATCATTGCCATCGTGACGGTCTGGGGCGGTCTGGCGCTAGCGCTGATCAACCTGTCCCGGCACCCCGAGGAGCCGGAGGACGACCTGCCCGAGACCATCGCGCCCGAACTATAGCGTCTTCCCGCGACGGCGGCGCTCCTCATCCCTTCCGGGGAAACGGAGCGCCGCCGTCTTTGTGCTGTGCGGATGCATAACGCATCACAGGCAGCCCTGTGCCAAGCACCCTAGCTTCCGTCGAACGGCTGACCGTAGGCTCGATGCCGATGCATGACCCCAGACGCAGTACCGAATGGAAGGAAGCCGCCGTGGAGATCGAATACCGGCTCGAACAAAAGCGCAACATCACCGGGACGTTCCCCGGTCCCGCCTCCCTGGCCCTGGCCGAACGTCGCGCCGCGACCGTGGCGGCCGGCGTCGCCTCCTCCGTGCCGGTCTATGCCGCCGACGCCGATGGCGGGGTCATCGTGGACGTCGACGGGAACTCGTTCATCGATTTGGGCTCCGGCATCGCGGTGACGACCGTGGGCGCCTCCAACCAGAAGGTCGCTGCCGCGGTCAGCGAGCAGACGGCGCGCTTCAACCACACCTGTTTCATGGTCACCCCCTACGAGGGCTATGTGGAACTGGCCGAGAAGCTGGCCGAGCTGACCCCCGGCGAGCACGCCAAGAAGAGCGTGTTCTTCAACTCCGGCGCCGAGGCCGTGGAGAACGCCGTGAAGATCGCCCGGGTCGCCACCGGCCGGACCGCCGTGGTCGCCTTCGACCACGCCTACCATGGCCGTACCAACCTCACCATGGGCCTGACCGCCAAGGCGGCCCCCTATAAGCGTGGTTTCGGGCCGTTGGCTTCGGAGATCTACCGGATGCCGATGAGCTACCCGTTCCGTGAGGAAAACCCGAACATCTCCGGCAAGGAAGCCGCCGAACGGGCCATTCTGTCGATGGAAAAGCAGATCGGTGGCGACCAGATCGCCGCGATCATCATCGAACCGATCCAAGGTGAAGGCGGTTTCATCGTCCCCGCCGCAGGATTCCTGCCGCGCATCGCCGAATGGGCGAAGGAACAAGGCGTCGTCTTCATCGCCGACGAGGTCCAGTCCGGCTTCTGCCGTACCGGTGACTGGTTCGCGGTGAACCACGAATCCGTGGTCCCCGACGTCATCACCCTGGCCAAGGGCATCGCCGGTGGACTGCCGCTTTCGGCTGTCACCGGCCGGGCCGAACTACTCGATGCAGTGCACCCCGGCGGATTGGGCGGAACCTATGGCGGCAACCCGGTGGCCGTCGCCGCGGGGCTGGCTGCCGTGGACTACATGGCGGAAGCGGACCTGAACGGCCGCGCCCGCGCCATCGAGGAGACCTTCTATACCCGTCTGCGCCCGCTGCAGAAGGAACTGCCGGCCATCGGCGACCTGCGTGGCCGTGGAGCCATGCTGGCCATCGAATTCGTCAAGGCCGGTGGGACGGAGCCGGATGCCGAGGTGACCCGGAAGATTGCCGCTGACTGCCTGGCCGCCGGGGTCATCATCCTGACCTGTGGCACCTACGGCAACGTGGTGCGCCTGTTGCCTCCGCTGGTGATTTCCGACGAGCTGTTGGCCGACGCATTCGACGTGCTGGAGGAAGCCATTCGCAAGCACGCCTGACGTACCGATGCGATGCCCGGCGCCGGATCAGCCCTTGGCTGGTCCGGCGCCGTCGTGTTTTAGGACGGTAGCGGATGCGGCACGGCGGGCCATCCGGGGAGGACCCGGTCGGCGCAACATGTCGACAGCCACCAGGACGATGGCCACCCAGACGAGGGCGAACCCGGCGAGCCGTTCAGGTGGCATGGCCTCTCCGAAGATCGCCACGGCAATGATGAACTGCATCACCGGGTTCAGGAACTGCAGCGTCCCCAGGGTGCTCAGCGGCAGTCGTCGGGCCGCGCCGCCGAAGAGCAGCAGGGGTACCGCGGTGACGATGCCGCTGGCCGCCATGAGCCAGAAGTGTCCCGAACCGTTGCTCAGCACCGTGGACTCGCCCCGGGACATCAGCCACCCCAGATAAACCAGGGCCGGAACCGTCAGGAAGGCCGTCTCGACGGTCAGGCTGGTCACGGCCGTGGCGGTGCGCCCCACGCGGTTCTTCACGAAGCCGTAGAGGCCGAAGGAGAAGGCCAGGGTCAACGCAATCACCGGCACCGAGCCGTAGGCGAAGGTCAGCACGAGTACCGCTGCGAGTCCGAAACCAAGGGCCGTCCATTGCAGACGGGTCAGTCGTTCCTTCAGGAAGACCACTCCCAGCCCGGCGGAGACCAGCGGGTTGATGAAGTAGCCCAGCGAGGCCTCCACCGCGTGCCCGTTGAGCACGGCAAAGGCGTAGGTAACCCAGTTCACGGTGATCAGCACCGCGGCGAGCGCGAGGCGTCGCAGGGCCGGGTGGTCGTGCGAAAGTACGCGCAGGTCGTTCCAACTGCGGGTGAAGGTGATGAGGATGAGGCAGAAGACCAGACTGAACACGATCCGGTTGGCGACGATCTCGGTGGGCGAGGCGATCGCGATGGTCATGAAGTACAGCGGCATCAGGCCCCACAGCCCGTAGGCGCCGAGCCCCTGGCCCAACCCGGCACGGCTCGGAAGTGGCGCAGTACTGGTCATCCCAGGGCGTACAGGGGCTTCGGAGGCGCTCTCATGGGACATACCCTTGGCAACCCGTGGCGCCTCCGGCCTATTCCGCATTCCGGGGTTATTCCGTGCCGGGGTTCAGATACGTCTGGACCGTCTGCACTGGTCGACCGGTCTGGACCAGCTGGGCCCGACCGGGGGAAAGCGGCCGGGCACGGATGTTGTTGATCAATCCGCCCTCGGACCGATCCCCGCTCATGATCAGCGCTGCCGTTCCGGCATCGCGCAGGGTGGAGAAGAACGATTCATACATGCCTCGGCTGGCGCTGCGGACCTTGCGGGTCAGGATGACATGCAGGTCCAGTTCATCGGCCATGGGCAGGTATTTGGTCAGGCGCGACAGCGGGGAGGAACCGCTGGCTGTCAACACGTCGTAGTCGTCGGCGATGATCACCAGCTTCGCCTTGCTGGGCTTGTTTTCCTCGTCGCCTCCCGTGCTGCGTAGCTCCAACTCGGCCGCCAGGGCCCCGGAGAGCTGTTCCCCGACGATGGCGCTGCCGGCGTAGCCACCCAGATAGTCGTCGGGCACGACGTCGTCGAGCCCCTTGCGGGGGTCGTAGACGCCGAAAAGCAAGTCATCCGGGGTGTGTTGAGCGACCAGGGTCGCGATGACGTTGCGCAGGATGTTGGATTTGCCCGATTCCTCGTCGCCGAGCATGATCAGGTGCCGGTCCTTGGCCTGCAGATCCAGGACATGGGCGCCGAGGTCGACTTCGCGCAGGCCGAGCGGGAACTGGCCCTTGCCCGACGCTGCGGGGGCCTCATCCCAACCGACGCTGGCCGGCAGCACACGGACCTTCATGGCGGTTTCGGTGGTGTGTTCGGCCACTTGGGCCACCAGATCCTTCAGGCCATCGGCGAGGTCCTCGGGATCGTCGACCCCGTCGATACGTGGCAGCGCCACATGGCCGATCAGCTTGCGGTCCGACAACGCCCGGCCGGGAGCCTCCGGGTTGATCCCGGGGGCAACCTTCCGATCGATCTGCGAGTCGGAGGGTTCGGCGAGGGCGGTCTCGATCTTGTTGCCGAAGAAGCCCTGTTGCGCCATGCGCAGTTCCGCATTGCGGTTCACGGTGGTCACGACATGGATGCCGTAGCCTCCACCGCGCATGATGAGCGCGAAGACGTTCTCCTGGATCTCCTCGAAGTCGTCGGCGATCTGTCCATAGCCGTCGATGACCAGGAAGATGTCGGCGCTGGGCAGTTCGGGGAGCCGGCCGGCGGCGTGCATGCGACGCATCGTGGTCAGGGAATCGATCTGGTGGTGTTCGAAGACCCGCTCACGGACCAGGAGCATGCCCACCAGTTCCTCCACCGTGCGGCGGACGACCTCGCGGTTGGTACGGATCGCCGTTCCGCCGACATGGGGGAGCCCGCCCAGAGGCAGCAATGCGGAGCCGAGCAGGTCGATGCAGTAGATACCGATTTCATGGGGCGAGTGGGTCAACGCCATCGAAGCCACGACGGTACGCAATAAGGTGCTGCGGCCGGACTGTGGGCCTCCGGTGATCATCAGGTTCCCGCCGCCTGAGGTGAAATCGATCTGCCAGAGACCCTGCCACTGTTTGGCCGGGTCGTCGAGCAGGCCGATCGGTACGCGCAACCCGCCTCCCGAACCCAGTTGGAGACCATGCTCGCCCGGATGGACGCCGCCGGCCGCGGCATCCAACGGGATGGCAGCCGGCAGTGGGGGCAACCAGATCTCCTGGACCGAGCGCGGGAACGAACGCAGCGTGTCCATCAGCGTGGACATCACGGTCGGGCCGGTGGTGCGCTTGGCGGCCACATCCTTCCTCTTGGCGGCGCCCTCCCCCCCGTCAGCTTCCTCCCCCGCATAACGCGGGACCGTGAGCACGTCGGCGACCTCGGCCGGGGCCAGCTCATCCGCCTCGTCCTGCCGGACGTCCTCCACGGGGCCGGAGACGTAACCTGCCTTGAACCGCGTATAGACCGTGGTGTCGACCTTCAGGAAGCCGTAGCCGGGGACCGGGGGCAGGTGGAAGGCGTCGGGGCTGTCCAGCACTGTCCGCGATTCGGATTCGGACAGCGTTCGCAGGCCCAACCGGTAGGACAGATAGGTTTCCAGCCCCTTGAGCTTTCCGGATTCGACTCGCTGGCTACTCAGCAGCAGATGGACGCCGATGGAGCGGCCGATGCGCCCGATGGACAGGAACAGGTCGATGAAATCCGGGCGGGCCGTCAGTAGCTCGCCGAACTCGTCGATGATGACCACCAGATGCGGCAAGGGGGCCATATCCTCGCCACGGGCCAGGCGCTCATTGCGGTGGACCTGGTAGTCGGTGATGTTGGCGATGTTTCCCGCAGCCTTGAGGACTTCCTGACGACGCAGGATCTCGCCGTTGAGGCTGGCGTAGACGCGCTCGATCAGGGAAAGGTCATCCGAGAGGTTCGTGATGATGCCCGTGACCTGCGGCGCGCCTTCGAAGGGTGCGAAGGTGGCACCGCCCTTGAAATCCACCAGGACCATGGCCAACACGTCGGGGGAGTGGGTGGCCAGCAGCCCGAAGACGAGTGAACGCAGCATCTCCGATTTGCCCGAACCGGTGGCACCGACACATAAGCCGTGTGGGCCCATGCCGAATTGGGCGGACTCCTTCAGATCCAGGACCGTGGGGCGACCGGCGTCGTCCGGCCCCAGGGGGATCCGCAGGAACTCGGCGTCGCCGCGCGGTTTCCAGGTGCGTTCTATATCGGACCGGTCCAGGTTGGCACTGAGCCCGAGCATGCCCAGGAAACTCTCGGCGCCTTGCCCCGAACCGCCATGCTCCAGTGAATCGGCCGAGAGCCGCAGAGGGGCCAATTCATGGGCCAGCGCATCGGCCGTCGCGACGGATAGCGGGTCCAAGGAGCCCGAGGAAACTTCGGGGTGTACCGAGTCCGTCCGGTAGTCCTGGATCTGGAATCCCTGGCTGGTCTGGGTGATCCTGATGGTGATGTCGCTGGGTTCCTCGCTCCGATCGTGCACCAGGTGCAGAACCGTGAGGCCGAGATCGGCGGGGGAGAGGAAACGGTCGGCCAGGGGCAGCTCTTGTGCCCGGGTTCCGTGGGTATCCGAGACCACGACGAGTCGTGCCAGGGCCTGCCCGGCCCGACTATTCACCTTTTTTGCTTCCACGGCGATCTTGGCCCGTCGTCGCAGATCGGTATCCATGACGTCGGCCAACGATGCCAGGTCGGGGGAGATCCGGCGCTCCAGCTCCACCCCCGAACTTCTGCCCTGGTCTGCCAGATGCGGCAACCAGGTTGCCCACTGCCAGTCGTCCCTCAAATGTTCGGGGGTGCTGATGCCCAGGCCCAGGTCCTCGGGCGAATGGAAAGCGCTGGCCGAAATCAGGAGGTTCCGGGTGGCGGCGGTGACGAATTCGCGGTCGCCGATGATGCTGACGTTCCCCACCGAATCGAGGGGAACCGTCACCGGCATGTCAGGGCTGGTGGAGAAGCGGCGTTTGAGGATTTCGGCTTCGGCGGCCATGAAGGAATCCGTTTGCTGGGTGGCGCCGGAGGCCTCGCTGACCGTGATGTCCCGGCAGGGGCGGTACCCGGAGCCGAGACGGACGTCCAGGAAGTCCTCGTTTCCGCGTCGGCGCTCCCAGAGCCGCATGGGCGTGCGGACGATATCGAAGAGGGCCTCGGGTGGCGGGGCACTTTGCCGGGCCACACCGAGCGCCTCGGTCTCGTCGGCGCGCATGTTCACGCGGGAGCGTTCCAGGTAGCGCATGTAGTTCTCGCGCAGCTGGGTGCGGGTCCTCACGGCCTTGCCTCGGTTGGAGAACATCATGAAGATGGCGATCACCACGGTCACGATCATCATCATGGCGCCGATGGCCGCGAACGGGGAGTTGCGGAACATCATCATGGCTGTCATGGATACGGCGCCACCGAGCATGGGCACGATGGACATCAGGTTCAGGCCCGGGGCCTCGCCCTCGACCGGTGGGGGCCCATCGAGGAGGAAGGGGCGGAAGATACGCAGTGGTGCCGAGGTCCGCGCCGGGCGGTGGATGATTCGCTGGGCCATCGGCTACCGGACCCCGTTGGCCAATTCGAGGGTGCGGGCGGCCAGGACGGTGCCCGCCTCCCGATGAGCCGGAAGCATCAACGGCAACGTGATACGTGCCCCCGCGGCTAGGTGGCGGTCGTAGCCGATGGCGTGGGCATCGAACCCGAGGCGGGAGAGCCGACCCGCCTGATCGAGAGCCTGCAAAGCCGACGAACGGTCCTGCTGCATCACGAGCACCGTCAGGGGCAAGGGGGCCAGAAGCGGGTTCGTCCGCCACACGGACAGGGCCGTGAGGGCGTCATCGAGGCCTGACAGCGTCGCCGGGACCACGAAGACGGCCCCATGGCAGTCAGCTAGTGCGGCCTGGGTTTCGGGCGCCTCCAGGCCGGTGGGGCAGTCGAGCAGGGTGATGGGAAAATAACGGGAAACCGTGGACGCGGCTTCCCGCAGCAAAGGGGCCGCAGTCCGCTGCGGTGAGCCCGAGCGTGGACCCGTTGCGTAGAGCCCCTCGGCAGCCGGGGCGAGCAACTCGGCCAGATGCGCGGCTCCGGGCTGGGCGCCGTTCGTGAGTTCGGGGACGATGGAGTCCAGGGCGGGAGCATCATCGAGCCCAAGGCGCAGTGCGAGGCTTCCGTGGCCCGGATCGAGGTCGAGGACGCACACGCTGTCGGGCCGTAGAGCCGAGAATGTGCGGGCCAGGAGTGCGGAGGCGGTCGTTTTACCGGCACCTCCACGCGTCGAGACCACGGCGATCCGTCGACCGGTGGTGACCGGTGCCTGCACGTCGGCAGCGAATTGGCTGACCTGCGTTGCCCGGTGCTTGCCGCCGAACAACATCCCGAGGGCGCGGGGGAGGGAGCCGCCGGTGGCCCGGACACCGGACAGCCGGCGGCGGTCGTTCTCCAGCGGGGCACCCAGGGCATCGGCGGAGGACGGAACATGCGGGAGGGAGGGGGCGGGACCCCGGCCGGAGCTGGAACGCCGGCCACCCGGTGTGGGGGCCCAGGGATCGTTGACCCGCTGCCCCCACGGGTCGAGTTGTTGCTCGTTCGGCGGGTGGCCGGGATTCTGAGATGCGGTCATGGAAGGTCCTTCGTGCTAGAACGTGTCCAGCATTTGGGCGTAGACGCCGAAGTAGCCGATGAGCAGGGGGATCGTGGCGAGTATGGCCAGGGTTTCGAGGCGTTCGCCGATCTGCCGGATCCGGGCCTCGATATGGACTGGCAGGTCCACAGCCAACCCCAGGCCGATCACCACGGCCAACACCAGGATGGACAGGCCGACGATCCACACGGTGTCTTCGTTCAACCGGGTCAGTGCCCCGGTGCCTGCCAGGACTCCGATGGCAGTGGCCGCATAGAGCGAGTAGCGCTCCAGGGCCAGGGGGAAGGCCCGCGAGCGCAGCAGGGTTGCCAATGCGAGGGCCAGGAGCAGGGGAAGCGTCCACACGGGATGGCGATCGTCCGTGGCGACCAGCCACATCCCGGCGGCCGCGGAGACGGCCGCGGCCACGGTGGCCAGAGTGAGTCCGGCGTGGGCCGAACGGATGGCGGTGATGGCATCACGGCGCCAGATGGAAGCACCATTGGCCCGCTGGTCGTCGAGGGTGGACAGTCCCGACAGGGACAGTGCCAGTGCCGGCAGCACGCCCATGATGAGTACGGAACAGATCGCCGCGATGGCGCCGACGCCGACGAGGAGGTCGGTATCGGTGCTGGTCGATGTCCAACGGGCCAGGGGCAGGGCCACGGCCCAGATGCCGGTCAGCGTCCCGAGGACACCGGCGCCGAGCAGCACGGCCCGTGGATGTTTGAGCACCGTCGCCAAGCAGGCGACGAAAACGGCACTGCCCGCCGCGGCGAGCAACAACCGCAACGAGGGGTCCGCGGACCAATGGAGCAGGCCGATCATGCCCGCACCCCAGCCGGCACCCATCAGGGCAGAGGCCACCGGGCGGGAAGCAGCAGAGACCGAAGCGCCCAGCGTCAGCAGCCCGGCCCCCACGGCGAGCAGGATCCACCAGCGGGCATCCGGCAGGTACCTTCCCAACAGGAGGTCCAGTGCGAGCCAGAGTCCCAACGCGGCGAAGATCCCCGATGCGGTGACCAGATGTGTGCGATCCCAGGACCCCCGCACTTCACGGGATTGTTCGACGACGGTATCGGAGATGTCGTAGACGACGGCGGGCGGTGGGGCTTCGCTGTTGCTGACCAGGGTTAGTCGCGCACCGTCGAAAACCTGCGCCTGGGTCAACGTTTCCCGCGCGGGGATGGGCTCCCCGGTGGCGGTCAGGAGTACCTTGGTGGCGACGCCGTCGCCGGGGCTGTCGCCGAGCAGGTCGAGGATCTGCGGCATCAGCGTTCCCACGGACTCCGTGGCGGGCAGCAGCAGGTCGGCATTGCGGCGTTCTCCCACGAGGGTCACGCGTGTGTAGGGCTGGGCCATGACGGGCTAGTTCCCCATCCTTCCGGGGCTCGGGCTGGACAACGGCCACGCTGAGTGGTTCGGCACGATGAAGGCGGTGGCGGAGCTCTGCATCTGATCCTGTCGTTGCTTCTTCTCCTCGGCCCGGGTGGCGAGCATGTTGGAGACGAAGGAGACCCCGATGCAGATGGCGGTGATCAGGGCGGCGGCGACGAGGCTGAACAGGAACTGCTTCGTCGTCGCCTTCCAGCGACGCTCGGTCGGATTCTCACCGTAGAGGAGGGCATCGGTGACCCGGTTGCGGCGGACGGCGACCGACTCGATGAGCTGGCTGTCGAATTCAGTCGCCACGGGTCCCTCTCGGTCTAACGATGTGTTGGTGTGAGTCCATCATGTCAGGTCGATGGCTGAAAAATGGCAGAAAATCGGGGGCATGGGTAGTTCTCCCCATGCAGAGCGCTTGACCCTGTTTATCGCCGTGCCGTTAGCTGATAACAAGCAAGGCACGGACAGCGCGGGCCCCGCCCCGCATCGACGAAAGGACGAGGGATATGAGCTTCAAAGGAAAAATGGACGTCAATGCCATCGGCAAGGCGGCGGAGGAGGCCAGCGGCTCCGGCGATGAGCTGGTGCGGTTGGTCGAGGAACTGGTTGACGGGGTCGAGGACCTGAAGACCACCTTCAAGGGCAACGGTGCGGTCTCCTACCAGAACTTCATGGCCGAGTCCCAGCGGGTCCAGCAGGACCTCATCAAGGCCCTGTCGGGCATTTCACAAGGCCAGGCAGAGAGTGCCAAGCACTACGTCCAGATGGATGACGCCTTCGAAGCCGGCGGCAAAGAAGCAGAAGGCCAGGCTTCGGGAGCCAAGACCTCGGGCTTCAGCTTCTCCAAGTAGCCAGTACTCCACAGTGCCTTCGGGCGCCGTCGCCGGCGCCCCACCAGCCCGACACACAGGTCCGGTACGGACCCGCAGAAAAGGATTTGAACATGCCAGAAGGACTCATCCAGTTCGACAGCGACGCCGCCTCACGCACCGAAGGCGACATCATCCGCATTGCCGGACGCATTGAAAGCATCATCGGCGACCGCGAATCCCAGACGAAGTTCGTCAAGGACAACTGGGAAGACAACAACTCGGGAGACGCATACTCCAGCGTCGAAAAGGATTGGCTCGACGCCGCCGGTGAAACCCTCCAGCTCGTGCACAAGGCGCGCAAGCTTTTGGGCGAAAACTCCGTGACTGCCAAGGATGCCAGCGGGAAGGTCCAAGGCATCTGGGGCTGATCTTCGACGATTCGCGGTGGATTACACCGCGGTTGACGTCCGTCGTGGGGCGGGTGGCCGGCGCGGTCACCCGCCCCATTGGTGTGTGCGCTCCCACACAAATGCGCAAGGGGGACGTTAGTGCAATTAGACTAGGTGGCCGTGTGTTAATTCCTGACCGGAGTGACGCATCCTAGGAGTACCGCCGAAAGGAAAAACAGTGTCCAACCCAGCTGCTGATCGTCCGCTGCGAGTCGCCATCATCGGCGCCGGCCCGGCTGGCGTCTACGCCGCGGACATCCTGACCAAGGCCGAACGCGAGTTCGAGGTCAGCATCGACCTCTTCGACCGGTACCCGACTCCCTACGGCTTGATCCGTTACGGCGTCGCGCCGGACCACCCGCGGATCAAAGGCATCGTCAAGGCGTTGCATAAGGTCCTGGACCGCGGCGACATCCGCTTCCTGGGAAACGTCAACTACGGCCAGGACATCACCCTGGCCGATATCCGTGACATGTACGACGCCGTTATCTTCGCCACCGGTGCGATCAAGGACGCTGACCTGAAGATCCCCGGTATGGAGCTTGAGGGCGCCTACGGGGCCGCTGACTTCGTGTCCTGGTACGACGGACACCCCGACGTGCCGCGGACCTGGCCTCTGAAGGCCAAGCAAATCGCCGTCATCGGCAATGGGAACGTCGCCCTCGATGTCGCCCGGGTGCTTTCCAAGCATGCGGAGGACATGCTGGTCACCGAGATCCCGGACAACGTCTATGCCGGTCTGGCGGGTTCGCCGGTCACTGACGTGCATATCTTTGGCCGTCGCGGTCCGGCCCAGGTGAAGTTCACCCCGCTGGAGCTGCGTGAACTCTCGCATTCGCGCGACGTGGACATCGTCCTGTATCCGGAGGACTTCGAATTCGACGACGCCTCGGATGAGACGATCAAGAAGAACAATCAGGCCAAGACGATGGTCAACACCCTGACGAACTGGCTGGTGGAGCAGGAGGACCGCGAGGAGGCCGAAGAGGCAGGGACCCGCGCGCCCGCCTCACGCCGGCTGCACCTGCACTTCCTGCATGCCCCGCTGGAGATCACCGGGACCAACGGAGCCGTGGAGGGCATCCAGTTCGAACGCCAGGAACTGGACGGAACCGGGAACGTCCGCGGGACCGGGGACATCGTGGACTACGACGTTCAAGCCGTCTACCGGGCCATCGGCTACTTCGGCTCGGAACTGGCCGAGGTCGGCTTCGACCCGGGCCGTGGCGTCATCCCGAACGATGGCGGCCGTGTCCTGGGTGATGACGGCCAGCAGTTGCCGGGGCTGTACGCCACCGGGTGGATCAAGCGTGGACCGGTGGGCCTGATCGGTAGCACCAAGGGCGATGCCTTGGAGACCATTGGCAACCTGCTGGAGGACCGGCTCGAACTTCCCGCGGCGGCGCACCCCGATGAGCAGGCGATCATCGACCTGCTCAACGAACGCGAAGTGGCGTTCACGACGTGGGAGGGCTGGGTCGCCCTCGACGCGCATGAACACTCCTTGGGCGAGGCGGCAGGCACCGTGGAGACCAGTGCGGGGTTGGTGACCCGTGAGCGGGTCAAAGTCGTCGCCCGTGACGAGATGGTACGGCTCTCCAAACAGCAGCAAAAGCAGTAGTTCCTAAATACCACGAGAAAAGCCCGGGAACCCCACGTGGGGATCCCGGGCTTTTCTACAGTTCACCGGCGTGTGCCGGTGAAAGGGCGACTAGGCCTTGCCGGACTGCTCCGACGCGCCATCGGTCGTGCCCGGGTCGCCGGCTGCATAGCCGTCACGCAGGATCTTGCCGAGGTTCTCGTCGACGTTCGTCCAGTACTGGAAGAAGCGCTCGCGGATGTCATCACGAGTGATGCCGCCGGCTTGTCCGAGCAGGTTGTCGTGGAAGCGTTCCTTGGACTCGGCGGTGAACACGTCGCGGTACAGCGTTCCGGCCTGACCGAAGTCGCTGTCCTCGCTGCGCAGGGTCGCCGCGGCACGAACCAGCTCACCGTCGGTCTCCCAGCTGCCTTCGCCGGCACGCTCCGGCTCAGCTGCCGCTCCACCGAAGGAGTTCGGCGTGTAGGGGCGGGTCGTGGCGTCGTTGAAGTGGTACTGCATGTTGCCTTCGTGCATGTACGTGTTCACGTGGGCAGCATGCGGCTGGTTCACCGGCAACTGGTTGTAGTTCGTCCCGATGCGGTAGCGCTGGGCATCCGGGTAGGAGAACACACGGGCCATCAGCATCTTATCGGGGCTGATGTCGGTGCCCGGAACCATGTTCGACGGCGAGAATGCTGCCTGCTCGATCTCGGCGAAGAAGTTCTGCGGGTTGCGGTTCAGTGTGAAGTGGCCGACCTTCACCAACGGGTAGTCCTCATGCGACCAAGTCTTGGTGATGTCGAAGGGGTTGAAGCGGTAGGTCTTCGCATCCTCATACGGCATGATCTGCACGGACACGTCCCAGGTCGGGAAGTTACCGGCCTCGATGTTGTCGTACAGGTCGCGGCGGTAGAAGTCCGCGTCGGAGCCGGCGAGCTTCTCGGCCTCGTCGTTGGTGATGGTGTGGACGCCCTGGCGGGAGTGGAAGTGGTACTGCACCCAGAAGCGCTCGCCCTCGGCGTTGATCCACTGGTAGGTGTGCGAACCGTAGCCGTTCATCTCGCGCCAGGAAGACGGCAGGCCACGGTCGCCCATGAGGTAGGTGACCTGGTGGGCGGACTCGGGGGAGAGGGTCCAGAAATCCCACTGCATGTCGGCGTCACGCAGGGCGGAACCGTTCAGGCGCTTCTGGGAGTGGATGAAGTCCGGGAACTTGATGCCATCGCGGATGAAGAACACCGGGGTGTTGTTGCCGACGATGTCGAAGTTGCCTTCGGTGGTGTAGAAACGCAGTGCGAAACCGCGCACGTCACGCCAGGTATCGGGGGAACCCTGCTCGCCGGCGACGGTGGAGAAGCGCGCCAGGGTCTCGGACTTGGCACCGGGCTGGAAGACCGCGGCACGGGTGTACTTCGAAACGTCCTCGGTGATGGTGAGTTCACCGAATGCGCCGCCGCCCTTGGCGTGCGGGTTGCGCTCCGGGACGCGCTCGCGGTTGAACGAAGCCAGCTTCTCGACCAGGTAACGGTCATGCAGTGCAGTGACGCCGTCGGCCCCGGTGGTCAGCGAGTGTGCGTCGCTGGGGACGGGCGCACCACTTTGTGTCGTGGTGAAGTTCTCAGACAAAAGGTTCTCCTTCAGGTGATGGTTTGCTGGTCGATGGCTGGGTGGTCTCAGGCGACGCTCGCCGGAGCCGGAGCCCCGGAGGCGGCGGCCTCGGTGGCATGCGCCGATTCCCTGCAGGAAGCGCATACCCCCTGGTAGACCACGTCAGCGATCTGGATGTTCATGCCATGCGTATCTGAGGGGGAAAGACAGGGGGCGTGGCCCACCGCGCACTCGACATCCTCGATCCGTCCACAGGTCATGCACACCGCGTGGTGGTGGTTGTCGTCCACGCGCGTCTCATGCAGGGCCGCGGAGCCGGGCGGAGTGAACCGTCGCAGCATCCCCAGCGCCGTGAGATCGTTCAGCACGTTGTAGACGGACTGCATGGACACCTCGGGCAACTCGTCACGCACTCCGGAGGCCACGGTATCGGCGGAGGAGTGCGGAGTCGTTTCCAGGAAGCGAAGCACGGCCAGGCGCTGGCGTGTCACGCGCAGCCCCAATTCGTGTAGTCGCTTCTTGTGATCCATACCCCTATTCAACTCCCTATTTTGATGAAGTCAAGATAGGGCAGGCTAAGTCGCCTGCTGCTGGCAGGGGTGGCTGCGTGATGCCCCGATAAGTGCCATAGGATCAGGGGCCGGTGCGCTCCGCGCCCCAGGCCCTCCTGCGGCGTGATCCGTGGCTCATTCGGAACACCGGGGGTAGGTGGAGCGTTAACCAGACATCCCGCCCGTCAACTCGGTGGGTGGAGGCACTATCTAGGAGTGGAACCCGGTGCACAACCATTTCAATGGTCTCAAGACTGCCGCCCTGCTCGGCGGCATGTTCGCCTTGCTACTGGTCATCGGATCGCTGATTGCCTCCGGGACGGGCAACTCGTCGTTCATTTGGATCTTCGCCCTGATCGGGTTGGGGACCACCGCCTACGGGTACTGGAACAGCGACAAGATCGCCATCCGCTCCATGCAGGCCTACCCGGTCACCGAGCAGGAACAACCGGCGATGTACCGGATCGTCAACCAGCTCTCCATTACAGCGGGTCAGCCCATGCCGCGGCTGTTCGTCTCCCCGACCGCGGCGCCGAATGCGTTCGCCACCGGACGGAACCCGCAGAACGCCGCCGTGTGCTGCACGGAGGGCATCCTGAACCTGCTTGACGAGCGCGAACTACGTGGAGTGCTGGGCCATGAGCTCATGCACGTCTACAACCGGGACATCCTCACCTCCTCCGTGGCCGCCGCCGTCGCCGGTGTCGTGACGTCGGTGGCCCAGTTCATGCTCTTCTTCGGTGGAGGGGACCGCCGCAACGCCAACCCGCTGGCGATGATCGCCATGGCATTGTTGGCGCCGCTGGCGGCCTCGCTGATCCAGCTGGCGATCAGCCGGACCCGTGAATACGATGCCGACGAGGACGGTGCCACGCTGACCAACGATCCACTGGCCCTGGCATCGGCGTTGCACAAGCTCGAAGCCGGAGTCCAGCGGGCCCCGTTGCCCGAGGATCAGCGCCTGGTCAACACCTCCCACCTGATGATCGCCAACCCGTTCCTCGGCGGCGCGAAGAAGCTCTTCGCCACCCATCCGCCCATGGCGGACCGGATCTCCCGTCTGGAGAAAATGGCGGGACGTCCGCTGGAATAAGAGGGGGGGTACCACTTTCGCCAACGCCGGGTGGCCGTTGGTCGGTCGTTGGATCGCGGAATATCCATTTGGTCATTGCGCAAGGGTTGCGTATCGTCATCTGCATAGGTAAGGCTTACCTAGACACCTTGACGTCCACCCGGAAGCTCCATGATGATCGCGAATTTCCTGATCGGCCTGCGGGAAGGGCTTGAAGCCGTCCTGATCGTGGTGCTCCTTCTGGCATACCTAGGCAAGACCGGACGGACCCATCTGGTGCCGCGGGTCATGGCCGGCGTCGGTGTCGCGGTTGCCGTGTCACTGGCCTTCGGAGCCCTCCTGACGTTCGGCCCACGCGGCCTGACCTTCGAAGCGCAAGAGGCCATTGGCGGAACCCTTTCCCTGGTCGCCGTCGGATTCGTGACGTGGATGATCTTCTGGATGGCCCGGACATCGCGGTCCATGGCGACCGATCTGCGCCATAAAGTAGACGACGCAGCCGACGGGAAGGCCTGGGTGCTGGTCCTGGTTGCTGCCTTGGCCGTCGGCCGCGAGGGCCTGGAAACCGCCCTGTTCATCTGGGCCGCAGCCCGCGCCACGGGCGAGACCTGGGAACCGATTGCCGGTGCCGCCCTCGGCCTCGCCGTCGCCGTCGTCCTGGGCGCCCTGATCCACCGCGGTGCCGTCAGGATCAACTTCGCAAAGTTCTTCAGCTGGACCGGGGCGGCACTGATCATCGTTGCTGCAGGTGTCCTGGCCTATGGCATCCACGACCTGCAGGAAGCCGGCATCCTGCCGGGTCTGCACCGACTGGCCTTCGACGTCTCCCACATCATCCCTCCCTCGAGCTGGTACGGCACCGTACTCAAGGGGGTCTTCAACTTCTCCCCGGCCACCACGTGGCTCGAGGCCATCGCCTGGACCAGTTACGTCGTCCCGGTCTTCTACTTCTACTTCCGTGGCCTGCGCCGCGGGTCTCCGAAGTCCCGGACCGGTTCATCGGCCGGTACCGCCGTCGGCTCGAACGCCTGAATCCCCGTCGCCTCCGCGAATCCGCCCAGACCCTGCAAGGATCCCCATGACCCCGAACCGCACCCTCCCCGCCGTCGCCGCCCTGGCGGTGGCCGCGCTCGCCCTGGCCGGTTGCACCGACAATAATGCGACCGCAGCCGGTGGGGACGGCGCCATTGCCGTGACCAGCACCGAAGACACCTGCGAGGTCAGCACCGATACCATCCCGGGCGGCACGCTCAAATTCTCGGTGAAGAACGAAGGAACCCAGGTCACCGAGTTCTACCTGCTGGCCGAAGACGGTCTGCGCATTGTCGGGGAGGTGGAGAACATCGGACCCGGTTTGAGTCGGGATCTGGTCGTTGTCGCTCCCGAAGGGAAGTATGCCACCGCCTGCAAACCAGGCATGGTCGGCGACGGCATCCGGGCGGACTTCGCCGTGGGCCCGGTGCCCGAGGGCCAGGAGATCAGCGCCGACCGGGCCGCCTTGCAGGACACCGCCACAACGCAGTACAGCGCCTACGTCAAGGACCAGACCGACCAGCTGCTGGCCGGCACCAAGAAGTTCGCCCGGGCCTTCGCCGATGGTGAGACGGATCAGGCCCAGAAGCTCTACGCCTCGACGCGCATGCATTGGGAGCGCATCGAACCGGTGGCCGAATCATTCGGTGACCTGGACCCGATCCTTGATGCCCGGGAAGCCGATCTGGAACCGGGCCAGGACTGGACCGGTTGGCACCGTGCGGAGAAGGACCTCTGGCCGCCGAAGAGCGACTACCAGGCCATGAGTTCCGCGCAGCGCCAGAAGATCGCCGATCAGATGGTCGCCGATACCGAGGAGCTGCAGGCCCGCACGCTGGAGACCGAGTTCACCGCAGACGCGCTGGCCAACGGAGCCAAGGAGCTCCTTGATGAGGTGGCCACCGGGAAGGTCACCGGCGAAGAGGAGATCTGGTCCCACACGGACCTGTGGGACTTCCAGGCCAACGTCGACGGCGCCCGCATCGCCTACGAGGACCTCAAACCGTTGCTCGACCGCGACGACGCGAAGCTCGATGCCAGCCTCGAGAAGAACTTCACGGCGCTGCAGAAGCTCCTGGACCAGTACAAACGAGGAGACGGGTTCGTGTACTTCGACGAATTGACCAAGGCCCAGACGCAGGAGCTCGCCTCAGGCGTCGACGCCTTGGCCGAACCGCTGTCCCGGCTGACCGCCGCGGTGGTGAAGTAGCCGTGGAGGAACAACAGCCCGACGGCGGAACGGCGGAGGAGCAGGAGGGACCACGGCGCGGTCTGCGACGTCGGACCCTGTTCGCGGCGGCCGGCATAGGCGGGGTGGTCGGTGTCGCCGCGGGTGCCACGGGCGCCTCGGCCGTGGAACGTGCGTCTACTCCGGAAGCGGATCAGGACGTCGTTCCCTTCCGTGGGGAGCATCAGGCCGGAATCGAGACCGAAACGCAGGACCGGATGCATACGGCTGCCTTCGACGTCACGACCACTGACCGGGACGAGCTGATCTCGCTGTTGAAGGATTGGACGGCGGCCATCGAATCGATGACCGGTGGGCAGCCGGTCGGCGGACCCGATGGAGCCACCGGTGGCGCCTATGACGCCCCACCGGAGGACACGGGGGAGGCACTGGATCTGCCGGCGAGTCACCTGACGGTGACCATCGGTTTTGGCCGCACCCTCTTCACCCAAGACGGGAAGGACCGTTTCGGTCTGGCCGACCGGCTGCCCGAGGCACTGATCGACCTCCCGCACTTTCCCGGGGACGCGCTGGAGGAGAACCGCAGCGATGGCGACCTGGTGGTCCAGGCCTGCGCCGACGACCCGCAAATTGCGGTGCACGCCGTCCGCAACCTGGTGCGGATCGGCTTCGGTCGGGCTCGTGTGCGGTGGAGCCAGATCGGCTTCGGACGCACCTCATCCACCTCGGCGGACCAGGTCACCGCGCGAAACCTTTTCGGTTTCAAGGACGGGACCGCGAACGTCAAGTCGCAGGAAACCCAGGCCCTGGCCGACCATGTGTGGGTCTCAGGGGCTACGGGCGGACAAGCTTGGATGAACGCCGGGACCTATATGGTGGCCCGCCGGATCCGGATGCACATCGAGACCTGGGACCGCACCTCGCTGCGCGAACAAGAACTGGATATCGGCCGGACCAAGCGCGAAGGTGCCCCCCTGTCCGGTGGTGCCGAGTTCGATGATCCTGACTTCGACATGAAGGGTTCCGCTGGCCCGCTGATTGCCGGGGACTCGCACGTTGCCCTGGCCCACCCGAGCCGGAATGGGGGTGTGAGGATGCTGCGCCGCGGATTCAACTACACCGACGGCTCCGATGGACTGGGGCGGCTCGACGCCGGGTTGTTCTTCATTGCCTACGTGGTGGATCCACGCACCCATTACGTGCCGATGCAGATGGCCATGGCCAAGAACGATCTGCTGGTGGAGTATCTGAAACACACGGGGTCAGGGCTCTTTGCGGTTCCCCCCGGGGTCACCGAGCCGGACGGCTACCTCGGCCAAGGACTATTCGAGTCCTAGGGCCAGGGATGGATGCAGAGGGGCCGCAGTCCGTGAGGATTGCGGCCCCGCTGTGGTCCGTGAGGTGACGCTCTAGCGGAAATTCACGAACTGCAGGTCGACTTCCTCGAATTTACGCAGCATCTCCATGGTGGCCTGCAGATCATCGCGGGACTTCGAGGAGACACGCAGCTCATCGCCCTGAATGGTGGACTTCACGCCCTTGGGTGCCTCGTCGCGGATCTGCTTATTGATCTTCTTCGCGATGTCCTGGGCGATCCCCTCCTTGATGGAGGCCTCGATCCGGTACTCCTTACCCGAAGCGTACGGTTCCCCGGCGTCCAGCGACTTCAACGAGATCTTGCGCTTGACGAGCTTGGACTGGAAGACGTCCAGCACTGCCTTGACGCGTTCCTCCGAGCTGGCCTTCAGCAAGATGTTATCGCCGCTGAAGTCCAGCTCGGCTCCGACGCCCTTGAAGTCATAGCGCTGCGCGATTTCCTTCTGAGCCTGGTTCATCGCGTTCGAGACTTCCTGGCTGTCGACCTTGCTCACGACATCGAATGTGGATTCACTGGCCACAAGTCCTCCTCAAGTTGGTTTCCTTCATTGACCTCCAGCCTATCGGCAGGGGCCATCCGGGGCACCCCGCCAGGTGCCGGGAGCCCGGCTTCAACTCCTCTCCGGAGCGCGGATGGGAAGCCGATTCGATTCTTGGCGGGAAATTCGGTAAAGTTTCTACTCGTTCCATTGCGGAACTTCGGCAGATTTCCCGAGTGGCCAAAGGGGGCTGACTGTAAATCAGCTAGCATCGCTTTCATTGGTTCGAATCCAATATCTGCCACCCACGGTCCCAATCAGGACCGTTGAAGACCCCGGACTCATGAGTCCGGGGTTTTCTCATGTCCGGGACCGGCCCTCCCCGGGACAGCCCCAGCGACCTTCTTCAGGCCGCCAGCTCGTTGCCGACGTGCCTGATGTAGAGGTCCCACAGGATCAGGTGCGCATCCCGACTGGCTTTCATCACGGTCCCGTAGTGGGCCCATTGCCAGGCGGTCGCACCATTGGAATCCGGGGGAGCGGGAGAACAATCGCCAGGCGTCCGCCAACCGGCAGGAGACCACAA
>JBBSRM010000003.1:0-60414 GCA_038243055.1 Actinomycetales bacterium
GCACCAGTCAAACCCCCAGAAGACCCACCCTTCTGAGACGAAGGCTAGAAGTACCCCAGCAGAAAATGGAACTAGGGAGAGCTGTCGATTAAACAACGATGCTCCCGCCGCTACATGCGGTGGGAGCATCATTGTGGTGCCCTGTCGAAGTGCCTCCGGAGAAGCCTTCAACGGGATCCTGTGATCTCGCTAGATGTTGAAGCCGAGGGCACGCATCTGGTCGCGTCCATCGTCGGTGATCTTCTCAGGTCCCCACGGAGGCATCCAGACCCATGTCAATCGGTGCTCGTCGACGACACTGCTCATCGCCTGGCCGACCTGCTCCTCGATGATGTCCGTGAGCGGGCAGGCTGCCGAAGTCAGCGTCATGTCAATGAGCAGCGCACCGTCATCGGCATACTGCAGTCCGTAGAGCAAGCCCAGATCAACGATATTCACGCCCAGTTCGGGGTCAATCACGTCTTTAAGTGCTTCCTCGACGTCCTCCAGCGGAGTGTGGGTCGAGCCGTTTGCTTCGTCGGTGGTGCTCATGACTACGCCCCGACGGGAAGGAAGCGGTCGTAGCCCTCTTCCTCGAGACGGTCGGCAAGGTCCGGACCGCCCTGTTCGGCGATATGGCCATCAATGAACACATGGACGAAGTCCGGCTTGATGTAGCGCAGGATCCGCGTGTAGTGGGTGATGAGCATGGTGCCCATCTCGCTGCTCTCTGCGGCGCGGTTCACACCATCGGCAACGACCTTCAGCGCGTCGACGTCGAGGCCGGAGTCGGTCTCGTCGAGGACGGCGAACTTGGGCTTGAAGAGCTCGAGCTGCAGGATCTCAACGCGTTTCTTCTCACCACCGGAGAAGCCTTCGTTGACGTTGCGGCTGGCGAATTCCGGGTCGATCTTCAGGTTGGCCATGGCCGCCTTGACGTCCTTAGTCCAGTGGCGAAGGCTCGGGGCTTCGCCCTCGATGGCCGTCTTGGCTGTTCGGAGGAAGTTCGTCATGCTCACGCCGGGTACCTCGACCGGGTACTGCATGGCCAGGAAGAGGCCAGCACGAGCGCGCTTGTCGACGCTCATCGCCAACACGTCGTCGCCGTCGAGCGTGATGGTGCCCGAGGTGACGTTGTAGCGCGGGTGGCCCGCGATCGTGGAGGCCAGGGTTGACTTGCCCGAACCGTTGGGGCCCATGATGGCGTGCGTTTCACCAGTCTTGATGGTGAGGCTCACGCCCTTGAGGATTTCCTTGCTGCCCTGCTCCGTGTCGATCGATACGTGCAGGTCCTTGATTTCCAGGGTAGACATTGGTGTCCGTTCTCTGACATGCCGGGCTGGCCGGCGAGGTTCACTGGGTGGAATGGCCAAAGGCCTAGTTATCGGTCGCGGCGAGTTCTGCCTCAACCGTTTCGTTCAAGCGGTCCTGCAGCTCCTCGACGCCGATCTGCTGAATGATCTCGTTGAGGAAGCCGCGTACAACGAGACGGCGAGCCGTCTTCTCGTCGATTCCGCGGGACTGGAGGTAGAACAGGTGCTCGTCGTCGAAACGACCGGTAGTGCTCGCGTGTCCGGCACCAGCGATGTTGCCGGTCTCGATCTCCAGGTTGGGGACCGAATCAGCCCGGGCACCATCGGTGAGGACCAGGTTGCGGTTGGCCTCGTAGGAGTCCGTGCCTTCAGCCGCCGCGCGGATGAGCACGTCGCCGACCCACACGGTGTGTGCGTCCTTGCCCTGCAGCGCCCCCTTGTAGAGGACGTTGGAAGTGCAATGAGGCGTAGCGTGATCTACGAACAAACGGTGTTCCAGGTGCTGGCCCGGATCGGCGAAGTACAGTCCAAACATCTCTACGCTGGCACCGGCGCCAGCGAATCGTGCCGACGGCGTCAGGCGCACGAGATCACCGCCGAAGGTGACAACGATGTGCTTGATCTTCGCATTCTTGGCCACCTTGACCTGCTGCGAACCAACGTGAATGGCATCGTCTTCCCAAGCCTGGACGCTGACCACGGTCAGTTCTGCGCCTTCCTGGACATCGAGCTCGATGTTCTCGCTCACGACGGCGCTGCCAACGTGGTCGATGACGACGAGACCGCGGGAGTTCGGCTCCGCGACGACGACCAGGTGCTGGGCCGACGCTTCCATGCCCGCACCGGTGTAAGTGAGGGTGGCTTTGACGTCCTCGGCGTTGGCGCCGATGGTCAGCACGGAGGCCTCTGTGGCTGCGTTCCAGCCGTTGGCGGAGACGCGGTCCTCGGGAATGCCGGCGGAGCCGACGCGAGCGTCGTCCATGCCGACGGTTTCCACGGTCGCGCCATCGCTGAGCTCGGTGGCCAGCGTTGGAGCGGTGCCGGTGGGAGCGTTCTTATGCAGTCCCCCCAGGCGCTTGAGCGGTGTGAAGCGCCAGTCTTCCTCGCGACCCGTCAGCGGCTTGAAGTCCTCCAGCTTATAGCTGGTCAGACGCCCGGCACGGGATGAGTCGGGCACTCCCGCTCCACCGCCGTGGCTGTGCGCCTTGCTGGCATCGCCGCCAAGCGGCGAGCTGTCCTCGTTCAGCGGGGAGAGGTTCTCGCCCTCTTCGGTGAATCCAGCGATGGAGGGCACGCCGTAGCGTGGTTCCTTACCGGTGGTTTCTGTTGCGGTATCAGTCATGATTAACCGACGGATCCTTCCATCTGCAGTTCAATGAGGCGGTTCAGTTCGAGCGCGTATTCCATCGGAAGCTCGCGGGAGATCGGCTCGATAAAGCCGCGCACGATCATCGCCATGGCCTCGTCTTCGGCCATGCCGCGAGACATGAGGTAGAACAGCTGCTCTTCGGAAACGCGCGAGACAGTTGCCTCGTGGCCCATGGTCACGTCGTCTTCGCGGACGTCAATGTACGGGTACGTGTCCGAACGCGAGATCTCGTCGACCAACAGCGCGTCGCACTCCACCGAGTTACGCGATCCCTTGGCGCCTTCGCGCACCTGGACCAATCCTCGGTAGGCCGAACGGCCGCCGTTGCGGGCCACGGACTTCGCCACGATCGTCGAGGACGTGTTTGGTGCGATGTGCACCATCTTCGAACCAGTGTCCTGATGCTGTCCCTCGCCGGCGAAGGCGATGGAAAGCGTCTCACCCTTGGCATGCTCGCCGACGAGGTAGACGGCCGGGTACTTCATGGTGACCTTGGAGCCGATGTTGCCATCGATCCACTCCATGGTGGCGCCCTCTTCGCAGATCGCGCGCTTGGTGACCAAGTTGTACACGTTGTTCGACCAGTTCTGGATCGTCGTGTAGCGGACTCGAGCGCCCTTCTTCACGATGATCTCCACGACCGCCGAGTGCAGCGAATCCGAATCGTAGATCGGTGCCGTGCAGCCTTCGATGTAGTGGACGTAGGAATCCTCGTCCGCAATGATCAGCGTGCGTTCGAACTGACCCATGTTTTCCGTGTTGATTCGGAAGTAGGCCTGCAGCGGGATATCAACGTGTACGCCCTTGGGCACGTAAACGAAGGAACCGCCCGACCAGACAGCCGTGTTCAGCGAACCGAACTTGTTGTCGCCCACGGGGATGACTGAACCGAAGTACTCCTTGAAGACGTCTTCGTGCTCCTTCAGCGCCGTATCGGTGTCCAGGAAGATAACGCCCTGCTTTTCCAGGTCCTCACGGAGCTGGTGGTACACGACCTCGGACTCGTACTGTGCGGCTACACCCGAGACGAGGCGATTCTTCTCCGCCTCCGGGATGCCCAGCTTGTCGTACGTGTTGCGGATGTCCTCCGGGAGGTCTTCCCATCTCGTGGCCTGCTTCTCGGTCGAGCGCACAAAGTACTTGATGTTATCGAAGTCGATGCCCGAGAGGTCTGCACCCCAGGTCGGCATCGGCTTGCGACCGAAGTACTTCAAGCCCTTCAGACGCATGTTCAGCATCCATTCGGGCTCACTCTTCTTACCTGAGATGTCGCGAACGACTTCTTCGTTGAGGCCACGGCGCGCGTTTGCGCCGGCGTCGTTCTTATCCGACCAGCCATACTCGTAGTTCCCGATCCCCTCGAGCTCCGGATTCTTTTCAAGAATCGAGAGCACGCCGGGGTCGGCGGTCTCCTGTGCCATCTGATCCGTCATCGCGGCCTTTCCTGCTTTGTCAGTTTGACTCGTGTTCTCTTCTCAGCTTGCTGAGGAGTCTGGTTACGACCCAACGGTATGTGGGTCGTACAAACGTGCCCTCCCGAGGCTAGCGTCGACAGTCGGCGGACGTCGACACCCAACAGGCGGGCAAAAACTTTGGTTTCTTCATCACAGAACACCGGGAACTCCCGGGCCAGGTCCTGAATGGGGCAATGCCCCTGGCAGAGCTGGATGCTCTGCAACATCGCCGCCGGCTGGTTGAATCCCACCGTGCGCGTCGAAGCGACGAAGCGATCGCCGCTGAGTGCACCCGAGAGGGCTTCGGCCCGGTCCTCCAAGGAATCGCCGGCCGCCTCGACGATGGGCCGGTAGCGACGCTCCATTTCCGCGAAGCGTCGCTCGGCGAATGCCGCGACTGCTTCTTCGCCTGCCACGTGGGCCAGGTCGGTCAAAGCCGAGGTGGCGATGTCGAGGTAGTCGTTGCCACGATTCGTCTGCCCACGGTGGCTGAGCACATAACGTCGGGCAGGGCGTCCCGCACCAGCTGGCTGGTTGGCGACGAGCTTGACCTCGACCAGCCCCTCGCGGCTCAAGGCATCCAAATGGCGTCGAACGGCAGCCGGGGTGAAGCCGAGGCTCTCACCGAGTTCCGCGGCACTAACCGGCCCCTGATGGAGGACGGCCTGCAAGACGCGGTCGCGGGTCCGCTCTTCGGGTTCGGGCGCCACCGGGCTAGCGGCCGGCATAGCGGTCGCCTCCGGGGAGGGATGCTTTGATGAATACACAACACAATCATGACCTAATAGAGTCCAGTGCGCCAGTAAGGTGTGACTTAGTTCCCGCAGAGCGCAAATCATCGGCACCCTGCACCCGTCCACGTCGTGCTCCACGTGGCACCCGACCCCGCCGTTCTCTACGTGACGTAGAATGCTCGGGTGACAGCTACAGAACCCAGTCTCGTCGTCGAGTCCCTGCGCAAGGACTTTGGACCGGTTGCCGCACTCGATGGCCGCATGGTCAGGGTCCTCAACGGTATCTCACTGACGGCCCATCGTGGCGCGGTGACGACGTTGCTCGGCTCCAATGGCGCCGGTAAATCCACCACGCTCGCCTGCGCCCAGGGGCTGCTCCTTCCGGATGGCGGCACGGTCCGTCTGCTGGGTACCGACCCCGCCTCCGGTGGAAGCACCCTGCGCTCCCGCGTGGGCGTCATGCTTCAGGACGGCGGTCTGCCTCCGTCGGCCAAACCCATGACGCTGTTGCGCCATGTCGCCCGGATGTATGCCCGCCCAGTCGATGTCGATGCCTTGGCCGAACGCCTCGGCATTGACTCCTTCGCGCACACGACCATCCGTCGCCTCTCCGGCGGGCAGCGTCAACGCGTCGCGTTGGCAGCCTCCCTGGTCGGAAACCCCGAAGTCGTGTTCCTGGACGAACCGAGCGCCGGGCTGGACCCGCAATCACGCCAAACGGTCTTCGACCTGATCGAAGAGCTGCGCGAGAGGGGGCTGTGCATCGTCTTGACCACCCATCTGATGGAAGACGCCCAGCGCCTGTCCGACTACGTCTACATCATCGACAACGGCCGCAATGTCGCTCAAGGCACCGTTGCCGAGCTGACAGCCGAGTCCACCTCGGCAACGGACAGCCGCACCCTGTACTTCACCGCGGAACCCGGCCTTCCAATTCCCCGACTGCACGACGCCGGTTCCCTCATCGAGGAGGCGGCCGGCCGTTACCGGGTCGAAGGGTTGCACTCCCCCGCCGGGTTGGCGGAGATCACCTCCTGGTGGTCGGAGCAGGGAATCCTCCCCACCTCGATCAGCATGGAACCCAAGAACCTCGAAGACGTCTTCCTGGATATTGCCCAAGGAGGCCACCGTGGCTGAATCAACGCCGTCGTCCCTTCCCGAAGCCCCGGCAACCGGCAGCTCCAGGGCCAACGCCGCCAGCCTGATCACTCGCATATTCCGCCATGGTGGCTACGAAACCCGTGCCATGCTCAGCAACGGCGAGCAGCTCGTCCTGGCGGTGGCACTCCCCTTGCTGGCATTGTTCGGGTTGACGTTCACCAGCATTCTCGACGGCGTCGCCGAACACCGCATCGACGCGGCCACACCCGGAGTCCTGGCGCTGTGCGTGATGTCAACGGCCTTCACCGGCCAAGGCATCTCCACCGGGTTCGACCGGCGTTACGGCGTCCTACGTTTCCTGGCTACGACCCCTCTGGGCCGGGCCGGGTTGATCTTCGGCAAGGCGTTGGCAGTGCTGGCAGTGCTGGTCGTCCAGGTCGTCCTGATCGGCGGGGTGGCCCTCTTCATGGGCTGGCGCCCCGTACCGGCAGGCATTCCCATCGGCATCGCGCTCCTGATTCTCGGTGCCGCGGCGTTCACCTCGCTGGGCCTGTTGATTGCCGGCACCGTACGGCCTGAAGCAACCTTGGCGATCACCAACCTGGCGTGGATCCTCCTGGCTGCCGGGGGTGGCATCCTCATTCCGGGGAGTCGCCTGCCCGGGGTGTTGTCCGACGTCGTTGCCGTGCTGCCGTCGTCGGCGCTCGGGGATGCACTGCGCGAGACACTCATCAGTGGGAACATGAACATGGGCGCCATCCTGATCCTGCTGGCCTGGACGATCGCCGCAGGATTCGCCGCCACCCGCTGGTTCAAATGGAATTGACGCGCGCACAGCTAGTCGCCCCGCGTTCCGAATGGAGAAAGAGAACATGACAACCCCCGTCGCCAACCATTGGTCCGACCGGCTACCGCCGGCTTTGGGGCGCGGTGCCCGAGCGGTGGCAACCACCTACTCCCGATGGTACAACCGGCTTCCGCTGTCCATTGGCCGGGGAATCCACCGGTTGGCGATCGCATCCCTGATCACCCAGTCGATCCTGATCGTCTCCGGCGGAGCGGTGCGCCTGACGGCCTCGGGTCTCGGATGCTCCCAGTGGCCCAATTGCATGCCCGGAACGATGACCCCGACCCCCGAAATGGGAATCCATGGGCTGATCGAATTCGGCAACCGGATGCTGACGTTCGTCCTGGCAGCCGTGGCTATTGCCATGATCGTCTCCGTGTGGCGCATACGCCGTACCCACCGCACGGTGTTCTGGCTTTCCATCGCACTGTTGTGCTTCATCCCGATCCAAGCCGTCATCGGCGGGATCACCGTCTTGACGGATTTGAACCCGTGGGTCGTCAGCTTCCACTTCCTCGCCTCGATCGCCTTGGTGGCCGTGGCAACACTGTTGGTCAACCGCACTGGGAGGGAGTCCCGCGGGGAGCAACTGGTGGCACCAGGCCCGCTCACCGGAACGATGCGCTCGCTGGGTTGGACCATCGCCATCACGTCGGCACTGGCCCTGATTCTGGGAACCGTGGTCACCGGCTCGGGCCCCCACGCAGGAGATCCCTCCTCTCCCCGCCACGGCTTCAACCTGTACCTCGTGACCCGCATCCACGTGGTCCCCGTCTACCTGCTAGTCATCGCGACACTCTTGGGTCTGTATCTGGTGTTCCGCACCCATGCAGCGCCGGCCTTGAAACGCGGGTACCTGTTCCTGGTCGTTGCCGTGCTGGCACAAGGTGCCATCGGCTACACCCAGTTCTTTCTCGGCCTGCCCATCGGGGTCGTACTGCTACACATGGTCGGCACCGCGTTCCTGACAGCTGCCGCAACCAATGTGTGGGACCGTTCCACCGGCGTCGTCCCGCTGTAGCCCCGCGGCGTACGAGCCGTCGGCAACCCCGCACCTCTCCAATGGGAAGGTGCGGGGTTCTGTCGTTCCCGGGCCAGCAGGAAAGTGCCCTGGATGGCATTTCAGGATCGAGCCCGACGGTATCCACACCAGGTCTTGCACGCCCGACTTCCGGTGGAGGGAGGTCCAACACCCTGCCGTCCCCTGCGGCAAATGGGAACCGGCTGCGGGCCGCCTTCCACCGTACTGACGCCCCCTACCTACCGACGGTCGCAGAGCGCGGAGGCACAGAAGTAGGCAGGCCCCCGCACTGCGGGAACCTGCCTATTACAGGAAGTCCTAGCCGAAGAGCGGGGTACCGACGAACGGGTCGATGGCCAGTCCGACGAACAGGATCGTGAGGTAGCTGATGGAGATGTGGAAGACCTTCATCGCCTTGCGGTTCATGTCGCTCGGTAGGTGTTCGCGCTGCGCCTCACGGTAGAGCACATGGGATTCGAAGATGAACCAGCCGCCCGAAACCGCGGCCAGCACCGTGTAGACGATGCCTGCATCACCCATCGGAACCAGCAGCAAGGAGCATGTGACGGTCGCCCACGCGTACAGGACGACCTGCACGGAAACGGTCCGGGCACCGGCGATGGCACCGAGCATCGGGACTTGGGCGTTGTTGTAGTCATCGGCGTACTTCATGGACAGCGGCCAATAGTGCGGCGGGGTCCAGAGGAAGATGATCAGGAACAGGATGATGGCCGGCCATGCGAGAGTGCCGGTCACCGCCGCCCAACCGATAAGCACGGGCATGCACCCGGCGATGCCGCCCCAGACGATGTTCTGTGAGGTGCGGCGCTTGAGGATCAGCGTGTAGAAGACCACGTAGAGCAGGATCGCGGTAAGCCCCAGAACCGCTGTGAAGAGGTTGGTCCCGGCCCACAGGATCGCGATCGAAGCCACGCCGATCAAGAACGAGAAGATGAGGGCTTCCCGTGGGGTGGCTTCACCGGTGACCAGCGGGCGCTTCGACGTCCGGTGCATGAGCCGGTCCATGTCCCGGTCGAAATAACAGTTGAAGGCACCGGCGCTGCCGGCGGCCAGGGCGCCACCCACCAACGTGGCCAGGATGGTCACGAGGTCGGGGAATCCGCGCTGCGCGAAGATCATGGTCGGCAGCGTGGTGACCAGAAGCAGTTCGATGACTCGCGGCTTGGTCAGGGCGACATAGGCCCGGGCCTTGCGTCCGATGAAACCACCCAGTGGTTCATCGGTTTGACGTGACGCACGAGGTGCAAGCTCTACGTCGGTCGGTACGGTCTTCACGGACATGCCACTCAGTTCTTCGCGGGAATTACACAGACAACCCCAATCATACCCTTTTACCGGCTGTAGAACTCAGGGATGATTCCCCCAGTCGCGAACGGGCCGGAAATTATCGGATCAAACAGGCCACGAGCACCCCCGAAGCGTTATGGTTGAAGCGATGTGCCGGAGCGCTGGAGCTCAGTATTCGTACGTGGGCGTGCAGCATCTGCGCTTCCCCCGACTCCACTCCTCGGCACCGACCACCAATACAGGACCAGAGAGAGGGGCCGCCTCGTGGCGCCACAGTCAGATGTTCGGGAATTGTCGTGGACGGAATCGGATCAGAAGGCCGTGGACAGCATCCGCGTCCTGGCAGCCGATGCGGTGGAGAAGGTCGGAAGCGGCCACCCCGGTACGGCGATGAGCCTGGCCCCCGCGGCCTATCTCCTGTTCCAGCAGCACCTGCGCCACGACCCGAGTGACCCCCATTGGATCGGCCGTGATCGGTTCGTCCTCTCCCCCGGCCACACTTCGCTGACCCTCTACCTCCAGCTCTTCCTCTCCGGCTACGGCCTGGAGATGAAGGACATCGAATCGCTGCGCACCTGGGATTCACTCACCCCCGGGCACCCGGAGGTCGGTCACACCAACGGCGTGGAGATCACCACCGGCCCGCTGGGGCAGGGCCTGGCCTCCGCCGTCGGGTTCGCCTACGCCCAGCGCCGCATGCGCGGCATGCTCGACCCGCAGGCAGCCGCCGGCACCAGCCCGTTCGACCACTCGGTCTTCGTGATCGCGTCCGACGGGGACATGCAGGAAGGTGTGACCTCCGAGGCCTCTTCCCTGGCTGGTCACCAGGAACTCGGCAACCTGGTCGTCATCTATGACGAAAACCACATCTCCATCGAAGACGACACCGACGTGTCCTTCACCGAGGACGTGCTCGGCCGCTACTCCGCCTACGGATGGCACACCCAGCGTGTGGATTGGACCCGGACCGGCAACTACGTCGAAGACATCGAAGCCCTGCACCTGGCGATCAACGAGGCCAAGGCCGAGACCAGCCGTCCATCGATCATTTCGCTGCGCACCATCATCGGTTGGCCGTCGCCGACGAAGAAGAACACCGGCGGCATCCACGGCTCTAAGCTGGGAACCGAAGAGCTGGAAGGGCTGAAGAAGGAACTGGGCTTCGACCCGGCCGCCCATTTCGCCCTCGAGGGTGAGGTTCTGGCCCATGCACGCGAGGTCGCCGATCGTGGGGCCACCGCCCACGCCGAATGGCAGAAGGACTTCGACGCCTGGAAGGCAGCCAACCCGGAGAATGCCGCATTGCTCGAGCGCATCCGGGCAGGAAAGCTGCCCGAGGGATGGGACGCCAACCTCCCCGAGTTCGAAGCGGGCAAGGATCTGGCCACACGCGCTGCCTCGGGCAAGGTCATCAATGCCATCGCCGATGTCCTGCCGGAGCTCTGGGGCGGTTCTGCCGACCTGGCCGGATCGAACAACACGACCATCGAAGCTGCCCGGTCCTTCATTCCAGAGACCAAGCAGACCGATTCCTGGAAGGGCGATCCGTACGGACGCGTCTTGCATTTCGGTATCCGCGAACATGCCGCGGCAGCCATCGTCAATGGCATCACCCTGGCCTCGCCGACCCGCGCCTTCGCGGGGACGTTCCTGATCTTCTCCGACTACCAGCGCCCGGCCATCCGTCTGGCGGCGCTGATGGGCGTGCCGTCCATCTTCGTGTGGACGCACGATTCCATCGGCCTGGGCGAAGACGGCCCGACCCACCAGCCGGTCGAACAGCTGGCCTCGCTGCGTGCCATCCCGAACCTCGACGTGGTCCGCCCGGCGGACGCGAACGAGGTGTCCTGGGCCTGGAAGACGATCCTCGAGAACACCTCCAACCCCGCGGGGTTGGTGCTCTCCCGTCAGGGACTGCCGGTCTACGACAGGAGCCAGCCCGGGTTCGGGCCGGCTTCCGGCGTCGCGAAGGGCGGTTACGTGTTCGTCGAGGCAATGCGCGACGGTCAGGTCGTGGATCCGGACGTGGTGCTGATGGGCACCGGTTCGGAAGTCCAGCTCGCCGTCGATGCCCGCGAGGCACTGGCTGCGGAAGGCATCGCCGCCCGCGTGGTTTCGCTGCCGTGCGTCGAGTGGTTCAACCGTGCGGACCAGCCCTACCGCGACTCCGTTCTCCCACCGTCGGTCAAGGCCAGGGTCAGCGTCGAGGCCGGCGTGGCCCAGGGTTGGCGCGAACTGGTCGGCGACGCCGGCCGCATGGTCTCCTTGGAGCACTTCGGTGCCTCCGCCGACTATAAGCGCCTCTACACCGAGTTCGGCATCACGGCCGAGGCCGTTGCCCAGGCTGCGCGCGAGTCGATCAACGCAGCGACATAGCACGACGCCGGTCGGCCACGAGAAAAGTGGCCGATCGGTTTCCGTTCCCGTGTTCCGAACCCGCGGGAACGCCCCAGACCTCATTTCCCTCCTGGAAGGATCCATCTCATGAGCAACCCCAACACCCAGGCCCTCTCCGACGCCGGAGTCTCCATCTGGCTCGATGACCTCTCCCGCTCCCGCTTGACCTCGGGCTCGCTGCAGAAACTCATCGGCGAGCAGAACGTGGTCGGTGTGACCACCAACCCGTCGATCTTCGCCGCGGCCCTGTCCAAGGGCGATGCCGACTACACCGAGCAGGTGGCCGAACTCGCCGCTGCAGGTGCCGACCTCGAAGAAGCCGTCTTCCAGATCACCACCCAGGACGTCACCCAGGCCTGCGATCTCTTCGCTCCCGTCGCCACCGCCAGCAAGGGCATCGACGGGCGGGTCTCGATCGAGGTCGATCCCCGGTCGGCTCATGACGCGGCAGCCACCATCGCCGAGGCCAAGAAGCTCTCCGCCAAGGTCGACCGCGAGAACGTCTTCATCAAAATCCCGGCCACCGTCGAAGGCCTCGAGGCCATCACCGCGACGCTGGCGGCAGGCATCAGCGTCAACGTCACGCTGATCTTCTCGCTCGAGCGCTACCGCGGGGTGATCAACGCGTTCCTCTCAGGCATGGAGCAGGCCAAGGAGAACGGCCACGACCTGTCCAAGCTGCACTCCGTTGCCTCCTTCTTCGTCTCCCGCGTCGACACGGAAATCGACAAGCGTCTCGACGCCATCGGGACCGAGGAAGCCACCGCGCTCAAAGGCAAGGCCGGTCTGGCGAACGCCCGACTGGCCTATCAGGTCTTCGAGGAGGACTTCTCCTCCGAACGCTGGAGCGTCCTCGCCGCTTCCGGCGCCCGGCCGCAGCGTCCGCTGTGGGCCTCCACCGGAGTGAAGGACCCTTCGCTGCCCGACACCCTGTACGTGACCGGGCTCATTGCCCCGCAGGTCGTGAACACGATGCCCGAGAAGACGCTGGACGCCACGGCGGACCACGCCGAGGTCACCGCTGACACCATCACCGGCACCTACGACGAGTCGAACCAGGTCCTGGATTCCCTCGCGGGCCTGGGCATCGACTACAACGACGTCGTCCTCCTGCTGGAGAACGAAGGCGTGGAGAAGTTCGAGGCAGCCTGGACCGACCTGCTGGCCGATGTCCGCCAGGCACTGGAAGCAGCAGGAAAGGCGTCGGCATGAGTGCCCTGGGGTTCACGGCAACCGGAGCCGCGCAAGCTGCCATCCAAGCACATGTGCCTGGCTTGGTCGCCGATAAAACCGCCTCGCGCATTGCTGCCAAGGACGACACCCTCTGGGGTGCCGAAGCACAGTCCGAGGCGTCCAAGCGCCTTGGATGGGTCGACCTGGCCGAGACCTCACGTCCCCTGGTCGAGCCCATTCTGGACCTGCGCCGGGAACTGCAGGCCGACGGGATCGACCGGATCGTCCTGGCCGGAATGGGCGGATCCTCACTGGCACCCGAGGTCATCACCGCCACCGCCGACGTGGAGCTGATCGTCCTGGATAGCACCGACCCCGAAATGGTCGGCAACGCCCTGACCGACCGGCTGGCCACCACGGCCTTGGTGGTCTCCTCCAAATCCGGTTCGACCGTCGAAACCGATTCCCAGCGCCGCGTGTTCTCGCAGGCATTCGAGGACGCCGGAATCGATCCGGCATCGCGCATCATCGTGGTCACCGACCCCGGTTCACCGATGGATGAGGCCTCACGGAAGGCCGGCTACCGGGCGGTCTTCAACGCCGACCCCAACGTCGGTGGACGGTACTCCGCGCTGACCGCCTTCGGGCTCGTGCCTTCCGGTCTGGCGGGTGTCGACATCGCCACCCTGCTGGACGAGGCGGAGGAAGCCGCAGAGTTCCTGGCCGACGACGACGAGGACAACCTCGGACTCGCTCTGGGTGCAGCCCTGGCCGGGACGTCACCGCTGCGCAATAAGATCGTCTTCGTCGACGAGGGCTCCGGAATCGTCGGATTCGCCGATTGGGCCGAGCAGCTCATTGCCGAGTCCACCGGCAAGCACGGTACCGGTCTGCTTCCGGTCGTCGTGGAGCCCGGGGCCGAGGAAACGGTCCACCAGGCCGACGACGTGCTGCTCGTCCACTTGGTCTCCGACGATGAGGACCCGGTCATCGCGACCCAGGGCCACCATGTGTATGTCTCTGGATCGTTGGGCAGCCAGATGCTGTTGTGGGAGTATGCGACCGTCGTGGCCGGCAAGTTGTTGGGCATCGATCCCTTCGACCAACCGGATGTCGAGGCCGCGAAGCTCGCTGCCCGCGGACTGCTCGACGCCACCCCCGAGCCGGAGGCCGCCCAACTGGTCGACGGCGATATCGAGCTCCGGGCCACCGAAGGCCTGCTCGAGGGGGCGGCAGGTGTCACCGATGCCGTGGCCAACCTGCTCGGCGCACTGCCTGCCGACGGCTACCTGAGCATCCAGGCCTATCTGGATCGCATCGGACATGCCGATCTCGCCACCATCCGCGAGGATCTGGCCGTGGCATCGAACCGTCCGACGACGTTCGGGTGGGGCCCGCGTTTCCTGCACTCCACCGGACAGTTCCACAAGGGAGGACCCCGCACCGGGGTCTACCTGCAGATCACCGCCGACTCCGATACGGATATCAGTATTCCCGATCGTCCGTTCACGTTCGGTGAGCTGATCGCCGCCCAGGCCACCGGTGACGCCCAGGTGCTCGCCGATAACGGCCGTCCAGTCCTGCGCCTTCATTTGGGCTCCCGGGACGAAGGGATCCGCCAGTTGCGTGCCGCGATCAGCGCGCTGCCCGGAATTCACCAGTAGCAACGGGACAGCGGGCGGCCCCAGTGGGCCGCCCGCTCCCCCGCTGTTTCACCACAGAAAGCACCCCATGGCAGATACCACCGCGCATAACCCCCTGCGCGATCGTCGGGACCGCCGCCTGAACCGGATTGCCGGGCCATCTGCCCTGGTGTTCTTCGGCGTCACCGGCGACCTGGCCCGCAAGAAACTCATCCCCGCTGTCTACGACCTCGCCAACCGCGGTCTCCTCCCGCCCAGCTTCGCCGTCGTCGGCTTCGGACGCCGCGATTGGTCGCCCGAGGACTTCGTCGGCCAGGCCCGGGAATGGGTACTGGCCAGCGCCCGGACCCCGTTCAACGAAACCGTCTGGGCGCAGCTCGCCGGCGGCTTCCGTTTCGTCACCGGCGGTTTCGGCGACGAAGAGGCCTACGAACGCCTCGGGGAAACCCTGGATGAGCTCAAGCTCTCCCGCGGCACCCGCGGAAACCATGTCTTCTACCTTTCGATCCCCCCGAACTCCTTCGAGCAGGTCTGTGAGCAGCTCTCCCGCCACGGTCTGGCCCAGGACGAACAAATCCACACGGATGCCTCGGATGAGCAGCAGGGCCCCGGCAACGGCGTCGCACCCTCGGGCTCCCCGACCCACGACGACGGCCCCGACGAGCAGGCCCCCTGGCGCCGGGTGGTCATCGAGAAGCCGTTCGGCCACGATCTGGAATCCGCCCGCGAGCTGAACACCATCGTTGAGTCGGTCTTTCCACCCGATGCGGTCTTCCGCATCGACCACTACCTGGGCAAGGAAACCGTCCAGAACCTGCTGGCGCTACGTTTCGCCAACCAGCTGTTCGAGCCGCTCTGGAACGCCAACTACGTCGACCATGTGCAGATCACCATGGCCGAGGACATCGGCATCGGTGGTCGGGCCGGATACTATGACGGCGTCGGTGCCGCCCGCGATGTGATCCAGAACCACCTGCTTCAGCTGCTCGCCCTGACCGCCATGGAGGAACCGATCTCCTTCAACGCCGAGCATCTGCGCGCCGAAAAGGAAAAGGTCCTGGCTGCGGTCAAACTACCCGAGGACCTCTCACGCCATTCCGCCCGCGGTCAATACACCGGTGGCTGGCAGGGAGGCGAGGAAGTCACCGGCTTCCTCGATGAGGAAGGTTTCAATCCGGAGTCCCAAACCGAAACCTATGCCGCCATCCGGGTGGACATCAACACCCGGCGGTGGGCGGGAGTCCCCTTCTACCTGCGGGCCGGCAAGCGGTTGGGCCGTCGGGTGACCGAAATCGCCGTCGTCTTCAAACGGGCACCGAACCTGCTCTTCCGGGACAACGCCTCGGAGGAGTTCGGCCAGAACGCGGTGGTCATCCGCGTGCAGCCGGACGAGGGCGCCACCATCCGCTTCGGTTCCAAGGTCCCGGGCACGCAGATGGAGGTCAGGGATGTCACCATGGACTTCGGCTACGGGCACTCCTTCACGGAGTCGAGTCCCGAAGCCTACGAACGGCTCATCCTTGACGTCCTGCTCGGGGAACCTCCCCTGTTCCCGCGCCATCAGGAGGTGGAGCTGTCCTGGAAGATCCTTGATCCGTTCGAGGAATACTGGGCCGGTCTGAACGAACAACCCGAACCGTATGCCCCCGGAAGCTGGGGCCCGAGTTCGGCCGATGAACTGCTGGCACGAGATGGAAGGACGTGGCGGCGGCCATGATCGTAGACCTGCCGAACACCACCACCTCGAAGGTGGCCAAGAAGATCATGAACCTGCGCGAGACCGGGGGTGTCGTTGCCCTGAGCCGGGTGCTGACGCTCGTGGTCGTCACCCAGTCCGGTTTCGAGGAGGAGGCCATCGCCGCGGCGAATCTGGCCAGCCGTGAGCACCCGTGCCGCATCATCGTCGTGGTCGAAGGTGCCGCAGATGCCCCGACGAGTCTCAGCGCGCAGATCCGGGTCGGTGGCGATGCCGGGGCCTCGGAAGTCATCGTGCTCCATGCCGACGGCGAACTGGCCACGGCCAATGAGTCGCTGGTCAACGCGCTCCTGCTGCCCGACGCCCCCATCGTCGCCTGGTGGCCGCATGGGATGCCCGAATGCGCCTCCGAAACGGCCATCGGCAAGATCGCCCACCGACGAATCACCGATAGCCGGACCGCGGATGAGCCGCAAAAGGCACTCTTCGCGTTGGCGAAAACCCATGTGGCCGGCGATACCGACCTGGCGTGGACGCGGTTGACCCTGTGGCGGGCCCAATTGGCTGCCGTCCTGGACCAGCTGGATGCCTCATGCCTGACGGCCGCCACCGTGAAGGGCTCCTCATCGAGCCCCAGTGTGCTGCTGCTGGCGGCCTGGTTGACCCTGCGGCTGGATATCCCGGTCACGATCGCCTCCTCGTCCAACGGGACCGGAGTGCGCAGCGTGCGTTTCTCCCGGGAGGACGGCGATGTGGTGCTGACTCGTCCCCATGATGACGTGGCCGAGCTCTACCAGCCGGGACAACCCGTCCAGCGGGTTTCGCTGCCGCGGCGCAACACCTCGGTCTGCCTCTCGGAGGAGCTGCGCCGTCTGGACCCCGACGAGGTCCTCGGTGAGGTCCTCCGCGAGGGCTTGGCCCAGACCAATCTGCGCTCCGTGACGGCCAGCGAACGCTGACCCAGCCACGCCAAAGAGGCGGCTTCCCCGATGGGGGAAGCCGCCTCTTTTTGGTTTATCACGGCGGTGGGCACCGGGCCATGGGCCCTCTGTGCCACCGCTGGGGTTCGGGGTCCTAGATCTCCGAGCTCAAGCGCATGATGATGCCCAGGGCCACGATGATGGCACCCCAGGACACGCCGAGGACGACGGTGATCCGGTTGAGGTTCTTTTCGGCGACACCTGAGGACCCGAGACTGGTGGTCATACCGCCGCCGAACATGTCCGACATGCCGCCTCCACGTCCCTTGTGGAGCAGGATCAGCATGACCAGCAACAGGCTCACGAGTCCCAACACCACCTGCAGGACAATCTTGAGTGTGTCCACTACTACCTTTCGGTCGAAAACGGCCGCAGCCGGTTAGTCCGTCATCAGATGATGCTCGAACCTAACAATGTTAGCAAATTCCGCGGCGTCCAGGCTGGCACCTCCGACGAGCAGCCCGTCGACATCGCTGCCCCGCATGATGGCGGCGGCATTGGCGGCCTTGACCGAACCGCCGTAGAGCAGCCGGATGCCTGCTGCCGTGTCGGCGTCGTAGAGCTCGACGAGCTCGGCACGCAGCGCCGAGGCCATCTCCTGGGCGTCCTCGGGACCGGCGACTTCCCCGGTACCGATGGCCCACACGGGTTCGTAGGCCACCACGAGATCGGCGGCCTGGGCTGCTTCCAACCCCGCCAGGGAGGAACGCAACTGCTCGAGGGTGTGCTCGACATGGCGTCCGGCCTGTCGGACCTCCAGGCCCTCGCCGACGCAGAGCACCGGCACCATCGAGTGGCGGTAGGCGGCTGCGACCTTGCGGGAAAGCAAGTCGTCGGTTTCGGCGTGGATGGCACGGCGTTCGCTGTGCCCGACCAGGGCATACCGTGCCCCGAGCTTGGAGAGGAAGGCCCCCGAGATGTCCCCCGTGAAGGCGCCGGAATCCTCGGGTGAGAGGTCCTGGCCGCCATAGACGACCGGCAGGTCATCGCCGGCGACCAGCGTCTGCACGCCGCGCAGATCGGTGAACGGCGGGAAGACGGCGACCTCGACCCGGTTGAAATCGTGTTTGGCGTCCTCGAGCGTCCACGCCAGCTTCTGCAGCAGCGTGATGCCCTGGACATGGTCCATGTTCATCTTCCAGTTGCCGGCAATCAGCGGCTTCCGGTCGAATTGACCGTTGGTGGAGGTGGTCATAGGTGGCTAGTTCCCTTCGAGCGCAGTGAGTCCGGGCAATTCCTTGCCCTCCAGGTATTCGAGGCTGGCTCCGCCTCCGGTGGAAATATGGCCGAAGTCGTCTTCGCTGAAGCCCAGGGTGCGGACGGCGGCTGCTGAGTCGCCGCCGCCGACGACGGAAAACGCCTCGGAGTCGGCCAGGGCCTGAGCCACGGCACGGGTTCCCCCGGCGAAGGCCTCGATTTCAAAGACCCCCATGGGGCCGTTCCAGAACACGGTGTTGGCGGAGCGGATGTAGCTGACGAAGGCCTCGCCGGATGCCGGGCCGATATCGAGGCCGAGCCCGGTATCGCCGAACCGCCCGCTTTCGATCCCGTCGGCGGGCAGCACCTCGTGTTCGGCGTCGGAGCCGAATTTGGAGGCGACGACCACGTCGGTGGGCAGGATGATGTCGCAGCCGGTTTCCTTGGACCGTGCGAGGTATTCCCGCACGGTATCAAGCTGGTCTTCCTCCAGCAGGGACTTCCCGACCGGGTGGCCCATGGCCGCCAGGAAGGTGAACGCCATGCCGCCGCCGATCAACAAGTGGTCGGCACGTCCTAGCAGTTTGTCGATGACCGCGAGTTTGTCAGAGACCTTCGAACCACCCAGGACGACGACGTAGGGCCGCTTGGGGGCTTCAGTCAGCTGACGCAGGACCTCCATCTCGGTCCTGACCAGATCCCCCTGGTAGGCAGGCAGCAGCTTCGCGATGTCGACCACGGAGGCGTGCTTGCGGTGCACGGCACCGAAGGCATCATCCACGTAGGCGCCGTTGGCGCCCGTCAGGTCGGCCAGCTCACGGGCGAAGGAGGCCCGTTCTTCCTCGTCCTTGCTGGTCTCGCGCGGGTCGAAGCGGACGTTCTCCAGGACCAGGACGGACCCGTCCTGAAGCTGGGCTGCGAGTTCGCGGGCGCTGCTGCCCACGACGTCCTGCGCGACCTCGACATCGAAATCGGCGAGCTCGGCCAGCCGGTCGGCCGCCGGACGGATGGAGTACTTCTGATCCGGGGTCCCCTTCGGGCGACCCAGATGGGCCATCACCAGGACCCGGGCACCGGCCTCGGAGAGTTTCGCGAGGACGGGAAGGGACGCGCGGACACGTCCGTCGTCGGTGACGGTGGAGCCATCAAGCGGCACGTTCAGGTCGCTACGGACCAGAACGTGCCGCCCACGGACACCATCGGCGAGCAGATCGTCGAGAGTGTTGGAAGTCATGACTTCAGGCTATCGGATCGTCGCGACTATGCCAGCTTCGAGCCGACGTATTCGGTCAGGTCCACCAGACGGCTGGAGTAGCCGAATTCGTTGTCGTACCAGCCAATGACCTTCACGGTGCTGCCGATGACCTTGGTCAGCGGTGCGTCGAAGATCGTCGAATGTGGATCGGTGACGATGTCGCTGGAGACGATCGGGTCCTCGTTGTACTTCAGGTACGGAGCCAGTGGGCCTTCGTCGGCAGCCGCACGGAACGCCGCATTGACTTCCTCGACGGTGGTTTCGCGGGCCAGCGTGACGGTCAGGTCGGTGGACGAGCCGGTCGGGACCGGGACGCGCATCGCGTAGCCGTCGAGCTTGCCCTTGAGCTCAGGCAGGACCCGACCGATCGCCTTGGCGGCGCCGGTCGAGGTGGGAATCATGTTCAGCGCTGCTGCCCGGGCACGGCGCGGGTCCTTATGCGGGCCGTCCTGCAGGTTCTGATCGGCGGTGTAGGCGTGGATGGTGGTCATCAGCCCGTCGACGATGCCGAACTGATCGTTCAGGACCTTGACCATGGGGCCGAGGCAGTTGGTGGTGCAGGAGGCGTTGGAGATGATGTCGTGGTTCTCCGGGTCGTACAGGTTGTCATTGACACCCATCACGATGGTGATGTCTTCGCCCTTGGCCGGCGCGGAGATGATGACCTTCTTGGCCCCGGCTTCCAGGTGCTTGCGGGCGCCTTCGGCCTTGGTGAAGCGGCCGGTGGATTCGATGATGACGTCGGCGCCGAGTTCGCCCCAGCCGAGGTTGGCAGGATCCTTCTCAGCGAGGATGCGGATGCGACGCTCGCCGACGACCAGGTCCTCACCATCGACGGAAACGTCTTCGGAGAGTCGGCCGAGGACCGAATCGTATTTGAGAAGCATGGCCAGGCTGTCGATATCAGCCAGGTCGTTGATGGCGACGATCTCGACGTCTGCCTGGTTCATGAGCGCGGCGCGCAGGTAGTTGCGGCCAATACGTCCGAAGCCATTGATGCCAACACGGGTAGTCACGTGAATATTCTCCTTGCCGGAAGGTAGCCACCACCGTGCTCCGGGTAAGGAGATATGGACGCGGGGATGGCAATGGAAATTTTGTGACACCCCGTTGTGTCTTTGGCCTGTGGGCCGGCCGGTTCAGCGGGCTCCCGATCCGGGGAAAACCGAATGCGGGGCCCGCTAAAGCCGTGAATGACATCTTACGCCATAAGGCGTTTGATGTGTGAGCAAAATTACTTGCTCGTTTCCCCGGGTCCACGGACCTGGGGATGACCGGCTACTTGCCCGGAACGATCAGCGACTTCGCACCGGAGCGCGCAGCCTCGAAACGAGCCGACACGTCGGCCCAGTTCACGATGTTCCAGAACGCCTTGACGTAATCCGCCTTGACGTTGACGTAGTCCAGGTAGAAGGCGTGCTCCCACATGTCCAGCATCAGCAGCGGGGTGGTACCCACCGGGACGTTGCCCTGCTGGTCGTAGAGCTGCTCGATGACCATGTTTTCACCCAGGCCCTCGAAGGCCAGCAGCGCCCAACCCGAGCCCTGCAGGCTCAGTGCGGCGTTGGTGAAGTGGTCGCGGAACGCATCGAACGAGCCAAAGGCGTCGTCGATGGCCGCGGCGAGCTCACCTTCGGGCTTGTCCCCGCCTTCGGGGGAAAGGTTCTGCCAAAAGATCGAGTGGTTGGTGTGCCCACCGAGGTGGAACGCCAGATCCTTGGACAGCTTCGGGATGTTGCCGTACTCGCCCTTTTCGCGGGCCTCAGCCAGCTTGTCCAACGCGGTGTTGGCGCCAGCGACATACGTCGCGTGGTGCTTGCTGTGGTGCAGCTCCATGATGCGCGCGGAAATGTTCGGCTCCAGCGCCGCGTAGTCGTACGGCAGGTCAGGAAGTTCGTACTTCGCCATGATCTCCTCCATTTGTCTCTCACACACCCGCTGAACGGGCGTGCTGGTGGGTAATGCTTCCCGTGCCTCGCGGCGACGGAAATCCAGCGGCTTGATCAGCCGTCGAGCATATCTGCTGTAACGCTGGCCTCCGTGCCGGGTATTCCCAGCTCAGCGGCACGGCGGTCGGCCATCGCCAACAGGCGACGGATCCGCCCGGCGATGGCGTCCTTGGTCATCGGGGGATCGGCCAGATGGCCGAGCTCATCCAGGCTGGCCTCCTTATGGGCCACGCGCAGGGCGCCGGCATATTGCAGGTGGTCAGGGACATCGTCCCCGAGGATCTCCAAGGCGCGTTCGACCCGGGCACCCGCGGCAACGGCGGCCTGGGCCGAGCGGCGCAGGTTGGCGTCGTCGAAGTTCGCCAGCCGGTTGGCCGTCGCCCTGACCTCCTTGCGCATGCGGCGTTCCTCCCACACCAACAGGGTGTCGTGGGCGCCCATGCGGGTCAGCAGCGCGGCGATGCTATCGCCGTCACGGATGACGACGCGGTCGACCCCGCGCACTTCCCGGGCCTTGGCGACGATATCGAGCCGCCGGGCGGCGCCGACCAGGGCCAATGCGGCTTCGGGCCCCGGGCAGGTGACCTCCAGCGCCGAGGAACGACCCGGCTCGGTCAGCGATCCGTGCGCGAGGAAGGCTCCACGCCAGACGGCTTCCGCGTCGGCGGTGGAACCGTTGACGATGACGGACGGCAGACCCCGCACCGGACGACCACGGCCATCCAGCAGGCCGGTCTGACGCGCCAGCGATTCCCCGTCGCGGACCACCCGGACGACATAGCGGCTGCCCCGGCGCAGGCCCCCGGCGGAGACGACGATGATCTCGGCGGTGTGCCCGTAGACCTCGGAGATGGCCTGACGCAACCGACGTGCGGTGGCAGCGAGATCGACTTCCGCCTCAATGACGATGCGTCCTGAAATGATATGGAGCCCCCCGGCGAAGCGAAGGGTCGCCGACACTTCGGCTTTACGCACGGAGGACTTCTTGACGTCCAGCCGGGACAGCTCGTCCTTGACCGAAGCGGTCAGTGCCATGGCTCTTCTTCCTCACGTCGCGTTGTATTCCGGGCAAACGCCTCAAAGACATCCTGATACTCGGCCGCGAGCCGCAGGGGCTCGTGGACGGCACGGTCATGCCCAGTAGCCACCTTACCGAAAAAGCACTCGGCACCCAGTCTGCGGGCTGCCGCCTTGAAGGCCTGCTCGTCGTCGATGGACGAGGGATCGGCCAGAACAGCGTCGATTCTCAGGTCCGGGGCGTACCGCGCGATCACGTCCAGATGCGCGGCAGCGGTCATTCCCGAGGTCTCCTGGGTGTCGGTGACCAGGTTCATCGTCAACAGGCGACGAGCCGGGGTGTTCTGCAGCGCATCACGCATTTCCGGCAGCAGCAGATGCGGCAGCACCGAGGTGTACCAGGAGCCGGGACCCAGGATGACCCAATCGGCCAGTTCGATGGCGTCCAGCGCCTCGGGGCAGGCCGGGGCATCCGAAGGCGCCAGTGCCACGTTGCTGACCAGGGTGTCGTTCCCGGCTTCGGCCAACGCCGCCTGGCCGTGGATCCGTCGGCGCAACAGGCTTCCGTCCTCCGCAGTACTGAGGACCTCTCCCGAGATGTTCAACGGCACGGTGCTCATCGGCAGCACGGCGCCCCGCGCACCGAGCAGGGCGCCGGCCCAGCGCAGTCCTGCCACGGCGTTGCCCAGCAGTTCCCAGAGGGTCACGATCAGCAGGTTGCCCAGTGCGTGGTTCTCCAGTGACGTTTCGACCCCCTCGGAGCCGACGAAACGGTGCTGCATGACGTCACGCCAGGTGCGGCCCCAGTCCGATTCGTCACAGAGGGCAGCCAAGGCCATGCGCAGGTCCCCGGGCGGGAGGACACCGAGCTCGCGGCGCAGACGACCGGAGGATCCGCCGTCGTCGGCCACGGTGACGATCGCCGTGATGTCGTTCGTGAGCCGCCTGAGGGCCGAGAGGGAGGATGAGAGCCCATGCCCGCCGCCGAGGGCTGCCACCCGCGTGGTGGTCATCTCATCCCCCGTCCCAGCCGGGCGTGGGGGAAGCATCGGCATCTGTCCCGTGAGGAACGTCATGGCCCTTACTCCCGGCCCAGATCGCGGTGGTTGACCATGACCGTGACGTTGGGGACCTGCCGCAGCCGGCGGGCCATTTCCTCGGTCACGGCAACCGACCGGTGTTTGCCGCCCGTGCAACCGATGGCAATCGTCGCGTAGTGCTTATTCTCCCGGCGGTACCCCTCGAGAACCGGTTCGAGCGCTTCAAGATAGTGGAAGATGAAGTCGGCGGTACCGTCGGCTTCCAGGACGTAGTCGCTGACGACCTTTTCCTGACCGGTATGCCGGCGCAGGGCGGGAACCCAGTGCGGGTTGGGGATGAACCTGACATCGGCCAGGAAGTTCGCATCGGTGGGCAGCCCGTATTTGAAACCAAAGCTCATGACGTTCAGGCGCAGGACCACCGGTCCCGAATCGGAGAAGAGCTCGATGATCGACCGACCCAGGGCATGGACGTTCAAGGGGGTGGTGTCGATGACGATCTCGGCGTGGTCCTTGATTTCCTTCAAGACCTCGCGCTCGGCGGTGATGCCGTCGGAAATCCGTCCGTCGCCCTGCATCGGGTGGGGACGCCGGCCCTGTTCGAAACGGCGGATGAGCAGTTCGTCGCTGGCATCGAGGAACAACACCCGGTATTCCACGCCCGCGGCCCGGAGCTGACCCAGGTTCTCCCGCAACTCCGCGAACAACTCCCGGCTCCGCACGTCCATGACGACGGCCAGCTTGGGGATGGACCCGGGGTTGCGGGCGACCAGATCAGTCAGGGTGCCCAGCAGCTGCGGGGGCAGGTTCTCCACCACGTACCAGCCCTGGTCCTCCAAGGCGTGGGCGGCGGTGGTGCGACCGGCGCCTGACATACCGGTCACGACCAGCATTTCTGATTCTTCGGGCTTGACGGGGCTCAGCTCGATACTCATGGTTCCAGTCTAGTCGTGTTCCGACACGCTCGTTCTCAGTCGAGCAGCTCCCCGGTGGTGGTATTCACTGCCGGGCCGGCACGGTCCTCGTCCTCTGCAGCGTTTTCGGGGTCCTGCGGCAGGGCCAAAGCCTCGACCAAGTGTCCGGCCAGGACGGCTCCGACCCCCTTGACCTCCGCGAAGTCCTCGGCGGTTGCCGCCCGCATGCGCTTGAGCGAACCGAAGTGCTTGACGACCGCTTGGCGCTTGGCAGGCCCCAGACCGGGCACCTGGTCAAGCAGCGAGGAGACCATCGAGGAACTGCGTTTCTGCCGGTGGAAGGTGATGGCGAAACGGTGGGCCTCATCGCGAATGCGTTGGAGCAGGTACAGCCCGTGGGACGCCCGTGGCAGGACGACGGGGAAGGGATCGTCGGGGAGCCAGAGCTCCTCCAGTCGCTTGGCCAGTCCGACGACGTAGACATCGTCGATGCCCAGGTGCTCCAGCGCCCTGACGGCCGCGTCGACCTGGGGCGGGCCACCGTCGACCACGACGAGGGAGGGCGGGTAGGCGAACTTCTTCGGCGGGGCCTTCTCGCCCTGTTCCTCGATGCTGATCTCACCGGAAATCATCGGAACCATGGCCGCCTGATCCTCCAGGTAGTGGCGGAATCTGCGCGTGATGACGTCATACATCGACGCCGTGTCATCCCGGGCCGCCTCGCCACTGATGGAGAACTTCCGGTATTCGGACTTCTTGGGCAGGCCGTCCTCGACCACCACCATGGAGGCGACGACGTTGGTGCCCGAGACGTGGGAGATGTCATAGCATTCGATGCGCATCAACGGCACCGGAAGCGCGAGCGCCTCCTGGAGTTCCTGCAGGGCGACGCTGCGCGTGGTGATATCGGCGGCCCGACGGGATTTATGCAGGCGGAGGGACTGTTCGGCGTTCTCCTTCACGGTGCCCATCAACGTGGCCTTCTCACCGCGCTGGGGGACCCTCAGGTTCACTGCGCTGCCGCGCAGTCCGCGGAGCCACGTGGCGAGCTCCTGCGGATTTTCCGGTTCAACGGGTACCAGGACCTCCCTCGGGATCCGGTCCCCACCGCTGTTCTCCCCGTAGACCTGCTGCAGGAGGTGTTCGACGAACTTCGGTCCATCGGTCTCCTCGACCTTCTCCACGACCCAGCCCCGCTGACCGCGGATGCGGCCGTTGCGCACGTGGAAGACCTGCACGGAGGCTTCGAGGTCGTCTTCGGCCACGGCAAAGATATCCGCCTCGGTGTCCTCGGACAGGACGACGGCGTTGCGTTCGAACACCCGGCGCAGGGCCGCGATGTCATCACGGACCCGTGCCGCCTGTTCGTAGTCCAGCTCGGCGACTGCGGCTTTCATCCGGCCTTCCAGATCGCGGATGAACCGGGTGCCCTCCCCTCCCATGAACTGGCAGAGCTGCTCGGCCAGCTTCCGGTGGTCCTCCGGGCTGATCCTTCCCACGCAGGGTGCTGAGCATTTACCGATGTCGGCCAGCAGGCAGGGCCGGCCGGTCAACTGTGCCCTGCGGAAGACCCCGGGGCTGCAGGTGCGTACCGGGAAGACCCGTAGCAGCGTGTCCAAGGTTTCGCGGATCGCCTTCGCCGGATAGAACGGGCCGAAGTACTTCACGTCCTTGCGTCGGTCCCCCCGCATGACCTGGGCGCGGGGGAACTTATCCCCCATCGTGACCGCCAAATACGGGTAGGACTTGTCGTCACGGAACATGATGTTGAACCGCGGGGCGTATTCCTTGATCCACGTGTATTCGAGCTGCAGGGCCTCGAGTTCGCTGCCCACCACGGTCCATTCGACACTGGCCGCCGTGTGGACCATCGCATGGGTCTTGGGGGCCAGCGTTGCCGGGTTGGCGAAGTAGGAGTTCAGTCGTGATCTGAGGTTCTTGGCCTTGCCGACATAGATGACGCGTGTCGTGGGGTCGCGGAAGCGGTAGACGCCGGGAGAGGTGGGTATCTCGCCGGTCCGCGGACGGTAACTGGTGGGATCGGCCATACCCCCAACGCTACTCCGCCGAGGGCGACTGGTTGTAGTTGCCGGACCGTTCCTGTCCGCTGAGCTCCGCGATCGCATCGACGATCGCGTCGGTGGCCTGGCGTCGCTGGGGTAGCGGGTGCTTGCGCCCGACATGTTCGAACTGCAGCGGCTCCCCCACGGAAAGCGTGAACCTGTGCGGGACGACCCTGTTGCTTCCGGCCGGCTGCAGGCGTTCGGTGCCGATCAGACCCACGGGAACCACGGGCGCCCCCGTGGACAGGGCCAGCCAACCCACACCCGTCCTCCCCCGGTAGAGCCGGCCGTCCCGCGACCGGGTCCCTTCCGGGTAGATCCCGACGCCTTGGCCCGATTCGAGCAGGTCCACCAGTGAATCCAGAGCGGCGACGCTGGCGGCTTGTTCCCCGCGTTCCACGGGGATGGAGCCCACGGATTCGAAGAAGGCCTTCATCGCCCGGCCCTTGACCCCCGGCGTCGTGAAGTACTCGGACTTCGCGAAGAAGGCGACGGGGCGGGGGCAGATCGCCTGGATGATGATGCTGTCCAGGAAGGACAAGTGGTTCGAGGCAACGATGAACGGCCCGTCGGCGGGCACATTCTCGAGCCCGCTGATGGTCGGTCGGCAGAACGTACGGATCGTTCCGCGGAAACCCGCGCGGACTCCTTCGAACATCCCCATCTAGGCGGAAGCCCCCCGACGCGGTTCCGCGCCGACCGTTGCGGGGTCAAGAAGGCGCCACAGCTCCTCGGAAGAGTGGACGACGGCGGCGGCTCCTGCCGCTTCCAACTCTCCGTCTGCGGCGAAGCCCCACGAAACCCCGATGGCGGGCAGCCCGTTGTCCCTGGCCCCTTCGATGTCATAGAGCCGGTCCCCGACCATGATGGTGTTCTCGGTCCCCCGGCCGGTGGCCTGCAACGCGGCAGCCACGATATGTGCTTTCCCTGCGGTGCGCGGGGACCCGGAAACCTCTTCCGGCGCCGAACCGTGGATGGAGTCGAAATAGCCGTCGAGGCGCTTGGCGGAGAGGAGCCGGCGGGCCAGCGGTTCAGGCTTGGAGGTCGCGACGGCAACGCGGCATCCTGCCTCACGCAGCCGCTCCAGCAATGCGGGGATCCCGGAATAGACCCGACTGGCATCCAGACCATGCGCATCGTATTCGGCCCGGTAGTCGGCGATGACTCGGGGCAGGAGTTTCTCGGTCATCCCCGGGATGGTGAGCAATCCAATGGCCAGCGGAGGGCCGACGAGCAGGTTCAGGGCGTCATCGCCCGGGTGCTCCAGCCCGTTGAGTTCCAGGGCGTGCAAAATGCCTCCGGTGATGCCGCCCGCCGGGTCAACGAGGGTGCCGTCGAGGTCGAAGAGTACGGTGCGGGCAGGAATCATCACCGGAATATTGTTGCATGAACCAGCAGGGGTCCACGGCAGGCATGCCCGCGACGGCATATTCGCGGGACTCCTGTCCGGCGTCGGAACGCCGGACAGGATGCTACCCCAGCACGTCGGCCAGGAACCTGCCGGTGTGGCTGGCTTCGACCTTCGCGACCTGTTCAGGTGTCCCCTGGGCGACGACCTCGCCGCCACCATGACCGCCTTCAGGACCGAGATCGATCACCCAGTCCGCGCTCTTGATCACGTCCAGGTTGTGCTCGATGGTGATGACGGTGTTGCCCTTGTCGACGAGTCCCTGGAGGACCAGCAGCAACTTGCGGATGTCCTCGAAGTGCAGACCGGTGGTCGGTTCGTCGAGCACGTAGATGCTCCGGCCGTTCGAACGCTTCTGCAGTTCGGAAGCGAGCTTCACCCGCTGCGCCTCGCCGCCGGACAACGTGGTGGCCGGCTGACCGAGTCGTACGTATCCCAAGCCCACGTCCACCAGGGTGTTCAGGTGGCGGGCGATCGGGGCGAAGGCCGCGAAGAATTCGGCGGCTTCCTCGATCGGCATGTTCAGCACGTCGGAGATGGACTTGCCCTTGTACTGGACCTCGAGGGTTTCGCGGTTGTACCGTGCCCCATGGCAGACCTCGCAGGGGACGTAGACATCGGGCAGGAAGTTCATTTCGATCTTCAACGTGCCATCGCCGGAGCAGGACTCGCAGCGCCCGCCCTTGACGTTGAAGGAGAAGCGCCCGGGCAGGTAGCCGCGGACCTTCGCCTCGTTGGTCTCGGCAAAGAGCTTGCGCACATGATCAAAGACGCCGGTGTAGGTCGCCGGGTTGGAGCGAGGCGTCCGGCCGATCGGACTCTGGTCCACGTGGACCACCTTGTCGAGCTGGTCGAGTCCTTCAACACGCGTGTGGCGCCCGGCCACCTGCTTGGCCCCGTTGAGCTTATTGGCCATCACCTTATAGAGGATGTCGTTGACCAGGGTGGACTTGCCGGACCCGCTGACGCCGGTGATCCCGATGAGAACCCCCAGCGGGAACTTCACCGTGACGTCCCGCAGGTTGTTCTCCCGGGCGCCGACGACAGTGACCTGACGTTTGCGGTCGACCTTGCGGCGTTTGGTGGGCAGCTCGATCTTGCGACGGCCCGCGAGGTAATCGCCGGTCAGCGAGTCGGTATTGGCCAGCAGTCCTTCCAACGATCCCGAATGCACGACGGTGCCCCCGTGCTCGCCGGCCCCGGGGCCGACATCGACGATCCAGTCCGCCTGGTGGATGGTGTCTTCGTCGTGCTCGACAATGATGAGCGTGTTCCCGAGGTCACGCAGACGGTTCAGCGTGTCTATCAGCCGCCGGTTGTCCCGCTGGTGCAGCCCGATGGAGGGCTCGTCGAGCACGTAGAGGACACCGACCAGCCCCGAGCCGATCTGGGTGGCCAGCCGGATGCGCTGTGCCTCGCCACCAGAGAGTGTCCCTGCGGCGCGCTCGAGGTTCAAGTACTCGAGTCCGACGTCGAGCAGGAAGCGCAGCCGGGCCTGGATCTCGATGAGTACCTGGTGGGCGATCTGCTTTTCGCGGCCGGACAGGACCAGCGCGTTGAGGAAATCAGCGCATTCGCGCATCGGCATGGCGGAGACCTCCGCAATGGACTTGCCGTTGATCAGCACCGACAGCGAGGCGGGATTCAGCCGTGCCCCGTTGCACACGGGGCAGGGAATCTGCCGCATGTACTCCTCGTACCGGTCACGGGCGTGATCGGACTCGGTTTCCAGGTGCTTGCGGTGGATATACTGGATGACCCCCTCGAAACCGGTGCTGTACTTGCGTTCGCGTCCGAAACGGTTGCGGTACTGGACGACGACCTTGTGGTCCTTGCCGTTGAGGATCGCGTCACGCTGGGTATCGGTGAACTTGCGCCAAGGGGTATCCAGATCGAACTTCAGCTCATCGCCGAGGCCTTGCAGAAGACGATTCCAGTACTGGGTGGTGGCAACGCCCAGCGACCACGGGGCGATGGACCCTTCGGCCAAGGTCTTGCCGGGGTCGGGAACGACCAGTTCCTCGTCGACCTCAAGGCGGGTGCCGATGCCGGTGCACGCGGGACAGGCGCCGAAGGGGTTGTTGAAGGAGAACGAGCGCGGCTCGATCTCGTCGATCGCCAATGGATGCTCATTCGGGCAGGCCAGATGTTCGGAGAAGGCCCTGACCCGAGCGTCGTCCTTCGCGGGGAGGTCGACGAAGTCGGCGAGCACGCGTCCATCGGCCAGCCCCAGCGCCGTCTCGATCGAGTCCGTCAGCCGTTGCCGGATGCCGTCCTTCGCCACGAGGCGGTCGATGACGACCTCGATGGTGTGCTTGTACTGCTTGCCCAACTTCGGCGGGTCACTGAGCTGGATGGTGTCCCCATCGACCCTGGCCCGGGCGTAGCCCTTGGCGGCCAGCTCCTTGAACAGGTCGACGAACTCGCCCTTGCGTGAACGGACGACCGGGGCGAGGATCTGGAAGCGCGTTCCGTCCTCGAGCTCGAGCAGCTGGTCCACGATCGCCTGTGGGGTCTGCCGGGTGACCGGCTCATGACACACCGGGCAATATGGGTGGCCGACACGGGCCCACAGCAGGCGCATGTAGTCATAGATCTCGGTGATCGTCCCGACCGTCGAACGCGGGTTCTTCGACGTCGACTTCTGATCGATCGATACGGCCGGGGACAGACCCTCGATGAAGTCCACGTCCGGCTTATCGACCTGGCCGAGGAATTGACGGGCGTAGGCGGAGAGTGATTCGACGTAGCGGCGCTGTCCCTCAGCGAAGATCGTGTCGAAGGCCAACGAGGACTTGCCGGACCCGGACAGCCCCGTGAACACGATCATCGCGTCACGCGGCAGATCGAGATCCACGTTGCGCAGATTGTTCTCCCGGGCACCCTTGACTAGAAGGCGTGACCGGTCGTGTGCGCGCTCGATGGATTCCACGGAAACGCTGGGAACGGATTGCAATTCGCTGGAGGAAATAGCCACGGCTCCAGAGTAGTCGAACTCGTCGTCGAACACACGTTCGAAGAGAAGTGTTTTTGCCGTGTTTCAGCGGGTTTGGCCAGCTGGTGTTCACTGCACGCGGAAGGCTGCCCGCAGAAATTCGACGGCGCGGTCCTCCCCCACGCCCCAGTTCCTGGCTTCTGTCGCCAATTCCTGTGCCGCGGAAGCAAGCCTGCGGTCCCCTTCGGAACCCGTCGCCAGCACGACGGTTCCATGGCGCCCACGGGTTTCCACGGCCCCTGCTTGTTCAAGTTCACGGTAGGCCCGGGCCACCGTGTTCACGGCAACGCCCAGTCGTCCGGCGAGCGCCCGCACCGAGGTCAACCGGGTTCCGGGGACCAGCTTCCCCGAGCCGATGGCTTCGAGGATCTGCTGGCGGATCTGGTCGTACGGGTTCGCTGGCACGTCTTTGCTGATGGCGACAAAGTCCAAGACGTCGTCGTTCACTGGGTCTCCTCGGGGATCCGGGCCGGTCGCTGGCCGTTGCTTCGGGTGCACCCACATTACCCGCCACCGCTTTTCCCCGTTCCGGTGAGCGCCTAGGCTGGCGATATGAACTCACGTGATTCCCTGTTGCATGACCTCGCGGAGGTCACCATCCGCCGCGTGTCCGTTTCGTCGATGGACAACAACGCCTATCTCATCACCCATAAGCAGACCGGCGCGCAGGTGCTGATCGACGCGGCCGATGATGCGTCCGCACTACGTGGGCTGATCAAGGATGCTGCCGGGGATGCGGCGGTGGCCCCGCATCTGGAGCTGATCGCCACCACGCACCAGCATTGGGACCACGTGCGGGCCCTACGGGAGCTGGCCGATGAGACGGGCGTGCGGACGGCCTGCGGAACCGATGACGTGGAAGGGATCCGTGCGGCCACCGGCGTGGAAGTCGACGTCGTCCTCGGTCACGATGATATCGGGAACTTCGATGGCTTCGACCTGAGAGCCGTACACCTGCGGGGGCACACTCCCGGCTCCATCGCCTACGTGTATAAGGACCCCTCGGGTCCGACGCATATCTTCAGCGGTGACAGCCTCTTCCCCGGCGGTCTGGGTAACACCCAAGGAGACCCGGAACGGTTCGCGTCACTGTATGAGGACGTCGCTGACCGCCTGTTCGGGCAGTACCCGGATGACTCATTCGTCCACCCGGGCCATGGGGAGGGCACCACCCTGGGTGCCGAGCGCCCCCAGCTGGCTGAATGGAAGTTGCGCGGCTGGTAGGCGGACAGCCTGGGCGTCCTTACTCGTTGTGCAGTTCCCGGACCTCGCCGAACGGGACGGTCTCCGACACCATGGCCTGGACCTCGCTGCCCATGAAGCGGACCAGGACTCCATGCTCGCCTTCGGCGACGGATTCCTGCATGACGGGCCGGACCGTATCGATGTAGGCGGGTGTCGCCCCCTCCAAATACTTCCGGTAGGCGCGGGGTAGTTCGTTTTCCATGGCCTATTCCTCCTGTGCGGTGTTCCGTGGCTGCTGACCCCAGCTCTACCACTCCGAACACGGCACGGGAAGGTTCGATCGTTGGGCCGGTCAACCGGTCCCGTCGTCACATCACTGTGAAGCTCCCCCGAGAGTCAGCCACCGCCCCGGGGGAATCAAGGTGTCCTGGCGAACAGTACGCTCGATGGAGTCACACTCATGGCAGGCCGTCTCCGTCGACCGAACATGATCCGAAATCGCACGCACATCCAATCTTGGGGGAAACATGTCCGACACCAATCAGCCCGACGACAGCGATCAGGCGAATGGCGCCATCAACCAACAGCCAGTTGTCCCACAGCAGAACGGCTCCCTGCGACCTCCCCAACAGGTCACCCACATCACGGTCATGAACCCCAAGGGCGTCGGACTCGCCTACGTCCTGCTCATCTTCCTGGGCGGCCTCGGGATCCACAAGTTCTACCTGGACAAGGTCGGCATGGGAGTGACCTACCTCAGCCTCACTTTCGTCGGCGGGCTGCTGACACTGATCTGGATTGGTTGGCTCCTCCTCTTCGCCGTATGGGTCATGTTGATCATTGACCTGTTCACGCTCGCCGGCGATGTACGCACGTTCAATGCACGCCAACACGCCCAGCTCAACGGTGGCGCCTACGGGCACCGTTAGGCGGACCCCCGGCTCCCTTGCTGGCTAGGGAGCCGACCGTCCGTCGGAGGGATTCGACAACCGGACGCTCCACGCCGTCTTCGGCTAGGACGTCATCCAGGATGTATCGACTGGCTCGACGGTGCCGGAGGCGGCTGAGGCAGCCGCTTGGATGATGATGGCAACAGCGGTGGCTCCCGGGTCGAGTACACCGCGGGAGGCCTCCCCCACGTAGCTGGCCCGTCCCCTGCGCGCAGTTATGGCCTGGGTCGACTTCGCTCCATCGATGGCCGCGGCTGCAGCAAGTTCCAACGCCTTCGACGCAGCCTTGCCGTCGGAGGCTTCCTGCTGCAAGGTCGTGGCCGCCGGAGCGATGGCATCCACCATGGTCTTGTGCCCGACCTCCGCCTTGCCATAGTGCTGAACGGTCGCCAGCCCGTTGGAAAGCCCCTCGGCCAAGGAATCCAAAGTCGGTTCGGAGGTGGCGGATGAGCGGGCAAATTCACGGAAGAACATTCCGAATAAGGGCCCGCTGGTTCCTCCAGTGCCGAGGAATCCGCGGGAGAGAGCCGTCATCCATTGCGTGTAGCTGTTCGGGGAGGTCTCTTCGATCTCTTCCTGTGCACGGCGCAGGGCGCCGGCAATGTTGTTCCCGAAGTCGCCATCACCGGATTGACGATCAAGGTCGCCCAGTTCCTCGGTGTTGCCGAGGATGGATTCGAGGATGGTGTTGATCCACAGGGAGCCGTAGTTCGAGGGAATGCTGTTGGTTTCTGTCATGATTGGATCCTTACCAGCAAAGGGTGGGTGTGTGGACCGGGGCATCCCATAGCTCGACCAGGTCGGCATCGGCAGGAAGCAGGGTGATGGAGAAACCGTGCATGTCCAATGACGTCACATAGGAGCCGACCAAGGAGCGGGCAATGGTGATGCCCAGGGAATCGAGCTGGTGGTGCATGGCACGGGCAGCGACGCTTAGTTCCAGGGGGTACGTTCCCCCGAGGCCATTGACGATGGCAATGACACGAGCACCCTTGGAAAGTCCCAGTTCCTTCACCAGGGGTTCGAGCAACAGGGAAGTCAGTTCATCCGCACCGGTGAAAGCCACACGATCAGTCCCGCGTTCCCCGTGGATGCCCACCCCCAATTCGACTTCGTCCTGACCGAGGGAGAAAGCAGGTTCGTTGCTTCCCGGGTGCGTACCCGCGGAGAGTGCGAGGCTCATCGTGCGTGCGTTTCGGGCCACGCGTCGACCCAGATTACCGACTTCGGCCAAAGAGGCACCGGCCTCCGCGCTGGCGCCGGTAATCTTCTCCACGGCGACGACGGCGGCCGTTCCGCGTCTACCCGGCCCGTCCTCGGTCGTCTCGGTGGCCAGGTCGTCGTCGACGAGAACCGTCTCGGTTTCTACAGAAGTGTCCCCGGCGAGTTCCCCGGCAATCTGGAAGTTCAGCACATCGCCCGTGTAGTTCTTGACGATCTGGAGGACCCCGCGGCCCGAGTCGGCGGCGAGGGTTCCCTCGTGGACCTGAAGGGCGGTGGGGCTGGCGAATACGGCGCCGGGGACCGCGACGTCCAGCATTCCCTGGCCAACGAAGCCAACGTGGAGGGGTTCATGGCCTGCCCCGCCACCGGAGACAATCCCGACCTTGTCCCGGGCCCTGGTTCGTCGGGTGACAATGCCCTTGGCACGGTCGTAGTCCAACAGTGTCGGAAAAGTCATTTCCATGCCTTCGAGCGCTTCATCGACGAAACGTTCGGGGTCATTGATGATCTGTCGCTGCATTTGATTGCCCTCTCGGGTTGGTCACCTGAATCCCTGACAACGATATCGAATACGATCAGGCCCGTTGCCCTGATGACGCGGCAGGGTGCCCAAAGGGCTATCAATTCGGGCCGGTCGTATGGGTTTTGGCGAAGGTGCCGTCACCGATCCGGCCGATCTCTCCGGCCCCATTTGGAGGTCAGGTGATGCGCACGGCCCGTCCGCGAGAATATCGAGGCTGAAGAGCACACCTATCCCCGCGACCCTGCCTCTCCGGAAGATCCGGAGGTGGACTTATCGGCCTTGCGACGCTCGCGCTTGTACCTATCCGACATCTCCTCCAGCGGAATGTTCTTGGTTTCAGGAACCTTCAAGAACACGAACACCAGCGATGCCAGGGCGAAGAACGCGTACATGCCATACGTAAACGGCAGAGACATCTCGCTCAGCGCCGGGAACGTCACGGTCACGGCGAAGTTGGCCAGCCAGTTCACCGCCGTGGCAATGCCGACCGCGAGGCCGCGGATCTGGTTGGGAAACATTTCGCCCAGCAGTGTCCACATCACCGGCCCCCAGGAAACAGCGTAGAAGACCACGAACGCGTTCGCGGCTATCAGTGCCACCGTCCCCCATGGCTCCGGCAGTTGGGGTTCCCCGTTGATGATGGAGGACTCACTGAAGCTGATCGCCATGAGCACCAGACTGATGGTCATGCCCGCGGAACCGATCAACAAGAGCGGACGACGTCCGACCTTGTCGATCAGGAAGATCGCCACCACCGTTATCACCACGTTGGTGACAGCCGTGATCACCGACGCGTTGGACGCGAACTCCGGACTGAATCCGACAGATCGCCACAGCGAGTTCGAGTAGTAGAAAATGACGTTGATGCCGACCAGCTGCTGGAAGGCAGCAATGATGACGCCAACCCAAACAATCGGTACCAAGCCGAGTGTGCCGCCCTTCAGGTCCTTGAAGGAGGGCTTGGAATCGCTCCGGATGGTCTTGCGGATGGAATCGACCAGTGTCTTTGTTTCGCTCTCGCTGCGTCCGTGCACATGTTCGAACACCTCGGTCGCCTTTTCCGATTCACCGTGAGACATCAGCAAGCGTGGGGACTCCGGCAGTCTCAGTGCCAACACACCATAGAGGACGGCGGGGATGACTCCGGCAAGGAACATCCAGCGCCAGGCCTCAAGCCCCCACCAGAAATCGGCGCCGGCACTGCCGGCGGCACCAGAAATGACGTCATCCATCATCAAAGCCACGAAGATACCGAGCACAATAGCCATCTGCTGCAAAGAAGTCAGGCGACCCCTCAGCTTGGTGGGTGAAATCTCCGAAATATAGGAGGGAACAATGGCAGAAGCGGCACCGATGCTCAGTCCACCGATGATGCGCCAACCCGCCAGGTCCCACGGAGCGAAAGCGAACGCGGAACCCACGGATCCTGCGAAGAACAGGATGCCCACAATGAACATCACCCGTGTACGGCCCCATTTGTTCGCGACGGGGCCACCAAACCAAGCACCAATTGCGGCGCCGATGAGGGAAATGGCGACCACGAATCCGGTGACGGCCGGGGAGAGCCCGAACTGGTCCGTGACGGCTTCGATGGCGCCATTGATCACTGAACTATCGAACCCGAAGATGAAGCCGCCCACGGCGGCGCCAATCGAGATCATGACCACGCGTCTGGTGTGCTGGCGATCAAGTGAGGCATTCGGCTTATTGGGTTTACCGCCCTGCTCCGACTTTTGCTTCTCCAACGCGAGCCTCCAAGATTGATGAGCACATTATTGTTCGTCCTACCCTAGGCACGCCCTACACTGACCGCAATGAAGTTAGGGAGATTCGGCCGAAGCATTAGTGGATGGTGGAGAGGGTCCGGATGAGGAAGCAACGTGTTCCGCTTCGGCGGGCAGTGAGTACGACAGTCAAAGTAGCGGGCCCGGCCTCGACGTGGCGCCGGCTGAGGACAGGTCTTCCCATCATCGCGCAGTGCGGGCTTGCTGCCGGGGTGGCATGGTGGCTGGCATCGACGCTCTTGGACCATCCGAATCCCGTGTTCGCAGCGACGGCAGCGATCATTTGCCTCGCCGGCGGCAAAGGCGAACGGGGTCGTCGGGCCATCGACCTGCTGGCCGGTGTCATCGCCGGGGTCGTGGTCGGCGAGCTGATTCGTTGGTGGGACCCGGGCAACACCCTGCTGCAGGCCGTGCTCGCCGTCGTCCTGGGGATGGGCGCGGCTGCTGCCTTGGACTCGAGTCGGCTCGCCTATATCCAAGGGGCCGCCTCCGCGCTTTTCGTCTTGGTCCTACCTCCCCTGCAGAACCCGGGCAGCCGCATCGTGGACGCGGTGATCGGCGGTGTGCTGGGCCTGGTTGGTAGCCAGATCCTCTTCACGCCCGACCCCGTGGCGTTGGTTTCCGTCGCCGCGCGGCGCGTACTGGACAGCGTTGAGGCCGCGCTTCGCGGAAGCGCCAAGGGCCTTGAGGACAAGGATTCCGCCGTGGCGGGCAACGCCGTCGACCGGGCCCGAGACGCGCGCAGCGACCTGAGCGTCCTCTCCGCTGAGCGCGTCTTCGCTCAGCAGATCGGGACCAGGACGATCCGCGGACTGAGGCGTGCAACAAGGCTCCGTCACCTGGAAGACCGGCTCGACAACCTGGACATGCTGGTGGCTGCTGTCCTACTACTCACCCACACCGCCGCGGAAGGAGCCCGCCCAGACACGGGAGAGGAACCTGACGGGCTTGCCGGTTTTCTCCTCGCTGCAGCAAACGACGCCGGCACGATCAAGGAGGTGCTGGTGGAACGTTCACGGGGCAACCACCCCACTGTGCAGCTCTCCGCCAGCGTTCCGAAGACGATCTCCGACTCATCGGCCGTTCTGGCGCAAACCGTTGCCGACGCCCTCGCGGAACTCGCCCGATCCAAGCCCCATGCCGTCTAGCCACCTCATCGCCGGTCGGTCTAGCATGGAAAAAAGCGGCTCACTAGATACCAGGACGGTGGAAACATGGGCTCCTCGAAGAACCCACAGCAGAACGGCCACGAGATAAAGACCTTGATGATCCTCGGTGCATCGGGCGACCTCACAGCGAGGCTCCTGTTACCAGGACTCGCCAGCCTGATCTCCCAGGGCGGTGCCGACGGACTCAAGCTGGTAGGCGCCGGCTATGACGACTGGTCGCAGGAAAAGTGGCGGAGCCAGGTGCAGAAGTCCTTTGGCACCAGTTCGGGAGAAGACAACGCCGCCAACGGCACCGATGGCAACGAGGCAATGGAAGAGGTGGCGAAAAACAGCGTCTACCACCAAGTGGACGTCACCGCGGAGGGGGAGCTCGCCAAAGTCATGAAATCCGCGGAGCAACCGATCGCCGTGTACTTTGCGCTACCGCCCTCCATCACCGAGAAGGCGTGTGATCTGCTCTCCCCGGACGACCTCCCTGAAGACACCCGGTTTGCGTTGGAAAAGCCCTTCGGATCCGGGCAGGAGTCGGCCAGGAAGCTGAACAAGACCTTGGAGGCGTTACTGCCGGAGAACCACATTTACCGGGTGGACCATTTTCGCGGCACCGGAACCGTCCTCAACATCCTGGGGCTGCGGTTCGCGAACCACTTCCTGGAGCCTGTGTGGAACAACCTGCACGTCGAAAAGGTGGAGATCTTCTTCGATGAGGACATCACCTTGGAAGGCCGCGCAGGCTTCTACGATTCCACCGGCGCCTTGAGGGACATGATGCAAAGCCATCTGCTGCAGATCATGTCCTTTATCGCCTTGGACGAGCCCGCCACCTTGGACGAACGGGACGTCAGGGACCGGATTGCAGCAGTACTGCGGGCGGCCGAAGTGGGTCCTGACTATTCCAAGACCACCCGACGGGCTCGGTACACGGCCGGACAGATCGGCGATCGGAAGGTCCCCAACTATGTCGATGAGCCTGGAGTGGACGGCAAAAACAACACCGAGACCCTCGCGGAGATCGAGGTCCACATTGACAACTCACGATGGACCGGGGTCCCGTTCATCCTGCGCTCCGGCAAGTCACTCGCCGAGAACAAGATGGAAGCCATTGTCACGTTCAAGCCGCGCCCCCACCTGCCCACCGGTTTCACCGGAACAGACAAAGCGACCCGCATCCGCATGGGCCTTGGACCGGCGAAACTACAGCTCGACATAGACGTCAACGGTCCCGGGGACGTCTACAACCTGGACCGTGCCGAACTCAAAGCCGAGCTCAATGACACCGATCTACTCCCCTATGGTGAAGTGCTCAAGGCCGTGCTGACGGACAACGCCATGTTTTTTGTCCGCGGCGACACCGCCGTGGAGTGCTGGCGGATCATCGAGCCGGTGGTCGAGGCGTGGGCCAGCAACGACGTTCCGCTAGAGGAATACCCTGCCGGTTCCACCGGTCCGAAAGACTGGGAAACCTCCCGCGAGGACACACCCTTGTAGATGCTGAGCCGGTTTGCCGGACGGCCCAGCCCCGCACGGCAACCCGGCTCGGTAGTTCTTTATCCAGGGGCCAAGCTGGACGGTCGCCTCTGGGTCGGACATGTGCAGCAACGTGGCCGCCCGTTCCGTCTCGACGAGTTCACCAATGCCCGCTCTCACAGGGTCAACCTCATATGGTCAACGCGAACAGAGAGCGCAGGAGCCCGCGGGTGGGTTGGTGCGAGTAGGAAACGAGACCTGCGGCACGCCACCCGGCGGTGAACTCCTCAAGCAAGGCTGCGCTCAAAGCAGCCGTTTTCAACAGTGACGATGCCTTGTTGCTGGTGGTTTCCAACCTACGATGGCCTCGTTTATTGTTGTGTCCACGGTTCCGCAAGGCGCTTCGCCGTCTCGAGCATGAGCGCGTGGACGAATGCCTGGGGCATGTTGCCGCGCATCTGGTGTTGGGAGGTGTCGAACTCCTCGGAGAACAAACCAGGTGGGCCGCATGCGCTGCGATTGCGCTCGAACCATCGGTTTGCCTCGACCTCGCGGCCTCGCTGGTGAAGTGACAAACTGGTCATGAATCCACACAGCAGGAAGGCCCCCTCGGCGTCGCCGAGCTCGCGCTGATCGTGGCGGAACCGGTACATGAACCGGTCTTCGGACAGTTCCTCCATGATGGCGGCAAACGTAGCTTCGGCCCGGGGATCCGTTGGCGGCACCGCACCACGAAGAACTGGCATCAGCAGGGCGGCATCGACCTCCGGATCGTCGGGAGCTCGCTGCCATCTGCCGCTGGGGTGCAGGCAGTCGGAAGTGTCGGCGAGAATCGAGTCTGCCAGTGTGCTCCAGCGCGCCGCCTGCCTGGCTGGGGCATGGCGGGAGACCGCGCGCAATCCGGCCACACAGCTCAGCCGCGAGTGAGCCCAACGTTTATTGTCGAGTTCCCAGATCCCGGCGTCGGCATCCATTCCGTGTTGTTCGATGGCCGACACAGCAGCTTCGACAGCGCCCCAGTGTTCGGTATCGAGCCGGTCTCGTCCCGACGCGGCTCCGAAGAGACTGAGCGCTTCGCCAAAGGCATCGAGTTGGAACTGTTCGTTGGCCCAGTTTCCGATCTTGTCCGCGCCGCCGGGGTAGCCGGGCAGGTCAAGGGATTGTTCGCCGGGAACCGCTCCGCCGGTAATCGTGTAGGCGGGCTTCAGGTCGGGTCCGTCTTGCAGGATCCGGGCGGAGACAAAGGAAACGGCGTCATCGAGAAGCGGAAAGGCACCGCAGGCAGCTACTGCCTGTCCGGCATAGCACTGGTCGCGGATCCAGGCGTAGCGGTAGTCGTAGTTGCGGTTCTGCCAGGACCGCTCAGGCAACGACATCGTCGCTCCGGCGACCATGCCGCCACCGGATGAGGTCAGGCCTTGCAGGACCACGTAGGAGTGCCGTGCCTCGGAGTCGGCGATGGTGTCTGTGAGGTGCGGGATCACTCGTTCCCATCGGTTGCGGGTTGCCTGCCAGGCCTCTTCGGCATCGACCGGGGTCTCTTGCAACGGCACGTCGGATATTTCCAGCACCAGATCATGAGCGCTTCCCTGTTTCACGGGGAGAATCATACGCAGGACACCGTCAGCGGCCGATGCCGTTTCGGCTCCGGAGAAGCGCACGTACAGCGGACCGCACCGCGCCGTCCAGACACCGTGTTCCCGGGATATCCGGCTCATCTTGTGTTTGCCGAATCCCGCTCGCGGCTCCAGGACCACATCGACCTCGCTGTCGCCCTTCACCGCCTCGATGCGACGCAGCACGACGACGGTGTGCGGGTCGCCGGGAAACGCCAAGGCCTCGGCGCACTCGATGACCCGGGAGTTGGTGATCCAACGGCTGTGCCAGATCAGGGTGTCCTCTTCGTAGTAGCCGCCCCAAACGAACGGCCGGCTACGCGGCGTGACCGCGAATCGTCCCCCGCCCCCGATCAACGCCGAGAAGACGGCGTCCGAATTCCAACGGGGTGCGCACATCCAAGCGATGTCGCCCCGAGGACCGACGAGAGCCCCGCGTTCCCCGTCAGCGATGAACGCATATTCGCGCAGAACATGCAAGGGAAATTCCTCGGGTGCTGCGGGTCTAACGGTGGTGTCTGCCATCCCGGATCGTTTCCCTTCATGCGGCGGCGGGTCTTCTTCTACTTATTCACCGTCGAGCTGGGATTGCAATAGGCGGTTGGCGGTGTGCCAGTCCTTTGAAGTACCCGGAGGTCCGCCAAACCGGAACTCATCGGCCCAACAGGAGCCCCTTTTCGAGACAACGCGAAGCATTGCCGTTTCGGACCGGTCGGTGCATGCTGGGACGGACGGACACAGGTCATGGAACTGGTTCAAAGGGAGAAGCCATGCGCGCAGAAAGTGCCACGAATACAGCTGTGGAAGCGGTATATGGCATCGACAGGTTGGTCCGGAATATACGAACCGGGCGGTTCGAGCGCAGCCTGGCCGCACTGACTGCTGTCGGTGCCGTCGTCACCGCTGTGGAGATCTATTTCGAACATGACAAGGCGAGCTTCGGCAACAACTGGATGTGGGTCCCCGTGGTCCTGGGACCGGTGGGGGCGGTTGCAGGAATCGCAGGAGCCTGTAGCCACCGTGCCGCCAAGACGCTTTTACCGGTGGCATCGGCAACGATTGTCGCCAACGGCCTTCAGGGCGTGTGGCTCCATGCCCGCGGCATCAAGCAAAAACCTGGTGGCTGGCGGAACTTCCGCTACAACATGGAAATGGGCCCGCCGCTCATGGCGCCACTACTGGTGACATTGGTCGGCGGCATGGGATTGCTCGCGGCGATCTTGCGGAGGGAACAATGAAGCGACTTCCCCTCGAACCGCGTGAAGGTGGTGGGCGCTTCCCCGATTTCAACGTGATGGACCATTCACGCCATTGGGATGCAGCCACTCGAGCAGTGGTCGCCGAACGCCTAAACCCTCCGACTGAAGCCCGGTTCTTCACGGAAACCGAGATGGCGACAGCAACAGCCCTGTTCGATCAGTTGCTCTACCAACGCGAGGAGCCACGAGTCCCGGTCGCAGGCAGAGTCGATCAGCGCCTCGCGGACGGGCAGACCGACGGTTGGCACTACGAAACGATGCCCGTCGACGAACAAACGTGGCGCGACTCCCTGGCCGGTCTGGATGCCGATGCACACGCAGGACACGGAGCACCGTTCGCAGCCTGTTCGTGGGAGGACCAGACCAAGCTTCTCCAGACGGTCCAGGATCGTGGTTCACGGTCATGGCATGGCTTCGTCGCAGTGCATGTGTGGGGTCTGTGGACGCGTTACGCATGCACCGCTTTCTACGCCCATCCTGCAGCGTGGAACGAAATCGGTTTCGACGGTCCAGCTTACCCGCGCGGCTACAAGAACCTCGGCGTCGACAGGCTCGAGGGATTCGAAGTACGCGATGCGCGTCCCGCCGACGACCCACTGGCGGACGGGCAATGACGATGGGTACCCCCTTGATTCAGTGCAAGAACGCTAGACATTTTCCACGAACGACAAACAACAGTCCGTGGCCCACTCGTCGAGCAGGACCCAGGAGGCACCGATGAGTTCAGTCAGGGCCCGGAACCAGTCCGCCTGGCTACTGGCCAAGGACGGATCCCGGATACAGCCCGAACTGCTGGAGAACATGCGTCGCTTCGACGACAACGACGAGGTCGACCTGCTCATCATCGGGTGCGGTGCGGGGGGATCCACACTGCTGCAACGCATGGCACGGACCGGTGCCAGTGTGGTCGCTCTCGATGCGGGGCCCTTCTGGGACCCGGAAACCGATTGGGTCAGCGACGAAGGGGGATCCCACGGACTGTACTGGACGGAACCTCGCGAGATCGGTGGCGAGAATCCGGTGCCGCTGGGTGCGAACAACTCGGGCCGCGGCGTAGGTGGCTCGATGATCCACTACGCCGGCTACGCCCCGCGCTTCCACCCCAGTGATTTCCGCACACTGTCGAACGACGGCGTCGGAGCCGATTGGCCGTTGGAATACCCAGACCTCAAGCAGTACTACGAACACATCGAGGCCGAGTTACCGGTCGCCGGCCAAGACTGGCCCTGGGGCGACCCGCACGGCTACCCGCATGGGCCACACCCCGTCTCCGGCAACGGCGAACTTTTCCTGCGTGGGGCCGAAAAGTGCGGGATCACCGCCAAGGTCGGCCCCGTCGCCATCAGCAACGGCAGATTCGGCAACCGGCCACACTGCATCTACCGCGGCTTCTGCATCCAGGGCTGCAAGGTCAACGCGAAGGCCTCGCCACTGATCACCCACATACCCGACGCGCTCGCGCACGGTGCCGAAGTGCGCCCCGATTCGATGGTGACCCGTGTCGAAATCGACCAGCGCACCGGCAGGGCGACGGGAGTGCATTATGTGCGTGACGGGGTTCAGCACTTCCAGCGCGCCCAGAAGGTTGCCGTGGCTGGTTATTCGATCGAGACGCCCCGGTTGCTGCTGAACTCAACCTCGAACAGGTTCCCTGACGGGTTGTGCAACGATTTCGACCTGGTCGGACGATACCTGATGGTCCAGGGAGCGCCGCAAACCGCTGGACGGTTCGACGGCGAAGTGCGCATGTTCAAGGCCCCGCCGCCGGAAGTGAGCACCGAGGACTTCTACGAAACCGACCCCACCAAGGACTATAAGCGCGGTTTCTCCGTCCAGACCGTCTCCCCGTTGCCGATCACTTGGGCCGAACACGTCACGGCGCAGGGCCACTGGGGAGCTGGCTTGCGCAATTACATGAGCGACTACGTGCACTGGGCATGCTTGGGCGCCCTCTGCGAGTTCCTGCCACAAGCGGGGAACCGTGTGACGCTCTCAAGTCAGACCGACCGCCACGGTTTGCCGGTCGCCCGGTTTGATTATTCGCAGTGCGAAAACGACAAGGCCCTGGTGAAGGCGGCGACCGGGGTGATGGAAGACATCCTCACGGCTGCCGGCGCCGACGAGGTCATCACCATCACCCGCAATGCCCACCTGGTCGGTGGTGCCCGGATGGGCGCCAGCGAAAACGACGGCGTGGTGGACGCAGACTGTCGCACATTCGCGGTGCCCAACCTCTACATCGTCGACGGCAGCGTCCTGCCCACCCAAGGCAGCGCCAACCCGGCCCTGACCATCATGGCCGTCGCCGCGCGTTCCGCAGATAGGCTCATTGCAGACATGCACAACAATCACTAGGAGGTACCTTCCATGGCAACAACGGTCAGCGATTTCATCATCCAGCGCGTCCGGGACTGGGGCGTCAGCCGCGTATTCGGCTTCCCCGGCGACGGCATCGGCGCCTTCGACGGCGCCCTGGGCAAGGCCGACCGCGAGGATGAAGGGCTGGAATACATCCGCCCGACCCACGAGGAGATCTGCTCGCTGATGGCCACCGCCCACGCCAAGTTCACCGGCGAGGTCGGAGTCTGCGTCGCTACCTCGGCCCCAGGTGCCTTCCACCTGCTCAACGGGCTCTACGACGCGAAGATGGACAACCAACCAGTAGTGGCGATCATCGGCCAGCAAGGCCTGAATTCCCTGGGCACGTTCACCCAACAAGAAGCCAACCTGGAACGGACCCTGGCCGACGTCGCCGTCTACGTCCAGACCGTCGTCTCCCCCGAACAAACCCAGGCCGTCATCGACACCGCCTTCCGCACCGCCCGCGTCAGGCTCGGCCCCGCCGTCGTGATCCTGCCCCACGACGTGCAGGACATGAAAATGCCCGACCTCACCCCGGAAAACTGGGTCTCGCGCTCCAGCGCCGTCGCCCCATCCACCGCCGTTGCCCCGCCCCAGGCAGAGATCGCCAAGGCAGCACAAATCATCAACGCAGGCTCCAAAGTCACCTTCCTCGTCGGACACGGGGCCGACGGGGCCACCCAAGAGGTCCTCAAGGCCGCCGAACTCAGTGGTGCCGGGATCATCACCGCGCTACGGGCCAAACAAGTCATCCCCTCCGACGTGCCCCACCACTCCCAGCAACTGGGTCTGCTGGGCTCCCGGCCCAGCATGGACCAGATGGCCGACTGCGACACCCTCGTGTTGCTGGGAACCAACTTCCCCTATGGCCAGTTCCTGCCCAAGTCCGGGCAGGCCCGGGCCATCCAGGTCGACCTGAAGCCAGAGCAGATGGGCCTGCGCTACCCCACCGAACTGAACCTCTGGGGCGACGTGAAGGAAACCCTCACCGCTCTGATTCCCCTTCTGCAGGCCACCACCGACCTGTCCTGGCAGAACGGCGTCGTGGACGGGATGAAGGAATGGGAAGCGGAGATGGAGGCTGAAGCCATGGTTTCCTTCCACGACGGTGCCAATCCACGCCGGGTCTACCACGAGCTCAATAAACGCCTTCCCCCGCGGGCCATCGTCACCGCCGACGCCGGTTCCACCGCGGACTGGTACGGCCACCACATCCGGCTGCGGGAAGGGATGCTGGGCGACCTTTCAGGACGTTTGGCGACCATGTTGGCGGCGATGCCCTATGCCACGGCGGCGAAGTTCGCCCATCCCGAACGCACTGTGGTCTGCACGATCGGGGACGGTGCCTTCCAGATGCTGGGCATGAACGAGCTGATCACCATCAAGAAATACCTCTCCAGGTGGGAAAACCCGCAGCTGATCATCCTGGTCCTGCATAATGACGACCTCAATCAGGTGTCCTGGGAGATGCGCACCCAGGACGCCAACCCGGTCTGGGCCAAATCACAGGATGTGGAGTCGATGGACTACGCCGGTTACGCGGAGTTGCTGGGTTTCAAGGGGATCCGTGTCAGGACCGACGACGAGGCGGCGGCCGCCTGGGACACGGCTTTCGCCCATCGGGGAGTTACCCTCATCGACGCGTACACCAGCAAGAACGTTCCTCCGCTACCGCCGAAGGTCGCGTTCGAATTCGCCAAGAACACGGGCATGGCCCTGCTCAAGGGGGACCCGGACGAGCTGGACGTCATTCGCGATACCGCCAAAGCCGTCGTCACCGAGGGGGTTGAACGGGTCAAGGGAAAACTGAACATCGGACAGGACGAGAAAGACGACCAGAACTAGGACCAACTCCGCCCCTAGATGGGGCTCGGAGCGCCCGGTATGCTCCGCGCGCAGGAAGCGTCAATGGAATCCCAGGCCGGAGGCGTTCCCGCCGACTCAGGAAAGGAAAGGCATGAATTCGCAGGGATGGGATCGGGATCCGATGATCGACGACGTTGACGCGCGAGCCTACACGATCCCCACGGACGAGCCCGAGGCCGACGGAACGATTAGCTGGGACTCCACAACGATGGTGCTGGTCCGGGTTCGCTCGGGCTCCACGATCGGCACTGGCTGGACGTACGGGGCAGCGGAATGCGCCGCGGTCGTTGCCGACACCCTGAACCCGCTGCTGCGCGGGCGCAGCGCGCTCGACGTCGGCGCGCGCTTCGATGACATGGTGAAGGCGGTGCGCAACAACGGCCGCCAAGGTGCCATCGGCTACGCGATCTCGGCGGTGGATATCGCCCTATGGGACCTGAAGGCGCGGCTGCTCGACCTACCACTGCACCGGCTGCTCGGCGCCGTACGCGACACCGTACCGGTATACGGCAGTGGCGGCTTCACCACGTACTCCGAGCACCAGTTGGCCGATCAGCTGGACGGATGGGTCCACGAACAGGGCATTCCCCGCGCCAAAATCAAGATCGGTGAATCCTGGGGCACGAATCCTGCCCGCGACCTGGACAGACTGCGACAGGCGCGAACCGTCATCGGCGACGACGTCGAACTTTACGCCGATGCCAACGGCGGGTACACCCGCAAACAGGCCATCCGCGTGGCCCGTGCGGCCGAGGAGCTGGATCTGCGCTGGTTAGAAGAGCCGGTGTCGTCCGACGACCTGGACGGCCTGCGGGAGGTTCGCGATGCGGTCGACCCGGATGTCACTGCTGGGGAATACGGGTTCGATCTGACCTACTTTCGCCGAATGTGCCAGACCGGTGCGGTGGATTGCCTGCAGGTCGATGCCAGCCGTTGCGGCGGGATCACCGAGTGGATGCGCGCGGCGGCGGTAGCCGCGGCTCACGGACTCGAGATCTCCGGGCATTGCGGCCCGCACCTGCACGTCCACGTCGCGGTAGCCACGCCTAACCTGCGTCATCTGGAATGGTTCCACGACCATGTCAGGATCGAGAGACTCTTCTTCGACGGCACGCTGGATCCCACCGGCGGCGTCCTGCGCCCGGATCCCGGTGCGGCGGGTAACGGGCTGGTGCTGCGCGAATCTGACGCCGAACCGTTCCGCGTCGCCTGACAGCACTTACACGACGATGGCTTTCGATTCGGCCTGTCCATGAACGGTAGGTTCCCCGCCGAGCAGACCGAACAGGATACATCGAAAGGCTGGGTCGCCTGCGGAAAACTTCCCCATCGTCTTTTTGGAGGCCGCCGGAGTGGGTGCGCATCGACGTTGATCACCTGGTGATTTCGGCAGTGTTCCACACCCTGAGACGCCATGGTTCGAGGCGGTGTTGTCCAAGCGATACGACAGAATACCGCTCACTCGCAACAGAGCCATCGTTTTGCCGTCCGTCATCGTTTGAGGTGCGACTTCAAGGGACGCGCCCTAGACGCCTGGCCTGACGGACTTGTTCTGCCGCGCCACGTTGGCATGCTCTTAATGGAAGACACGTCAACGTGCCTATCAGGATCCACAGGGTGAGCCATGTTTATGAGATTCCATTCCCTTGGAAAAACCGGGCATCGGAAAGTCCCCCCAAACCCGTTCCGGGCGCCCGCCTGCAGGCTTCGCCGACCCACAATAAGAGAACTTCAGGCCTTCCTGCACCGCGCGCTCGTCTCGACCTGAAGTTCGGCTCAGCTACCGATCGGGATCCGTCCGGACAGCTGGTCCTGGCTCAGCGCCCCCGCCTGCGAATCGGCGATCACTTGACGGGCTGCATCGGTCTGGTCCGAGACGTTCCACAGCAGCACCCCAGCCACCACACCAGCATCATTGAGGTAGTAGACGACCCCTCGTCTGCGGTCCTGGGTCCAGTCCTGAACCATGTCGAGGGACGAATCGAGAGTGCCGACTGCCTCGTACCGGGTGCCGAAGAGCACCGAGTAGAAGTAGGGGGTGTGGGTGTATGGCTGCGGCTCGCCCGCCATGTTCGCGCCTACCCGGGCGCCCATCTCGTTGGCGTTGTCGACGTGCTCGACGCGGCGTCGTCCGAGCAGCTGGTCGGGGTAGTTCGCCACGTCTCCCGCGGCAAATACATCGGGATCGCTGGTCATCAAGGTGCTATCCACCACGACGCCGTCATCGACGTTCAGTCCAGCGGCCTCGACGAGCTCGGTCGATGGGCTGATGCCGAGGCCAACTACGACGCCGTCGACCATGAAAGTGGCGTCCTCGTCGTCGCGAATCGCGAGCTGCCCGCCCTCGATGGAGCCTGAACGAATCCTCGTTTTCGGCGACAGGTTCACTCCGCGGTCGGCGAAGGCCCGGGTCAGCTCCTGAGCCAGCTCTCGTGGGAAGAGCGAGGCGTTGACCAGCTCGTCGGGATAGGCGAGCGTCACTCGCGTGTCGTTCTGTATCAGGGCGCAGGCCAGCTCGGTGCCGATGAATCCGCCGCCCACCACCAGCAGGTGACGATCATTCCCTGCCAGCTCGCGCAGCCTGCGGTAGTCGGAGACGGTGCGGAAGTAAACCACCCGATCGTCATCGGGAAGATCGAGGTGGTGCGGCTCACCGCCGGTGGCCACCAGCAGTTTGCCGTAGCTGACGTTCCTACCCGACGCCGTGCGTACTGTGTGCCTCTCGCAATCGATTGCCGTCGCCGGATCCGCGGTCGCCAGCTCCGCGCCGGACTCCGACGTCGTATTCAACCAGACCTGGTTGAAGCCGAAGTCCGGGTCGGTCCACAGTTTCTTGGACATTGCCGGCCGGGTGACCGGCGGTTCGGGATCGGCTCCGATGATCAGGATCGATCCGTCTGCGTCAGTCTGGTGGATCGCCTTCGCTGCGGCGTCACCGACCATCCCCCCGCCGATGATCACGTAGTCGTAACGCTCGCTCGCACTATTCATGGTCAGACCTCAGATCGTCGCAACCGAGCCGGAATCGACCCGGTAGTTGGAGCCGTTGACGAAGCTCGCCCGGTCAGAACAGAGGAACGCGATCACATTCGCGACCTCCTCGGGCTCGCCCCTGCGCTTAAGTTCCATGAAAGGGCGTTTTTCGTCCAGGAAGCTCTTAATCGCCTCATCGACACTGATGCCCAGCTGACTGGCACGCTTCTCCATCATGGCGTCGGTCATCGGGCTGCTGATGAACGCGGGAGAAACGGTGTTGACCAGCAGACCTTCCTTGGCGTAGCTGCGCGATAGCCCCTTGGCCATGGCCAGCACGCCGGCCTTGGCTGCGCAGTACGGCAGCTCGTCGTCGTACGGCTGTACTGCATCCTCGCTCGTCAGATAGACGATCCGACCCCAACCACCCTTACGGAGGGCAGGCAGAAAGGCCTGGGTGAGCCGAACCGGCCCCAATAGGTCGACGGTGATCGTGTTCACCCAGCCTTGGTCGTCGATCTCATGGAACAGCCCTTGTGCGCCGGTAATGCCAGAGCATTGCACGAAGATGTCGATATCGCCCACCGCGGCTTCGGTCTGCTTGCGCAGCTGGTCCACCTCCCCGATATCGGTGACGTCCGCCGCGAATGCGAAGAGCTTTCCGTCAGGAGCCTTCAGCTGACCCGCGGATTTATCGAGAGCGTCTTGGTCCAGATCGGAAAGCACCACGATGGCGCCTTCATCCAACAGCTGCTGGGCTGTCGCCGCGCCGATGCCACCGGCGCCGCCGGTGACTAGTGCGGTTTTTCCTTTGATGCCGAGATCCATGATCATCCTTTCGAAGTCCTAGCTTGAACGTAACAACGTAGAGTCGGTTCGACAACCCATTGGGAGGGTTCCGATAGCAAGGAGTGATCATGCCGACGTTCACGACCACAGACGGTGTCGAGCTGAGTTTTTCCGACACCGGTTCAGGCACGCCGCTGGTGCTGTTGCACGGCTGGGGGTTCAGCCACCGGTTCTTCGACGGCGTGACCCCCGCACTTGCCCGACACTGCCGGGTCGTGGCGCTGGACTTGCGCGGACACGGCGACTCCGGTGCCCCGCCGTATCGACCTCGGGTGGCGCGGATGGGGGCGGACCTCCACGAGCTGCTGGAACATCTGCATCTGGACGAGGCGATCGTACTCGGCTGGTCGCTCGGCTCAGCGGTTGTCTGGAGCATGCTGGAGAATTTCAGTGCGCGGCGGGTGGCCGGCGGGATCTTCTGCAGCCAGGTGCCGCGACAGTATCTCGCCGAGGACTGGCCTTGGCACCACGCCCAGTGCTTCGACGACGTGGGCCTCGCCCGGTTCCAGGGCCAGGTCAGCTACGAGCTCGACACCATGATCGAGCAGCAAGTCGACGAGATCTGTGCGTCTCCGGTGAGCGAGGCCGACCGGGCACTGTTCGTCACGGAGATGGCAAAGTGTGGGGTGCCGGTGCGCAACGCGATCATGGCCGACCACACCCGCCACGACTGGCGCGACTTCCTTCAGCAGTTGGATCTACCGACCTTGATCATGACTGGCCAACAGGATCAGGCCTACGACTGGCGCGGAACGGCCTGGATCGGGGAACAGGTTCGGGGAGCGCAGACAGTGCTTTTCCCAGAGAGCGCGCACGCGATCTTCCACGACGAGCCGGACCGCTTCGTCTCGTCGGTGCTGGACTTCGTCGAGCGAACCCCTCCAGGGAAGCAGTAATCGGCTCGCCCAACCAGTTCGTCTCCGGATAGCTGATCTTCTGAGCACGTATTTTCCGTGAACTACGTGCTAAGTATCGGCGGCCGGGTAGGCGGCGCGTTGACTATTGCCGCCTTCAATGTGTATCGACTGCTTTTTGATGGTAACGACACTTCGGGGCACTGCAGGAGGCGGCTCTCGCGAAGTCGCAGGGGACGAGTCGCCGCCTCTAAGCAGCCAACGCGATCATGGTCCCGAGCCATGTCTACACCGAGGGTCGGTACATCGTTGATGCGCCCAATATGAACAACCGCCGCGACGACGAGGTCGATGGCGGCAGCCGAGGCGGCCCTGGCTCGAAGGCCTGCCCGATAAGCGTCCGAAACCCCAGGGGGGAATAAGCTCCATTCATACGTCGCGTCGCGCACCCCTTCGTCCAGCCACGGTGGCTTAAGTGTCGACGCGGGGAGAAAAAACAGCCCATCGTGCGCCGCGCTGCCTTCTCCGCGACGGGCCGGGTGTTTCTCAGTGCCAGCTCCTGCCAAGGGACTCGGGTTCGAGACGGCAAAAGCCCCTGGAGTGGCGGGCTGGAAGCCGCTCCCGGGCTTCTAGCCCGCTCACCCGCAGCTTCCCTCGTCAGGTGCCGGGTTGCACGGGCCGACCTTTACGGGCACTCGAATGTGCGCACAGGTCGGCCCGTAACAGTGCGGAGCTACAAGGCTGCCACGGCCGCTTCGGCCACGCTTTGGTCCTGCTCACCCGTTCCGCCACCGACCCCGACCGCACCGATGATCTCACCGTCATGGGACAACGGAATGCCGCCGGCAAAAATCATGACGCGGCCGTTGTTGCTGGCGTTGATCCCATAGAACTGTTCCCCGGGTTGCGCGTTCCCGGCCAGGTCCTAGGTGGACAAGTCGAAGGCCCGGGCGGTCCATGCCTTGTTCTGACTGATGTCCACGCTACCGATCCAAGCACCATCCATGCGCACGTGAGCCACCAGGTTCCCGCCGCCATCGACGACCGCCAGGTTTTGCGGCTGACCGATTTCGGTGGCACGCGCCTCCCCGGCCTCGATGATGCCCCGTGCATCCGACAACTTCAAATCCGACATTATTTCCTCCTTCGTTGACAAATGGTTGGTCTTTCACGGCGATTACTTGCGTCCCGGGTTGAGCACCACCTTCGAGTAACCGTCTTCGCGCTTATCGAACCGCGCGTAGGCATCAGGGGCATCAGCCAGCGGCAATTCCTTGCTCACCACGAACGAAGGGTTGGCCCGGCCCGCGATGATCAAGTCGCGCAACTGCCGGTTGTACGCCTTGACATCCGCCTGTCCGGTGCCCATGGTCTGGCCCTTTTCGAAGAAACGGCCCATCTTGAACAACAACTCGCCCTTGGCAGAATGCTCATCAGGGGCCCCTGGATCCTCGGGTAGGTACAGTCCGATGACACCGAGCCTGCCGGTGGGGCGCACGACCTCAACCAGGGTATTCAAAATGCTCGCTGGTTGTTCCTCGCCACTGGTCGCCGTGGCCTGGTAGCCGACGGCGTCGATGCCCGTGTCGGTGCCCTCGCCGTTGGTGGCGTCCTTGATCTGTTCCACCGGATCACCGGCACTGAAATCGATGGCCTTGGCCCCGATGGACTCGGCCAGTTCCAGCCGGGACTTCACCTGGTCCACGACGAAGACCTGCGAAGCGCCCTTGATGAGCGCTGCGTGCGCCGCCATCAGCCCCACTGGGCCGGCGCCCATGACCGTGACTGTCTTCCCTGGCCCCACCTGGGCGAGCTCGGTGGCGTGGTAGCCGGTGGGGAAGATGTCAGCAAGCATGGCGAAGTCGTTCTCGTGCTCATCGCCGGCAGGTAGCTGCAGACAGTTGAAGTCCGCGAAGGGCACACGCACGTATTCCGCCTGGCCGCCGGTGTAGGGCCCCATGGCGACGTAGCCGTAGGCACCTCCGGCGAATCCGGGATTCACCGTGAGGCAGAAGGCGGTTTTTCCGGCTAGGCAGTTTTTGCAGAAGCCGCAGGCCACGTTGAACGGCATCGAGACACGGTCGCCATTTTTAACGCTGGCGACACCGGAGCCGACTTCGACAACGATGCCCATGTTCTCGTGCCGAAAACGATGCCGGGTTCGGCCCCGGTGCGGCCCTCGTACATATACAAATCGGAGCCACAGATTGCCGTGGAGGTGACCTTCACGATCACATCCGTTGGATCCTGGATCTGCGGATCATCGACGTCTTCGATCGAAACTATATATGGTTCCTGGTAAACGACAGCCTTCTTGGTTAGTCGCCTCCTTCTCTCTTTGACGGTCTTGCCCTCGGTACTGCCCAGCCTAGGCTCGTGCGCTGGCTCACCGTCAAGGATCCTCGTGGCGCCGGACCCGAGCCGGGCCCCTCGGTGTACACGGACCACACGTCCGATCAATCAGGCAAAGCACCGCAGACTCCGGGAATCGATCAAAGTCGCGGTCAGGTGTGGGTGTGTTGATGGTTATTGGGACGCCGGAAGTCGTGGGGACGCCGTATCAGTCAGCGGCGCAGTCGCGGCAAATCGGCACGCCATTCTTCTCCCCCGCCCACGTCGTATGATGGCGCACTACGAAACATGAGCCGCAAATGAATTCGTCCTGTGCCTCCGGGTGCGGGCGGACCCGGACTACCAGCTCCGGCTCAGCGAATGCCTCCACCACGGATCGGGCATACGGCGCGTCTAGAGCCTGAACAGTCTTAAGCGTCTTCTCGCTCCATTCGGCAACGTCCGACCGTACTTCGTCGAAATCCGGCGCCATCTGCTTCCCTTCATCCACTTTTGTTGACGGGGCCGATTCGCTCGGTCATGCGCCGGTTTCGGCAAAACCACGTTACGCGAGTACAAGCACGGTAGCGAGAACGGTAGCCGACAAAGGCACGGCGGCTCCGTAAGCCAGGGCCGCCCCGCTTTCAGGGGAAGAGTTCCTAACCGTCCGCCGGTTGCGTGGTGTCGCCGTCTTCCTCGGCTCGGGTCAGCGGGCTGGCGATGTCCTCCAGTGACTTCTGCTCCGCCTTTACCGCCAAGAACACCGCGACAATGCCTGCTGCGATCATCAAACAGGCGCCGACTGAGAACGCTATGGCCGTATCAAAGAGCTTGCCGGTTGAAACCATTTTGGCGAACAGCAACGGACCGCTGATGCCGCCGGCAGCCGTGCCGATCGCATAGAAGAACGCGATCGCCAGGGCCCGGGTTTCCATGGGAAACACCTCCGAAACGGTCAGATAGGCCGAACTCGCCCCAGCGGACGCGAAGAAGAGCGCAATGCTCCAGCAGGCGGTCAGAGTCACAGCCGTGAGCAGGCCTGCGTTGAACATCCATGCGGTGGCCAGCAGCATGACACCGGAGAGAATATAGGTACCCGAGATCATCGGCCTTCGGCCCCAAGTATCGAACAACGGAGCCAAGAGCAACGGTCCGATGAAGTTGCCTACAGCGATGACCGCATAGTAGTAGCCGGTTTTCCCCGGAGGAATATCGAAGAACGTCGCAAGAATCGTTGCATAGCCGAAAGTAATGGAGTTGTAGAGGAATGCCTGGCCGATGAACAGGGAAAATCCCAATACGGCCCGCTTGGGGTAGGTCTTGAACATCGTCGTGGCGATCTCGCCGAAACCAATGGAATGACGCTGACGGATCCTGATGGTGCCTTCAGGCTTAGCGAGCTCCTGGCCCGTTTCCTTCCGGATCCTCTCTTCGATCCCCGCCACCACTTCCTCGGCTTCGTCTTCCCGCCCGTGGATGAAAAGCCACCGAGGGCTTTCGGGCACCGAACGCCGAACCAGCAGGATCAACAAGCCAAAGACGAGTCCCAGCCCGAATGTGAGGCGCCAGCCCAAATCGGCCGGGAAGATCTCCGTATCGAGGGCAACGATCGACAGCAGAGAACCGCCGACGGCGCCGAGCCAGAAGGTTCCGTTGACGATGATATCCACACGCCCGCGGTGTTTGGCGGGGATCAATTCATCGATGGCCGAATTGATGGCTGCGTATTCCCCGCCGATACCCGCACCGGTGAAGAAGCGGAAGACGAAGAACATCCAGGCCTCTGTGGACAGGCCCGTGAGGGCCGTGGCAGTCAGGTAGACGCCCAGAGTGATCATGAACAGTTTCTTGCGTCCCAGCCGGTCGGTCAGGTAGCCGAAGAACAGTGCGCCTAGACAGGCGCCGAGCACGTACATGGCCGCCGCGGTGCCGGCGGTTTGCGCATTGGTGATGTTGATTCCGCTGTCGGACTCGGAGAGCCGGGTGGTGATGTTTCCGACGATGGTGACTTCGAGGCCGTCGAGGATCCAGACGGTCCCCAGCCCGATGAGGACCTTCCAGTGCCATCGCGACCACGGTAAGCGGTCCAATCTGGCTGGTATGTCGGTGGTGATGGTCTTCAACTCACTGCGTGACATCGTCCCTGCCCTCCCGTAAGTCGGCGTCACAGGTCCCCGAGACGCCGTTGCTGAGATCCTAGGCCTGTGTCTGAGGCGTGTATAGACAAACCGCAGAGACAGCGGGTTCGGGTATCCGTGGCGGACCATACGGGACCCGCGTCCGTGGATCCGGCTCGCCCGAGTTACTGGAGTTAGGGCGTGGCGCGGCAGACGTTTTTCTAAGGGCGAGGCGGGATCGTTCTTTTTTCCTCGCGTAGTGACATTTGCCGACGCTCATATTCGCGGTTGCTGAACGTCGCCCGACGCACCACCTCGGCATCGCTGAAGCTCGACCCCACGGCCCCACCGATGGTGCCCATCGATGTCGCCAGCCAGGCAAGATTCACGTAGTCAATGAAACCGGCCTGCTCGCGCAGATGCTCTTCCAGGAAATTCACGTCGATGACCACCAGTGCCCCGAGCAGGACCACAGCGAACAAGGTCAGATACATGGCTGCCACGGCAATGAGCACTGTCGCGGTGGTCGCCGCGTTGTACAGGACCCGGCGCTCTCGCCGGTGCGCACCCTCGGGCTTTTCCCACAATCCATGAGATCCAATCAGCCAGACCGTCATCGTTGCCACGGAAAGCAGACTGATCAAGAGCATTCGCCCGCCGCTGAGGTAGTCGGCCATGGACCAGATGCTGGCGTAGAAGATGCCGAAAGCCGCCGTACCGATCGCGCCGGCCAAAGCGGTGGACAAGCGCGGCACTAGTTTCAAGGGCGTGTTGCTGCGCACCATGCCGGTCAAGAGAGTCAGACGTCCGGAGACACCCTTGAGCGTTTCCACGGTGTCCTTAGATTTCCGTTCATCGGCCTCGTGATCAACGGACGCAATCCGCTCAATGGCCGACAGCGGTCCGCGCGGGCGGCCCCGGTCTGATGCGCCGGCGTACAAGGTCGACAAGACATGTAGCAGCAAGCGGCGCAGCGGACGCGCCCCACCGACCCCGAGGGCGGGGACCACGATCATTCCTGCACCGTAGGCGGTGTTCAGAATGACGACCAATGGCTCGTTGAGGATGTACTTTGGCAGGTCGGTGACATAGACCATGTACTCCCAGCCGCGCTGTTCGCGCAGTGTTGAGGAATTCCGGGTGAGCTCGACGGCTCCTTCTGCATCGAGTGGGAGCGAGTTCTCCTCGGCTTTGACCACCCATTCGACTCCGTCCTCGATCTCGTTTTCGAGCAAGTCCGGCAGCGCCGTGGCGATCCTTTCTGCCAGCTTCAAGGGCAATCCCGGGTCGGCCATGAGCCCCACTGTGACGGTCTTTCGCGACGACTGCTCGCCTTCCTCGGACATACCAATCCTCCCTTGTTTCGCGGTCGAGGCGCGCTGCCCTTGCCGCTGCTTCCGAAACCTGTCCGACCCTCGGTCCGCTCCTCTAGCGCCCGTCGGAAACAGGGCCACGAGGATTGGCCAGCGCCGCCCGGCATGCGGTTTCCCGCATCCAGCCAGGCGGTTCCGGACAAAACAAAACCTACAGCGCTGCGCACGCGGCCGCTATGGCTGTCGCAACGAGGCATCGTCGGCGACACGGTGCATAGACCGCATACCGTCAAGGCGGGCAAGAGCCCTCGATCCATGCTGGTCAGCCAAGGCAAATCCACGGTGTTTTGGGTCCCCGTGCGGGCGGCCCATCCACCCCGCAATGCCGGGTCGCAACTCAGCGCTGGGGTCGGACCTTCATTTGGCCCGGAAGAATGACATCCGGTGGCGTCGCGTTGTAGGCTCGCAGCCCGACGGGCATTCGTTCAGGCGTATGCGGACGCCGCGCTTTCAGGCCAGCTCTGGACGGGGCGGCGATGACCCAGGAGGTGACATGCAGTTCGGCGTAGAAGAGGCCCTCCTTCTGGTGGATCCCACGACCGGCCGCCCCATGGAGGCCAACTCCGTGTCCGCCACGGATGGGTCAAGAGGCCATGCGGGACCCGCTTCCTCCATCTTGCATAGCGGTGACGAGGCCTTAGAATCACTGTTGGGCAACCGGGAGTCGACTCGTTCCGTCGCAGCCGATGTCGGCGCACATCGAACGGCTACTGGCGACTCCGGGCATCGACACGACGCAATAAATAGGTTGGGGCACCCGACTCTCACCCGTACGCGGAATCTTGGGGGGGACCGCCATCGACGCCCAGATGACTGCTCGCGAATCGGTCCTCTTCGCTCTGAGCGTCCGGTCGCTGACGGTCGAGGCATTTCACCGCTCCCCCACCCCGGACGGCATCCCCCCGGAAGAGTCCGACGCGACTTGCTGGCACGCGGCCACGTTCGGTGCCCGGGAAGAGACCTGGAGTCGTTGCCTGCCAGCGAACACGACTCGGCCTCTGCGCTGGCACACCCAATGGTCGACACCGTCGAGGTGCATCTCGAGAAGTTCGGCGATGCCGAATATGTGGCCACGGGCCTGCGCCGGCTCTTGGACGCCGGGAATGGAGCCATGCGGCAACGCAAAGCCCTAACCCAGGGAGAAATCGACAAAACGATCGAAATCGTCGGTATCGAATTCTTCGCTCACGAGAGTTTTTGACTTTCCTGCCCGCCCGGGCTGGATTTCCATAACAACCAAAGGAGTTAGGTAATCATGTCAGTCGACACCCCCACCCCCGCAGGAGACGCCGGCACAAAGCTGGAAAACTCCGAGGCGGGATTCATCGCCTCAAACCGGCTGCACGAGTCCTTGCAGGCAGTGCTGGTCGATCTCGTCAACTTGCACCTGGTGGGCAAGCAGGCCCACTGGAACATCGTCGGAACGAACTTCCGCGACCTGCACCTGAACCTCGATGAACTGGTCGTCGTCGCCCGCGAAGGTGCGGACACCATTGCCGAACGGATGCGTGCCCTGCACGCCACCCCCGATGCACGGGTGTCAGTGGTCGCCGCAAAGACAACCCTGCCCGAATTCACCGCCGGGGAAATCAAGACCACCGAGGCGATCAAACTGGTCGTGCGTTCGATCGAGGCCGCCGTCGGCACCATGCGTGAAGTCCACGACGGCGTCGACGAGGACGACCCCACCAGTGCCGATCTGCTTCACGAAGTGATCGCCAACCTCGAGCAGCAGGCATGGTTCATCGGGGCCGAAATCCGGGAACCCTCACCGCGGAAGTAGAAACACCGTCCAGCAACGGACTGGGCGTTGATCGACCTGGCTTGGTGGCCAAGTGCTTCATCCGTACTCCAGCGGTTTGGCATCCACTGAGGCTCCTAGCGGATCAGCTGATCGATGTGTTGGCCCCGGGTTTTTCGCTCCACCCGTCGCGACTATGCGTGCGAACCACCCCTGCCATGCGCAGGGGTGGTTCGCACGTGAACGAAACTTGTGCTAGGGGACGTCCAGGTACTGTGCGGAACGGTAAGAAACGCGTCGATAGTCACTACTGTCCTGCCTACTAGGTTGATACCCGTTCCGGATTGTCGGCAATATGGCCAAGGAATGGTTTTGTCAACAGTCGTAGCCTCGCGACGGGAGACGATCGGGCCGGGTTCGGTTGCTCACCGTGCGCATCAACTGCATAAGCGTCCCGGACAGCCTGCAGGGGCAATCGCCCACCCCAAGCCCGCCGGGATTCTCCGGATAATCGGGACTTTGGCTCTTTCTCCCCGTTTTTCCAGACGATTACAATCACTTTCGTCGCCGGGACCCGCCGCAACAGGACGGTTCCAGTCGTCCCCAGACTCGACAGCTTGCCATTCTGGTGCCTCTTTTCCGACGTGTGTCCCTTTTGCCACCCATGGCATCGACGGGCAGCTCCCCAATCGCCCGGACCGACGGAAGTCTGCGTCGCCATTGCAACACCCTAATCAAACGCTTAGGCTTACAGCCAAAGTCTCAGCTGTGACGCAGACCACACAAATAAATTATCTAAATCCGACCCGACCACACTAAGGGTTTCTCGTCCGCCAAAGCATCGGAAAATACTATGGGCAAGTTCAAGACCATCGCCATCTTCGCCGCCGGCTACGTCTTCGGTGCCCGGGCCGGCCAGAAACGCTACGAACAGATCAAGAACTGGGTCCAGGGGATGTTGGGCAAACCAGCCGTGCGGGGACAGGTCGACAAAGCCGGTGATCAGGCAGGGAGACTGGTCCGAGAGGCCAAGGAACATCTGACTGGCTCCAACTACAACGACAAGAACTCGACGCACCAGGGATCGGCGGGGTCGGGCCCGCATCGGGGCGCCAACGGCTCCGGGCAGACACTGGGTTCTTCGAAGGATCCCACCCATGGCTGAGCAGGTATCGCCTCCGAAGGAAAACCTATCAACCGGGCAACTCATCGGGCAGCTCAGTGAAGAAACCCGCACTGACCCAGGCCAGTTCGAAACGGAGATCGCCAAGCATACGGCTGAACTGGACCAGACCGTCGATGGACTCCGCAAGCGGCTCGACGTCACAAAGCAATACAGGCTCCAGTGGGACCGAGCCCGGCAACGTGTCGAAAACGGCGCAGCCGTGGCCGCCGACAACGCCCGGATCGCTTTGGTACGGGCCCAGAATGCTACTCCGCGCGAATGGGTGCCGATCCTTGCCGCAGTTCCGGTCCTCGTCGGAGGCATCATGCTCATCGATGTCACGGTCCGCAGGAAGCACCCATGAACCCCAACTCCACAATAAGCACCACACGTGACACCGACCACCCCTCTCCCTTCCTGGCACCAGCGTCCTGCACCGCCAGGTCACATCACCACAAACCCAACACAAAGGAGCACCATCATGATCACGCGAGAGAACATCGACAATATTTTGACCAACAACGGAAAGGTCATCGATTCCACTGGAGCCAAAATTGGCTCCGTCGGACAGGTCTACCTGGATGACCAGAGCGGCGCGGCGAGCTGGGTAACAGTGAAGACCGGGCTGTTCGGCACTTCCGAATCGTTCGCGCCGCTGGAAGGGGCACGCATGGACGGGGACGATGTCCTGGTTCAGTGCACCAAGGACCAGCTCAAGGACGCCCCCCGGATGGATCCGGATGGGGATCTCAGC
>JBBSRM010000004.1:0-59651 GCA_038243055.1 Actinomycetales bacterium
CGCCTCCGTGGGCCGCCGTGCCTCACGTCGATATGCTCGCGAAACTTCCCCGCGTGCCTCAACTAATTTGCTCGCGAAATCCCCGGCGTCCCACGATGGGTACGTAGCTTCGCCCGAGTGACCAGCTGATCCTGGATCGTGGGCCGGCCTCCAATTCCCGTATCCATATCGAAAAGAGGCTCGAGGCGTTCCAGATAAACAATCATGCTTGACTGATTGATTCTGAGCCGACATACTCGGGACTATGTCCACACCGACCCGTATCCCACAATCAGAGCGCACTCGCCTAATGCGACTGCGCCTGATGGAATCGACCGTTGATTGCTTGACGGAGAAGGGGTGGTCCGGAACGACGACGACGGAGGTGTCCGATCGGGCCGGTGTTTCGCGGGGGGCGCAGTTGCACCATTTTCCGAGCAAGCAGGATCTGGTCTGCGCCGCACTGACCCATTTGGCGGAGCAACGACGTCAGCAGTTCGCGGTGGAAGCAGCAACACTTCCCACATCCGGCCGCACCCGCGCGGTCCTGGACATCCTTGCCGCGCAGTTCATCTCACCGGTCTTCTTCGCGGCGCTGGAGCTGTGGGTCGTAGCGCGCACCGACGAGACCCTGCGTGAATCCGTGGCACCACTGGAACGACGGGCCGGCCGTGAGGCGCACGATCATGCGGTGCAACTGCTGGGAATCGACGAATCGTCGGGTGACAACCGTGAACTCGTGCAGGCCACCCTCGACCTCCTTCGGGGCCTCGGCCTGGCCGCCACCTTGAGTGATGACAGCCGCCGTCGCGCCAGAATCCTCGACGCGTGGGCCAAAACCCTCGACAACCAGTTGGAGAATCGATGAACGAAGCGCTTGAAGGCGTCCTGACCGACCTCGAGCGCGAAAGTGCCCAGCTCGATCGCAGGGTAGGGGGCCTCGACGCCGCCAGCTGGGCCACCATCACCACCGCAGAGGGACGGACGGTGGCGCACCAGATTGCCCATTGGCTGACGATCTTGCCAGCACCTGCCGGTCTTCCCGGTACGAACCAACAACGAAAGGCCGCCGGATGAGTGGGATGTGTCGAATTGGCAACTGTTCTGGTTACTACGGTGATCGGTTCTCTGCGATGCAGGAAATGCTCGAAGGTGGCGAGCTCGACTATCTGACCGGGGACTACCTGGCCGAGTTGACCATGCTCATCCTCGGTCGTGATCAGATGAAGGACCCCTCGCTGGGGTATGCAAAAACCTTCGTCCGACAAATGAACGACTGCATGGCCTTGGCGAAGCAGAAGAATGTCAAGATCGTCGTCAACGCCGGCGGTCTGAACCCCGCTGGATGTGCGGTAAAACTTCGCGAAATCGCCGATGAACAAGGCCTCTGCGTCTCGATCGCGCATGTCGAGGGCGACAATTTGCTCGACCGGTCCGCAGAGCTGGGATTCGGTGAAGTCCTCACGGCCAATGCCTATTTGGGGGCCTTCGGAATCGCCGCGGCCTTGGATGCCGGTGCCGATATCGTGGTCACCGGTCGGGTCACCGACGCCTCGGTCATCGTGGGGCCGGCCATCTCGCATTTCGGTTGGCAACGTGATGACCTGGACGAGCTCGCTGGCGCGGTGGTCGCGGGGCACGTCATCGAATGTGGCACCCAGGCAACCGGAGGAAATTTCGCAGGCTTCCTCACCATGCCCGCACGCACGGGGGAGCCGCTGGGCTTCCCCATCGCCGAGATCGCGGGCGACGGTTCCTCGGTGATCACTAAACATGAGCACACCAGCGGTGCGGTCACCACCGATACGGTCACCGCCCAACTCGTGTACGAGATTGCCGGTCCGGTATATCTGAACCCCGACGTATCCACCAGGCTGGATTCGATTGAGCTGCGCGGCGACGGTCCGGATCGCGTGGCGATCAGCGATGTCCGGGGTGAGGCACCGCCAGCAACGACCAAAGTGTGCCTCAACGCACTCGGCGGCCACCGCAACGACGTCGAATTCGTCCTCACGGGACTCGACATCGAAGAAAAGCGGGATTGGATCGTCGCGCAGCTGGAATCTTCATTGCAGGCATCGGAGAACGGACCCGATTCCATCGAATGGAGCCTGGATCGCACCGATGTCCCGGATCCGTCGACGCAATCCGCTGCGACCTCGGTTCTGCGCTGCCATGTCAAGAGTTCATCCGCCGAGTCTGTGGGGCGCACCTTCAGCAACGCCGCCGTCCAACTGGCCCTCGGGTCCTACCCGGGGTTCACCATGACGCGGCCGCCGGCTGCCGGCGTTGCCTATGGGCTGTACCGGGCCGCCTACGTTGTGCAAACAGAGGTTCCGCACACCGTGGTGATGGGCGATGGAACACGGTTTGAGATATCCGCTCCCCACAACACCGCAGAGGTGAACCCGCCGGCCCCCCGAACCCCCGTGCGGCCCCGTGAGCTCGGTGAAACCACCAGGGCACCCTTGGGACGGCTCGCGTATGCGCGCAGCGGCGATAAGGGCGGTGATGCGAACGTCGGTTTGTGGATTCCAGAGGACCACCCCGCACGTGATCAGGCATTTGCGTGGCTTGTGGAATTCCTGAATGTGGAAACGGTTCGCCTCCTGGTGCCCGAAGCGAAGGGCCTGGACATCGAGGTTCATCCGCTACCGAATCTGCAGGCGGTCAACATTGTGATCCATGGTCTGTTGGGCGAGGGCGTGGCATCGTCGACCCGTTTCGATCCGCAGGCCAAGGCCCTGGGCGAATGGGTCCGTGCACGTTTCGTTGACATTCCAACCGGCCTCCTCGGGGAATCGGGAACGCGGCTTGATCAGCACGGACGGGCCATGACCAAGGGAGAAGACCCGGTATGAGCGATGGGGGCACTCCTGAAACGTCCGCATTGCGCGAAAGCTTCACGCGATTCACGAAAAGCGAGATCACGCAGCACCTCGCCCAATGGGAAGACGACCTCGAGCTACCGCGTGAACTACATCAGAAGGCGGCCGATGCGGGCTTGCTGGGCGTCGGCTTCTCCGAGGACGTCGGCCGGGAAGGCTGCAGCTTGGTCGACTCCTCCGTCGTCAGCGAGGCCATCATGGAGGCCGGGGGACCCAACGTCGCCGGTATCACGATCAGTGCCCGACGTGATGGCGAGGATTTCATCGTCAACCGCGCCAAGACCTTCATCACCACGGCTGTGCGCACCGGCGGTGAAGGAGCCGACGGGATCCGCGATGTCGAACTGGCCAAGAACACCGCGGTTGAAGCCCGATGAATACGTGGTCAGTGAGGTCGTCCAGATCCTGGGGATCGGTGGCGGAGCGACGGAGGCCCCTGATGCTCTCGCCGCACAACTGTTGGGGTTCTAGAAATGCTCAGAGTGGAGAACGCAGATGAAAACAGCAATTGATACCGGCTCCGAGACGTTTCGGAGCAATCAGGAAATCAATCTCGAAAAGGTTGCCGATCTCGAAGCAGAACACGCCAAGGCCCTTGCAGGAGGTGGCGAGAAGTATGTCCAGCGCCACCGCAAGAGAGGCAAGCTGACCGCGCGTGAGCGCATCGAGCTGCTGCTTGATCCCGACGCGCCCTTCCTGGAGTTGTCGACCCTTGCCGCGTGGGGAACCGACTTCGCCGTCGGTGGATCCATGGTGACCGGCATCGGCGTCGTGGAAGGTGTCGAGTGCATGATCGTGGCCAATGATCCAACCGTCAAGGGCGGCTCCAGCAATCCGAGCAGCTTGAAGAAGGGGGCGCGGGCGGCGCAGATCGCCGCGGAAAACCGGTTGCCGATGATCAATCTCGTCGAATCCGGCGGAGCCGATCTACCCACGCAGAAGGACATCTTCATTCCCGGTGGCGCATCGTTCCGCAACATCACCCGGTCAAGTGCGGCACGCGTACCCACCATTGCCCTGGTGTTCGGCAATTCAACCGCCGGTGGCGCCTACATCCCGGGGATGAGTGACTACGTGGTGATGGTCAAGGAGGGCGCGAAGGTCTTCCTGGGCGGGCCGCCGCTGGTGAAGATGGCAACGGGTGAAGAGACCGACGACGAATCGCTGGGTGGTGCGGAAATGCATGCCCGGACCTCGGGTCTGGCCGACTATCTCGCCGTTGACGAACCGGATGCCATCCGCCTGGGTCGCTCGATCGTCCGCCGCCTGAACTGGCGCAAGCAGGGCTCGACGACGACCGCGGACTATGCCGAACCGCGCTTCGACCCCGAGGAACTGCTGGGCATCGTGCCGACGGACCTCAAGACCCCGTTCGACCCCAGGGAAGTCATTGCGCGCTTGGTCGATGACAGTGAGTTCGACGAATTCAAACCGTTATACGGCACATCGTTGGTGACGGGCTTTGCGCAACTGCACGGCAATCCGATCGGTATCCTGGCTAACGCGCAGGGCGTCCTGTTCAGCGAGGAGGCCCAAAAGGCCACCCAGTTCATCCAACTGGCCAATCAGGTCGACACCCCCTTGCTGTTCCTGCACAACACGACGGGTTACATGGTCGGTGCCGAGTACGAACAAGGCGGCATCATCAAACACGGCGCCATGATGATCAACGCGGTCTCCAACTCGACGGTGCCCCACCTATCCGTCGTGATCGGCGCATCCTACGGTGCGGGCCACTACGGGATGAGCGGACGGGCCTATGACCCCCGCTTCATGTTCAGCTGGCCGAACGCCAAATCCTCGGTCATGGGCCCTTCGCAGCTCGCCGGAGTGATTTCGATCGTGGCCCGGGGCGCCGCCGAACAAAAGGGGCAACCGTATGACGAAGCCGGCGACCAACAAATGCGCGCACATATCGAGAAGCAGATCGAGCGGGAATCGCTGGCCTACTTCACTTCCGGGATGTTGTACGACGACGGGGTCATCGATCCGCGCGATACCCGATCGGTCCTGGGCATCTGCCTGTCGGCCATCAACAACCTGCCCATCGAAGGAGCCCGCAGCTATGGCGTATTCCGCATGTAGCCGTCGGAAGGTGGGCGCTACCCACCGGACAGAGACCCGACGACCCCACACCATTTCCCACATGGTGACAACTGCCGACATCTTGAGGTGCCCATGATCACGTCCGTTCTTGTTGCCAACCGCGGTGAGATCGCCCGCCGGGTTTTCCGTACGTGCCGCGACCTCGGCATCGAAACCGTTGCCGTCTTTTCGGACGCCGACGCCGATGCTCCGTTCGTGGCCGAAGCGGATCGTTCCGTCCGCTTGCCGGGAAATTCGCCGGCCGAGACCTACCTTCGGGGTGATCTCATCATCGCGGCCGCCCACTCGGCGGGTGCCGAAGCCATTCACCCCGGATACGGCTTCCTCTCCGAAAACGCCGATTTCGCCCGGGAGGTCGTCGCGGCCGGGCTGAGCTGGATCGGGCCCTCGGCCGAATCGATCGAGGACATGGGCTCGAAGATCCGTGCCAAGGAGATCATGGCGAAAGCGGGGGTCCCGATCCTTGACGTCGATGTGAAAACGGCGACGGCTGAAGACTATCCGCTCCTCGTCAAGGCCTCTGCCGGCGGCGGCGGACGCGGTATGCGCGTGGTGACACGAGCGGCCGACCTCGACGACGAGCTGGCCAAGGCGGAAGCCGAAGCGCTCTCCAGCTTCGGCGACGGAACAGTGTTCGTGGAACCCTATCTGCCCACGGCGCGTCACATCGAGGTCCAGGTGATGGCCGATGAGAGCGGCAACTGCTGGATCGTGGGTGACCGTGATTGCTCGATCCAACGAAACCACCAGAAGGTCGTCGAAGAGGCGCCGGCACCCCGTGTTTCAGACGCGGTGCGGTCCACGCTGCACACGGCGGCCCGTGCCGCAGTTGAAGCCGTGGGCTATCGGGGTGCCGGGACGGTGGAGTTCCTGGTCTCCGATGCCCAGGATCCGGACGGCCGTGCCTACTTCCTCGAGATGAACACCCGGCTTCAAGTGGAGCATCCCGTCACCGAAGAGGTTATCGGCACCGATCTGGTGGCCTTGCAAATTGCGGTGGCCGAAGGCAAGACCCTGGAGGGGGAACCGGTCGGCCCCACAGGACATGCCATTGAAGTGCGTTTATACGCCGAGGATCCCGCCCATGATTGGCAGCCACAAACGGGGACGATTCGAGGCTTCGATTTCCCGACAGGTCCGGGTCTGCGGGTCGATTCCGCCGTCGAGGTCGGAAGCGTCGTGGGAATCCACTACGATGCGATGCTGGGCAAGGTCATTGCCTATGGGCAGGATCGCGATACGGCGTTGCGCATCCTCCGGAATGCCTTGCGGAAGGCCAAGATCCATGGAGTCACCACCAACATCGAACTGTTGCGCGCGATCCTGGCCGATGAGGCCTTCGCGGCAGGAAAGGTGCACACGGCACTTCTGGGAGAGCGCCTTGAAGCGTGGAGCGTCAGTCCCTTCGACGAATCGATCACCCACCGCTATGCGTTGGCGGCAGCGATTGCCGATGCCAGGAAGCGCAGCGAAGAAGCCACCGTGCTCGGTCGCGTGCCGACGGCCTTCCGCAATGTGCCTTCCCAGCCGCGAACCCGGACCTACCGCAGGGGCGACACCGACATCGCCGTCACCTACGAGAACCGTCGCGATCGACTGACGCCCGTGGGATGGGACCGGACCCGTGTGATCCATGCCGACCCACAACGGGTCGTCATCGACCATGAGGGGATCGTCGAGGCCTTCGACGTGGCACTCGGTTCCCAGGTCGACATCGACGGACCGGCAGGTTCCATGACGTTGGAAGCCGTTCCGGACTTCCTCGATCCCGCAGAGGTGGTGGCCGAAGGCTCGCTGCTGGCACCGATGCCGGCAGCGGTGGCCAGCGTCTCAGCCGAAAACGGCCACCGGGTCAGCAAGGGCGATGTCATCGTCGTTCTCGAAGCCATGAAGATGCAGCATACGATCACCGCGCCCAGCGACGGTGTGGTGACCGAGCTTTCCGTGAAGGCAGGCGACCAGGTCGAGTCCGGCGCGGTCCTGGCTCTCATACAAGACACCGCCGACGGTGAAACGGCGTGAGCCTGGTCATCGACATCATCGAAGAGCGCAGGACCCTGCGCCCGGTGGCTCGGCACGCTGCGAAAGGAACCCCATGAGTGAACTCGTCCATCTCCAACCGGTCGACGGCGTAGCGACCATCACCCTCGATAGCGAGCACAACCGAAATGCGCTCAGCACGCAATTGGTCCGCGAACTCGGCGAGCACCTCGCGACGGCCGACGCCGATCCCCGGGTCCGCGCCATCGTGCTGCGTTCTGCAGGAAAGGTCTTCTGCTCCGGAGCGGACCTGTCAGAAGCCGGAGCAGGTTCACTAGCCGACGGCACCAAAGCAGTGGTGGCCCTGCTGCGACAAATCGCGACCGCCGGCACGCCCGTGGTGGTCGTCCTCGAAGGGCCGGTTCGGGCGGGGGGACTGGGTATCGTCGGGGCGGCGGACATCGTTGTGGCCACCGAAGCGGTCACCTTCCAGCTCACCGAAGTGCGGCTTGGTCTCGCTCCGTATGTCATCGCGCTGACCTTGTTGCCGCGTCTCACCGATCGTGCGGCTGCGGACACGTTCCTCACCGGACGCCGGTTCAGCGCAGCGGACGCCGCTTCCTACGGACTGATCACCCGTGTCGTGCGCGAAAGCGAACTCGAGGCCGATCTCCAGGCAACAGTGGCCGACATCCTGAAGGGATATCCACAAGGCCTGCGCGAAACGAAGAAGCTGCTCAATCACGCTCTGGTGAAGCGCATCGACGAGCTGGGCGATGAATTCGCCGAAAGTTCCGCCACGTTGTTCGCCAGCGCGGAAGCCGGCGCCGCGATGAAGAGCTTCCGATCGCGGAAGCAGAGCACCTAGCTGGCCTTCAGCGGATGCATCCGACGCCGGGGCGTCGCCTGGCCGCCGAGGGCCGGTCCCCTGTCCGGGGAGCCGGTCCTAGGCGCGTGTGGTCTGCTGCAGGGCGCGAAGCAATTCCTCCGGGCGGCGCGTCGAAGCCAGCCAGTAGGGGGTGGCGTCCAGCGGATCAACGATCTCCAGTTTCACGACCGGGTCGATCCAGCCGCGCAGGCACAAGTAGGCGGTCCCGTTCAGGGCCGGACCACGTTCGTGGGTGGCATCCTCGCCGCGGTGGGCGGAGACCTCACCGATGTAACGGCACTCGATGCTGGCCCGGCCGACCTTGAACCAGTCATGGGTCATGCTGATGGTCGGTGTCAGGGTCAGCAGGGTGATGCCGACGGCGATGAACACGACGATGCCCACGACGATGGAAACGTTCAGGTTGATGGGAAGGAACATGGCCGTGCCGGCGAAACCGGTTCCCACCACGAGGATCCACATCCACCAGGCCGGCCACAATTTTTCACGGAAGATCTCGGGGGACGCTGCAGAGGGGGTCGAATCAGGCATGACACCAGCTTAGTTCGCCCAGAGCCTCTCGTGGACGCATTGGGGCTGGGCGGCAATCGGGCTAGAGTGAACACGGTCATGACCCTCAACGCCCTGGAGAATCCGGCTACGATGCCCGAGCAGCCCACCACCACCCTTGACGTCCAGCTGAAGATGCTCGACCCCGGCCTGGAGCCGCCCTCGTACGCCCACCCCGGGGACGCGGGGGCCGATCTGCGCACCCGCGAGGATGTCGTCCTGGCGCCGGGAGAACGGAAGCTGGTTCCCACCGGAGTGGCCATCGCGTTGCCAATCGGCTTCGTGGCGTTGGTCCACCCGCGCTCGGGTTTGGCCACGAAAAAGGGGCTGAGCATCGTCAACGCCCCGGGAACCGTCGACGCCGGCTACCGCGGGGAGCTCTGCGTGACACTGCTGAACACCGACACCCGGACGCCGATCGAACTCCACCGCGGGGACCGGATCGCGCAGCTGGTCATCCAACGCGTGGAACATGCGGCGTTCATCCCCGTCGAGGAACTGCCCGAGTCGGTGCGTGGAGCCGGTGGCTTCGGCTCGACCGGAGGATTCGCCGACGCCGCAGCTCGCTGAGCCCACCACACCTACTTCACCATCTGCGGCCCCACGGGCCGGGAGGAGCGACGATGATTTTCAAACGCCGGAATAATGCAACGAACGACGACGCAGCCACCGAGGACGACCAGGTCCAGGACACCGACGTGGTCGCTGCCGGTAACGAGCAAGGACCCTTCGACGTCGAGGACGCCCCGGAGCACGGGCACTACATCGACCTCGGCGCCCTGAAGATCGAACCGGTCGAAGGCATGCAGCTGCGTCTCGAAGTCGAGGAGGGCTCCCAGCGGGTCATCGCCGCGGCCCTTGAACTGGACGGTTCACGCTTGCAGCTCCAGGTCTTTGCCGCGCCGAAGTCCAGCGGTCTGTGGGATGGCATCTCCGCCCAGATCGAGGAGAGCATCGGGGAGCAGAACGGCAAGATCGATCGCGTCGAAGGACGCTTTGGAACCGAATTGGTGGCCCGTGTGCCCGCCGACGGGCCCGATGGCGAGCAAGGACACATGGTCGCCCGGTTCATCGGCATCGATGGGGGACGCTGGTTCCTGCGCGGCGTGGTGGGCGGTCCGGCCACCCTGGACCGAGCACAGGCCGAACGCCTCGAGGATCGACTGGCCCGCGTGGTCGTCGAACGTGGCGACCAGCCCATGCCTCCCCAGGAACTGCTCCCGTTGACGATGCCGGCCGGCGCCGTGACCCGGTCTGCGAACGAAGCCGACGATGCCGAGGAAAAGACGGATACCACCGATGAACGTGGCCTGAAGGGCCGGCCCGAACGCGGACCGGAGATCACCGAAATTGGCTGAGCGTGGCGTCGCAGCCCGACGCCGCGGCCTGGCCTCCCGGGCCGGCGGATATACCGGGGCCGATCGGCCCGAGCGCTGTTTCGCCCTGGACCAGCTTCCCGAGCGTGGACGGGTGCTCGCCCGCGGCTTCGTGGAGAACATCAGGATCCTGCCCAACGCGCAGGCCCCGGTCTTCACCGCGGGCGTCGTTGACGCCCCGGCCCCGCCCGGGGGACGACGGTCCCCGGTGGCACGCATCGCGCTGGTCTGGAACGGCCAGCGGCGCGTGCCGGGCATCGAAGCGGGCACCCGGCTGCGTTTCGAGGGGATGATCGCCCCCGTCGACGGCGTACCCACCATCTACAACCCCCGGTACGAGATCCTGCCGGAGGAAGAACATGACGTGGAGGACGAGGTATGAGCCAGGAGCCCGAGGGGGAGCCGACCCCGGATGACGGCCACGACCAGGCCGAGGATCTCGGCCGTCGACTGGCCGAAGGTTCGGGCATCCACCGGACCGCTGCAGGGCAGGTCGATGTCCTCAAAACCGTTGGTGGCGTCCGCGGCCTCATCGAGGCCCTGCTGCCGGGAATCGTCTTCCTCGTGGTCTTCATGGTCCTGCGGGAGCTGAACCCGGCACTTATTTCCTCGCTGACCATCGCGGCCGTCTTCACCGTCGCCCGGTTGGTCCGTAAAACGGGGCTGACCCAGGCACTGACCGGCCTGTTCGGGGTGTTGATCTGTGCCGTGTTCGCCCGCACCACCGGCAACGCGCGTGACTTCTACGTCCCAGGCTTCTACACCAACGGCGCCTATCTGCTGGGCTTCGTGGTGTCCATCCTGGTCCGTTGGCCGCTGATGGGGCTGGTCTTCGGCTTCATCCGCGGCGAGGGCATCGAATGGCGTACCGTGCGGGCCCGCCGTCTCTCCTACGCGGTGGCCACCTGGATCATCGCCGGGGTCATGGCGGCCCGGCTGCTCGTGCAGCTGCCGCTGTATGCGGCGGACAACATCGAGGCGCTGGGGGCAGCGCGCATCGTGATGGGCATCCCGCTCTATGCGATGGGGCTCTGGCTGGCATGGCTGGTTTCCCGGCCGGCCACGGCCATCGAAGCCCAGCCCGGAACGCAGCAGGCCCCGCAGGACTGATCCCGCAGGACCGGCCGCGCGGGGCGCCGGCCCGCGGATCAGCCGCGGAACGCGTCCGAGGCGTCCTCGGATTCGGCGTCGTTCCGTGATCTGGTATCGAGGCGCAGGACGGCCCGCAGATCGTCTTCGGCGGCAATCGCGGTGATGAAGAACAATTCGTCGCCGCCTTCGATCACGTCGTCGGGGCTCGGAGTGATCGCCAGGTCATCACGCAGGATCGCCACCACTGCGGTGTCCTGCGGCCAGGGAACCTCGCCCAGGGTGCTGCCGATCAATGCCGCATCGGAGGGGACCGTGAATTCGACCATGGAGGTCACCCCGGTCTGCAGCGTCAGCAGCCGCACCACATCCCCGACCTCGACCGCTTCCTCGACGAGGGCAGTCATCATGCGCGGGGTGCTCACGGCCACGTCGACGCCCCAGGCGTCGTCGAAGAGCCAGTCGTTCTTCGGGTTGTTCACCCGGCCCACGGTCCGCCCGACCCCGAATTCGCTTTTGGCCAGCAGGGAGACGACCAGGTTGACCTTGTCGTCACCGGTGGCGGAGACCACGACGTCGACATCGGCGAGTTGGGCGTCCTTGAGGGTGGTGAGTTCGCAGGCGTCCCCGAACAGCCAGGTCGCGCCCTGGACGCCGCTGCGACCGACGACTTCCGGCTTCTCATCGATCAACAGGACGTCGTGTCCGTGGGAGAGGAGTTCCTTGGCGATGGAGGAGCCGACGCTGCCGGCCCCCGCGATGACGATCTTCACTGGTTCTCCTCGTCGTCGGGTTCCTGGGTAGTGGGGGCCTTCGAGAGGATCCTGTCGATCTCTCCCATGGAATCCACGGCCATCATGGCGTGCAGGATGTCGCCCTGCTGCAGTCGGGCGTCGGGGCGGGGGATCTGGCCCTCGCCGAACCGGGTCAGGTAGGCCACCCGGATCCCCGAAACCTCCTCGATTTCGGCCAGGCTGCGTCCGTACCACTGGTCATGGAGCGCCACCTCGCCGAGGATCAGCCGGCCCGAGGCCTCACGGAAATCCCCGTTGATTCCTTCTTCGGGCAGGATCCGACGCAGGACCTGATCGGCACTCCACCGCACCGCGGCCACGGTGGGGATCCCCAGCCGCTGGTAGATCTCGGCCCGTCCCGGGTCGTAGATCCGGGCGACCACATGTGGGACGTGGTAGTTCTCGCGGGCCACCCGGGTGGCCAGGATGTTCGAGTTGTCGCCGCTGGAGACCGCGGCGAAGGCGTAGGCATTGGCGATATCCGCCCGCTCCAGGGTTTCCCGGTCGAAGCCGACGCCACTGACCTTCTGGCCGGTGAAACCGCGCCGTAAACGCCGGAACGCCCGGTCGTCCTGGTCGATGATCGCCACGGTGTGTCCGGCGTCGTCCAAGGTGTGGGCCAGCGTGACGCCGACGCGCCCGCACCCCATGATGACGAAATGGGCCATGCCTTGCTCCCAGTGGTTGTCGTGCTGACGGCAGGGCCTTCGATGCCCCGTTGATGGCTTCCAGTCTCCCACGTCGGATCGGTGCTGCGCCCGGTGGCGGTGCGGCGTGTATGACAGATATGCCGTCAACGGGCTAGCTTTGACTGGTGCTGACGTTTCTCGACGCGCTAAAACGGATCCTGGTTGGCAGACCATTCCGCACCGAACGGCTCAAACAGGCGCCACTGCGCCGCCGGCTCGCGCTTCCTCTGCTGTCCTCCAACGCGCTGTCTTCCGTGGCCTACGCGCCCGACGAAGTCCTCATGACCCTGGCCATCGCCGGACTGTCGGCGATCTACTTCTCGCCGTTGATCGGCATCGCCATCATGGCGGTGATGATGGTGATCATCGCTTCCTACCGGCAATCGGTGAAGGCCTACCCCTCGGGACGCGGGGACTACGAGATCGCCAGCGTCAACCTCGGGGCCCGCGCCGGCACCACGGTGGCCTCGGCCCTGCTGGTTGATTTCGTGTTGACCGTTGCCGTGTCCATGTCCGCGGCAGCGCACTACGTGGTCGCGGCCTTCCCGGCCCTGAACGGACACCAACCGCTGCTGGCCGGCGCCGGCGTCGTGATCCTTGCCCTGCTGAACCTGCGTGGTCTGGGCCGTTCACGACTGGGCAACGCGCTACCGACCTATCTGTTCATCGGTGCCATGCTGGTGATGATCCTCGTCGGATCGATCAGCGCCGCCATGGGCCAGCTGGGTTCCGCTCCCAGTGCCGGATTCGAGATCCTGCCGCAGGAGGGGTACGACCCGGCCCTGACCGGAATGCTGGGCGCCGTGCTGGTCCTGCGCGCCTTCTCCACCGGCTCGGCCGCGCTGACGGGAATCGAAGCGCCCATCAGCAATGTCCAGAATTTGGCCCGGCCCCGCGCTCGGAACGCGGCGTCGATCCTGCTGCTGCTGGGCATCATCGCCACCGTCCTGACCCTGGGCACCATGTTCCTGGCCCGGGCCGCCCGGGTGCATATGGTCGAAAGCCCGCAACAGAACCTGCTGGTCGGCGGCGGACCGATTCCGGGGGACTACATCCAGAACCCGGTGCTGAGCCAGTTGGCCCATGCCGTCTTCGGCGGTGGCAGCATCGGCTTCTACGTCATCCTGGCGGTCACCGTCGCCGTGTTGGGCATGGCCGGGCACTCGGCGTTCAGTTCCTTCCCGAACCTCGCCTCGCATCTGGCCACCGACGGCTACCTGCCGCGGCAACTGCGCACCCGGGGGGACCGGCTGGGCTTCAGCAACGGCATCATCGCCCTGGGCATCGGGGCCCTCGTGCTCGTCCTGGTCTTCGGCGCCCATGTGGCGACGTTGATCCAGCTCTACGTCGTGGGGGTCTTCGTTTCCTTCACACTCAGTCAGCTGGGCATGGTCAAGCACTGGACCCGGCAACTGGCCAGCACCGCCAATCAGCGGGTCCGCCACCGGATCATGCGTTCGCGGCTGCTGAACCTCGTCGGGTTCGTCCTCACCGCTGCCGTGCTGGTCATCGTGCTGGTCACCAAATTCATCTTCGGTGCCTGGTTGGCCGTGGTGGCGATCATGGCGATGTATCTGATCATGTCCTCGATCCACGCGCACTACGCAGCGGTCGACCGTGAACTGGCGGTCGACGAACAGGGCACCGCCAAGGCCCTTCCGGCCCGGGTGCACGCCCTGATCCTCGTATCGACGCTACGCAAACCGGTGCTGCGGGCCGTGGCCTTCGCCCGGGCCGGCCGCCCCTCGAAGCTTGATGCCATCATCGTGGACATCGACCAGGAGGCCACGGCACGGACCGTCGCCGAATGGGAGCGGCTGCAGATCCCGGTGCCCATCACGGTGCTCGCCTCGCCCTACCGGGAGACGGCGGCACCGATCATCGACTACATCAAGGTCATCAAATCCAATTCACCGCGTGACCTGGTGGTCGTCTACATCCCCGAGTACGTGGTTGGACGCTGGTGGGAGCAGCTGGTGCACAACCAGACGGCGCTCCGGATCAAGACGCGGCTGCACTTCGTCCCCGGGGTCGTGGTTGCCAGCGTCCCCTGGCAACTCTCGGAGGAAACCCATGGGCGGGCCCTCTTCGAACACGAACGCGGGATCACCGGAACCGACGAGGAAACACGACAGCACGACGGCGGGAGCACCAGTTGAGCAGGCAGGAAGAACCGGCGAACGGGGATCTGATCGAAGTCGAGATCGGCGCCCCGGCCCATGGTGGCCACTTCGTGGCACGGCACCAGGGCAGGGTGGTCTTCGTCCGCCATGCGCTGCCGGGAGAGCGGGTTCAGGCCCGTTTGACCGACGCCGGCGAGGGAGCCCGTTTCTGGCGGGCCGACGCCGTGAAGATCCTGAGGGCCTCCGAACACCGGGTGCCGCATTTCTGGCCGGAAGCCGATGCCCTGGCCCGACACGCAGCAGGGGAGCTGCCGGTCGGTGGTGCCGAATTCGGGCATGCGGAACTGGGCTACCAGCGGGAACTGAAATCCGCAATCGTCCGCGAACAGCTTGAACACCTGGCCGGCCTGAACGCCACCGAGGTCGGTTTCTTCGGAGTCGAGGCGGCACCGGGGGAGCGCGGCGACGGGCTGGGCTGGAGGACCCGTGCGGCGTTCAGCGTCGACGATGCCGGACGCCTGGCCATGAACGCCCACCACTCCGACCGGCTCGTTCCCATCCGCCGGCTGCCGCTGGCCGTCCAGGCGATCAACGACCTGGGGCTTGCGGATCTGCCGTTGCGCGGGCTGGAACGGATCGAGGTCGCAGCCCCCTCCGGCGGGGGAAGCCCATTGGTGCTGCTCGTCGAACGTGAAGGCGCCAAACCGGGAGCCGCGACGCGTCTGGCCAAGGCCCTGCCGGAAGGCTCCAACGCTGCGCTGATCACCCAGCAGGGCGGTTCGGCGGCCGACGGGGTGGGAACCCTGCGCCGACTACGCGGCAGGACGTGGGTGGCCGAGCAGGCTGCGGGGGAAACCTACCGGGTCACCGGGGAGGGGTTCTGGCAGATCCACCGCAGTGCCCCGGAGGCCCTGAACGACGCCGTCCAGGCCATCCTGGAACCGAAACCGGGCCAGGCCTTTGCCGACCTCTACGCCGGCGCGGGGCTGTTCACCGTGCCGTTGGCCCGGGCCGTCGGAGCCGACGGGATCATCCTGTCGATCGAAGGGGCCCCGGGGACCAGCAAGGATGCCCGCCGCAACGTCCAGGGCCTGGACCAGGTCCTGATACGCCAGGGCCGCGTGGAAAAGATCCTGCGCGCGGAGGCGGCCCGGTTGCCCCGGGGCCTCGACGGGGTGGTGCTGGACCCGCCGCGCACCGGCGTCGGGCGGGCAGGCGTGGCCGCCGTCAGTGCCGCCCGGCCAGGGAGGATCGCCTACGTTTCCTGCGATCCGGCGTCGTTCTCCAGGGATCTTCGCGACTTCGCCGCGAAGGGCTATGTCACCGAATCGGTGCGGGCCCTGGATCTCTACCCGCAGACGCACCACGTGGAGTGCGTGGCGGCGCTGGTCCCTGCCGCCAACGGATAGACTGGGGCCGAGCTCTGCCGCAATCCCATCGTGCCAAACGCCCGGTTAGGTTCGCCTTACTGGCGGGATGCACGTGCGTGCAACAAAGATGAAAGTCTGGCGAGAGGAGTCCCAGTGAGTAATGTGGACAGCTTTGGTGCCAAGGGCGTATTGGACGTCCAAGGCAACGAATATGAAATTTTCCGGCTGAACGCGGTCGAAGGCAGCGACAGCCTTCCGTACAGCCTCAAGATCCTTCTGGAGAACCTGCTTCGGACCGAGGACGGCGCCAACATCACGGCCGACCACGTTCGAGCGCTGGCCCAGTGGGACGCGAACGCCCAACCAAGTACCGAGATCCAGTTCACGCCGGCTCGCGTGCTGATGCAGGACTTCACCGGCGTGCCGTGTGTTGTCGACCTGGCCACCATGCGTGAAGCCGTCGAGGATCTCGGCGGTGACCCGACCCGGGTGAACCCGCTGGCTCCCGCGGAGATGGTCATCGACCATTCCGTCCAGATCGATGTGTTCGGCAACAAGGACGCCGTCGAGCGCAACATGGACATCGAGTACCAGCGCAATGGTGAGCGTTACCAGTTCCTGCGGTGGGGCCAGACGGCCTTCGACGACTTCAAGGTCGTCCCCCCGGGAACCGGCATCGTGCACCAGGTCAACATCGAGTACCTGGCCCGCACGGTCATGACCCGCGAGATCGACGGCAAGCTGCGCGCCTACCCGGACTCCTGCGTCGGCACCGACTCGCACACCACCATGGTCAACGGCCTGGGTGTGCTGGGTTGGGGCGTCGGCGGCATCGAGGCCGAGGCGGCCATGCTCGGCCAGCCCGTCTCCATGCTGATCCCGCGGGTGGTGGGCTTCAAGCTCTCCGGATCGATCCCCGCCGGAGCCACCGCGACCGACGTCGTCCTCACGATCACCGAGCAGCTGCGCAAGCACGGCGTCGTGGGCAAGTTCGTCGAGTTCTACGGTGAAGGCGTCGCCCAGGTGCCGTTGGCCAACCGTGCCACGATCGGCAACATGAGCCCGGAGTTCGGCTCCACGGCTGCCATGTTCCCGATCGACGACGTGACTCTGGACTACCTGCGTCTGACGGGCCGCTCCGAGGAGAACGTCGCTCTGGTCGAGGCCTATACGAAGGAACAGGGCCTCTGGCACGATCCGAACCACGAGCTGCGCTTCTCCGAGTACCTCGAGCTGGACCTGTCCACCGTGGTCTCCTCCATCGCCGGCCCGAAGCGTCCACAGGATCGCATCGAGCTGACCAGCGCGAAGGAACAGTTCCGCAAGGACATCCACAACTACGCCGCCGGTGACGCCGATGAGCTGAACGTGGGCCGTCCGTCGAAGGCTGTGGAGGTGAAGACCGCTGATGGCCGCGAATTCTCGCTGGACCACGGCATCGTTTCGATCGCCTCGATCACCTCGTGCACCAATACGTCCAACCCCTCGGTCATGCTCGCCGCAGCACTGCTGGCGCGCAATGCCGTGGACAAGGGCCTGGCCTCGAAGCCGTGGGTCAAGACCTCCGTCGCACCGGGCTCTAAGGTCGTCACCGACTACTACGAGAAGTCCGGCTTGAGCCCGTACCTGGAGAAGCTCGGCTTCTTCATCGTCGGCTACGGCTGCACGACCTGCATCGGCAACTCGGGCCCGCTGGAACCGGAGATCGCCGAGGCCATCCAGGCCAACGACCTCTCGGTCACCTCGGTCCTGTCGGGTAACCGCAACTTCGAGGGCCGGATCAACCCGGACGTGAAGATGAACTACCTGGCCTCCCCGCCGCTGGTCATCGCCTACGCCCTGGCCGGCACCATGGACTTCGACTTCGAAGCCCAGCCGTTGGGCCAGGACGACACCGGCAAGGACGTCTTCCTTCAGGACATCTGGCCGAACCCGGTCGAGGTCCAGCAGGTCATGGACTCCTCGATCGACAAGGAGATGTTCGCCAAGGGCTACGAAGGCGTCTTCGACGGCGACGACCGTTGGAAGGCACTGGACACCCCGGCCGGCAACACCTTCAAGTGGGCCGAGGATTCCACCTACGTGCGTAAGCCCCCGTACTTCGATGGCATGAAGGCGCAGCCGGATCCGGTCTCGGATATCGACGGTGCCCGCGTGCTGCTGAAGCTGGGCGATTCGGTCACCACCGACCACATCTCCCCGGCCGGCTCGTTCAAATCCGATTCCCCGGCGGGCCAGTACCTGCTGGCCAACGGCGTGGACCGCAAGGACTTCAACTCCTACGGCTCCCGTCGTGGCAACCACGAGGTCATGATCCGCGGCACGTTCGCGAACATCCGCATCCGCAACCAGCTGCTGGACAACGTCGAAGGTGGCTACACCCGCGACTTCACCCAGGCTGACGGACCGCAGACGTTCGTCTTCGACGCGGCGACGAACTACGAAGCCGCAGGTACGCCGCTGGTCGTGTTGGCCGGCAAGGAATACGGCTCGGGTTCCTCGCGTGACTGGGCCGCCAAGGGCACCGCGCTGTTGGGTGTCAAGGCGGTATTGGCCGAGAGCTACGAGCGGATCCACCGCTCGAACCTCATCGGCATGGGTGTGCTGCCGCTGCAGTTCCCCGAGGGCGAATCCACCTCGACCCTGGGTCTGGAAGGCACCGAGTCCTTCTCGATCTCCGGAGTGACCGAGCTCAACGAGGGGACCACCCCCTCGACGCTGAAGGTCACCGCCACCGCCGAAGACGGCTCCACCCAGTCCTTCGATGCCGTCCTGCGCATCGATACCCCCGGTGAAGCCGACTACTACCGCAACGGCGGCATCCTGCAGTACGTGCTGCGTCAGATCTCCGGCAACTAGCCAAGAGAAGAATCGCACACAGGGCGGGCCATCCGGGATACCGGGTGGCCCGCCCTTTTGCGTGCCTGGGCCCGGCTGGCGCGGCGGGGGTTATAGGATTCGGAGATGGACGCACTGACCGACTCGTGGCCGATCTTCGGCCTGCACCTGTCCACTCCGCGCCTGGAGCTGCGGGCGATCACCGACGAGGACCTGCCGGCCTTCCAAGCTGCCGGGCTCAGCGGCATCCACGAGCCCGGGCGCAGCCCCTTCTCCCATCCCTGGACCGACGTCCCCGATGCCGAGCTACCGGCGAACATGGCCCGGCATATTTGGCGGGTCCGGGCCCAGACCCGGCCGGAGGACTGGACGCTGCCCCTCGGCGTCTGGCATGAAGGTGACCTGGTGGGGATGCAGGATCTGATGGCCCGGGACTTCACTGACCTGCGCACCGTCTCCACCGGTTCCTGGTTGACCCGATCGGCCCAGGGGCGGGGGATCGGGACGCAGATGCGCACCGCCGTTCTGCTCTATGCCTTCGATCACCTCGGTGCCGAGGTAGCCGAATCCGAGGCCGTCAGCTGGAACCTCTCCTCGCTCGGCGTCTCGCGCGCCCTGGGCTACGGGGACAACGGGGTGAGCCGGAAGATGTGGGCCGGAACATCGCAGGAGGCGCAGCAGGTGCGTTTGACCCCAGAACTGCTGCAGCGCCCCGACTGGGAGTTGAAGGTCATCGGTCACGACGCCGTCGCCTCCTTCCTCGGCCTGCCGGAAGCCGCGCAGGCGGTGCCGGGTCGAGAACCCGACGCCGTCCGCAGTACGATGGAATGATGTTTCCGGCTTCGAAAGGACGACCCGGCATGGGATTGCTAGAGACCATCCGAGAGCCGCGTGATTTGCGGTCACTGGGGGTGGCGCAGCTTCAGCAGTTGGCCGAGGAGATCCGTGCCTTCCTGATCGCCAACGTCTCCCGTACCGGAGGACATCTGGGCCCGAATCTGGGGGTCGTGGAGCTCACGTTGGGGATCCACCGGGTCTTCGACTCCCCGCGTGATTCGATCGTCTTCGACACGGGCCACCAGTCCTATGTCCACAAACTGCTCACCGGGCGCCAGGACTTCTCCACGTTGCGCCAGCAGGATGGGCTCGCGGGTTACCCCGATCGCTCCGAATCCGTCCACGACATCGTCGAGTCCTCGCATGCCTCCAGTTCGCTCTCCTGGGCCGAGGGCATCTCCCGGGCACGGAAGCTATCCGGCGAAGGGGACCGCTACGTCGTCGCCGTCGTCGGTGACGGCGCCCTGACCGGTGGCATGGCCTGGGAGGCCGTGAACAACATCGCCGCCGATAAGGACCGCCGCGTCGTCATCGTGGTCAACGACAATGGTCGTTCCTATGCCCCCACCGTCGGCGGCCTGGCCGACCAACTGGGTGCCCTGCGCCAACGCACCCTGGACAAGGTCCGCACCCATCCCGTCTACGAGGACACGCTGAGCTGGTGGAAGGACCGCCTCCAGCAGGGCGGAGCGGTCAGCCGTTTTGCCTATAAGTCGCTGCACGCCACCAAGAAGGGCGTCAAGGACTGGTGGGCCCCGCAGGGGTTGTTCGAGGATCTGGGCATGAAGTACATCGGCCCGATCGACGGACACAACCAGGAGGCCCTCGAAGAGGCCCTGCAGCAGGCCCGGCAGTACGAGGGGCCGGTGATCGTGCATACACTCACCGAGAAGGGGCGTGGTTACGGTCCCGCCCTGGCCGACCCGAACGACCAGATGCACTCCGTGGGAGTGATCGACCCGGAAACCGGCGAACCCGTCGCCCGACCCGGAGCCCAGTCCTGGACTTCGGTCTTCGGCGAGGAGATCGCCGATATCGCCGACGAACGCCGTGACATCGTCGCGGTCACGGGGGCCATGCTCATCCCGGTCGGGCTGTCCACGATGGCCGCCCGCCACCCCGAACGGGTCATCGACGTCGGCATCGCCGAACAGCACGCGCTGACCAGCGCCGCCGGCATGGCCTTCGGCGGCCTGCACCCGGTCGTGGCGCTGTACGCGACGTTCCTGAACCGGGCCTTCGACCAGCTGCTCATGGACGTGGCCCTGCACCGCGCCGGGGTGACCGTCGTGCTCGATCGGGCCGGGGTCACCGGTCCCGATGGGCCGAGCCACCACGGGATGTGGGATATGTCGCTGCTGCAATCGGTCCCCGGGCTCTCACTGGCGGCACCCCGAGATGCCACCCGGTTGCGAGAGGAACTGCGTGAAGCCGTGGCCATCAACGATGCCCCCACGGTCCTGCGCTTCTCCAAGGGCAGCGTCGGACAGGAGCTTGAAGCCATCGAACGGCTCGACGACGGCGTCGACGTCCTCGCCCGGCACGGTGAGGGGGAGCGGGATGTCCTCATCGTTGCGGTCGGGTCGATGGCTCCGCTGAGTCTGGATGTCGCCGAACGGCTTGAGGCCCAGGGAGTCAATTCCACGGTGGTGGATCCACGCTGGGTCCTTCCGGTGGCCCGGTCCATCATCTCTCTGGCGGCGCGCCACCGGATCGTGGTCTGCATCGAGGACGGGGTGAAGGCCGGCGCCGTCGGCTCACGGATCCGCCAGGAAATGCGTGCCGCAGGCGTCGATACCGCGCTGAACGAGGTCGGCCTGCCGACCGAGTTCCTCAAGCATGGTTCGCGCAACCAGATCCTGGAACGGGTCGGGCTGACCGCCAACCAGATCACCCAGGACACGCTGGCCCAGGTGCTGGGAACCAAGGTCCCCTTCGCCCGCCCGCTGCCCGGCCAGGACGCCCCGACCGGCCAGATCCCCCAGCTGTGAGCCGGCTGGAGCCCTTGGCCGCAGCACCCGGTGACATCGCGGTGGGTGACATGGTCATCGCCCGGGCCTGGAAACACGATGGCTGGCCGCATTGGGTGGTCCCGGGACGCTACCTGGGCGCCGACGAACACGGGCACTGGGTCGTCCAGCCGGCAGGATCGCTGGTGGCCCGACCCGGCGCTGCCTTTACCGCGGAATCCGACGCCATCTGCCTGTTTCCCCGTGCGGGCGATTGGGTCGCTACCTTCTACGATGAATCCCATCCCGGGCATTTCCGCCTCTATATCGACGTTTCCAGGAATCTGGGCTGGCAAGCGCTGAAGCCTGCCGGCTGGGAGTTCAACTCGATTGACATGGACCTGGACGTCGTCCGCTCCACCAGCCGGGGCATCTATCTCGACGACGAAGACGAATTCGAGGACCACTCCGTCACCATGGGCTACCCCGAGGCCTTGGCAGTGCGAATGCGTGCTGCTGCCCAGGACCTGCTGGCGGACGTGGAAACCCTGAAGGAACCGTTCGGTGCGGCAGCCGACGCCTGGTTCGAACGCGGACGACGGCTGCTGGCACAGGCAGTAGGCTAGATGCGGCAACGCGCCACCACTGAAGCGGGAGCGCCGAACCACAGCACCACCACAGGCCCGAACCGAGGAGAATCGCATGCCGATCCAGCGCACCTACCGCCGCGACGACGACGGGGTCCTGCAATTCCGTGAGGCCTGGTTCGAGCAGATCGAAGGCGAGGAGACCGGCCAGTTCGTGGTCAACCACGGCACCGTCGGGAACCTGTCCACCACCAAGGAAGCCGTCGACGTAGACGCTGAACGCGGAGCGGGTCTGATGGAGGCCTTCGCCGAACAATGTGCAACGGACGGGTTCGCGGAACTGACCGGGGCCGACCAATCGTTGGTGATCGCCCAATACGCGTTGAAGTCCACCGAAGGGACCCAGCGCGACGAATACCTGCGGGACAAGGCGATGGAAGCGCTGCGTGGACACCTGGCTTGGCGGGGTCTGGGCACGGTGGAGTCCAGTGACTTCGCACCGCGCAAACTCAATATCCGCATCCTTTCCCCGGAGCCCGGCAAGGCGGTCACCGCGATCACCACGTGCATCCGCCAGGCCAAACTCGATTTCACCAAGCTCTCCATCGGCGTGTCACCCCACGACGCCCCGGAGAAGGCCAAGCAGAAGTACCCGATGCCGCCCAAGGCCCCGTTCTCCCTGGCCTGATCCAGACCAGACCGCCCCGTCTCCCGAAAGGACGTATCCAGTGAGCTCCTTCAGCAATTCGACCCGTGCCGCCACCGCCGAAACGCACCCCGATATGGAATACCGCCGCCTGGGCCGTTCGGGACTGAGCGTCTCCGTCGTGGGCCTGGGGTGCAATAACCTCGGCCGCAGCGGTACCGCCACGGAATCGCAGGAGGGGACCAACGCGATCGTGCACGCGGCACTGGACGCCGGGATCACCCTGTTCGACACCGCCGACACCTACGGGCGTGAACCCGGGCTCTCGGAGACCCGCCTGGGCAAGGCCCTGGGCACCCAGCGGGAGGACGTCGTGGTGGCCACGAAATTCGGCATGGACGCCGGGGGAGCCAACGGCCGCGATTTCGGTGCGCGCGGTTCCCGCAGGTACATCATGCAGTCCGTGGAGGCGTCGCTGGGCCGCCTGGGGACCGACTACATCGACCTCTACCAGTTCCACACCCCCGATGACCTGACCCCGATCGACGAGACGCTGGCCGCCCTCGATGACCTCGTGGCCTCCGGCAAGGTCCGCTACATCGGCCATTCCAACCGGGCCGGCTGGCAGATCGCCGAAGCCGAATTCACCGCCCGCACCGGCGGCTACACCCGGTTCATCTCCAGCCAGAACCACTACAACCTGCTGGACCGTCGTGCCGAACTCGAGGTCCTGCCGGCCTCGAACGCCTACGGGTTGGGCATGTTGCCCTACTTCCCGCTGGCCAACGGCTTGCTGACCGGCAAATACACGACCAACCAGGCGCCCGCCGGCAGCCGGCTGAGTCACTCGCGACAGAACCTGTTGGACAAGGTCGACTTCGACCAACTGTCCGAACTCTCCGATTTCGCCGCGGCCCGGCAGCTGACACCGGTGCAGGTGGCCTTCTCCTGGTTGGCGGCCCAGACCCCGGTCTCCAGCGTCATCGCCGGAGCCACCCGGGTGGAACAGGTCCAGCAGAATGCCGCTGCTGCCGCCTGGAAGCCCACCGCCGATGATCTGTCCGAACTGGACCGGATCTTTCCCCGTGAACCGAAAGTCGCCCTCTTCTAGGAGGGGACACCATGGCCGAATCCCCAGAGGACCCGAGCGCGCTGCCGGACTTCGAACGTTGGGAAACGTTCTGGGTTGGCGGCCAACGCATCGGTGCGCTGCACCGTGTCTGGCAGTATTCCGTACTGCTGACCCGCATCGCCATCGAGGACGGATCGGGGGACTACCTGGCAGAGTCACGGATCCGCTTCGTGCCCGGCCCCGACTGGGATCTGAGTTGGTTCCATGCCAGCGGGATGGACGAACCGGTCCTGTTGCACAATCCGGCTAGCTGGACCCATACCGGCAGCCTGCCCATCGTCAGTCCCGAATCACTGATCGCCCATGACGGGCGCGAACTGCCCGTGGGGGTGAGTCGGCAAGCCCCGGAGGGGACGGTTCCGGGGTACGGGGAGTTCCTCGTGTTGCAGAACCTCGTGGGACGCGGCCAGTTGGAGGCGTCCTGGCGAAGCATCCACGACGACGACGGGCACGTGCAGCAAACGCGGATGGTGGCCGTCGAGGACCCCCAGCCACCTGCCTACGTGCCGGCATCCCTCCGCGGGGGGCCAACGCTGCGGTACGACCGTTTCGACGACGAAAAACGCGGGGCCAGCCATTGGGCGGTCGACGGGGCGATCCTTGCCAGCGAATGGGGAGGCGCCTACTCGGTGCGGGTCGGTGACGACGCCGGATCCGCGGCCTGGGAGTCCATCGCCGGCCTGCAGGAATCAACGGCCACGTTCCTCCTCCACGGAACCCGCCCCCGGACTCCAGGCTCCCGGCGCGGCTAGAGGTAGATCATCACGTCCTTGCCCTTGATTTCCGCGGCAAAACGGGCCAGCGGTTTGGTGGCCGGGCCGACCACGTTCGAGCCGTCATCATGGGAGTATTCCGAACCGTGGCACGGGCATTTGAAGTCCTTCTTGGTCACGCCCACCGTGCAGCCCTGGTGGGTGCACACCGCCGTGTAGGCCAGGACCGTTTCCTCGTCCTTGCGCCAAAGCAGGTAGGTGTCACCACTAACGGCCACGGAGACGCTCTCGCCGACTGCCAGTTCGTCGGTGGTGGTCGCCTTCGTGGCCTCGCCGCTGGGTTCGGGGACGTCCTCGACGGATGAGTCGCTGCCGCAGGCCGCCAAGGCGGCTCCGGTCCCCAGGACCAACGAACCTCCCAGAACGGCCCGGCGTCCCGTGGTGTGCGCTGTGAAGTGTTCCATGATGCCATTGTGGCACCTGAGGGGAATCAGCCGGAAAACCCCGGGCGGGCCTTAGGGGTAGAGCAGGATCCTTCCGTCGGCGATTTCCGTGGCGTATCGGGTCAGGGCCTCGCGGGCGGGGCCACCGGTGGCCGTTCCGTCGTCAGGGTTGAAATGCGATTCGTGGCAAGGACAGATGAAGTCGTCCTCGCCCGGGGCCACACGGCAACCAGCATGCGTGCAGACAGCTGTGTAGGCCAGGACCGTCTCCTCGTCCTTGCGGTAGAGCAGATAGGTCCCACCGGAGGCCTCGGCGTCGACGTTCATCATGGAACCGACCGGAAGGTCGGCTACGGTTGCGACCGTGAGCGGGGTGCCGGCAGGTTCCGGAACGGGCTGCGAGGTGTTGTCGGGGGCCGCCGAGGAGCCGTCTCCGCAGGCGGCGAGCGTCGTGGCCGCTCCGAGGGCGAGCGCGGATCCCAAAACCAGACGACGACACGGTTGTGCTGAGGTACTCATGCCCTGATTCTTTCATGACCACGCACGACGGCGATGCCCCGCCACCGGGGCATCGCCGTCATGTCATGCAGCTCACAGGAGCCGGTGGATCACGCCGTGTGGAAGCGGGACCCTCGAATTCGTTCGGAGGCTCCAACGCGGTCCAGGTACGGGGTGATACCGCCCAGGTGCATCGGCCATCCGGCGCCCAGGATCATGCACAGGTCGATGTCCTCGGGACCGGCGACGACACCCTCGTCGAGCATCAGGCCGATCTCCTGGGCCAGTGCGTCCTGGGTGCGGACCAACAACTCCTCGGAGGTGCTCGGCGTCGAGCCGAAGCTGAGCAGCTCCACAGTGGACTCCGGGATGGACCGGGTTCCGTCGTCGTTCTGGACCCAAAGCGACTTCAGCCCGTTGTCGATGAGGGCCTGCTGGTTCGCCGAGACGCGGAAGCGGTCGCCGAAAGCCTCATGCAGGGATTCGGTGACGTGCTGGGCGACCGGGATCCCGACCATGGCCAGCAGCGTGAACGGGCTCATCGGCAGGCCCATCGGGCGCAACGCATTATCGGCGACGTCGGCGGGGGTTCCGTCGTCGAAGGCGTTGGACACCTCGCCCATCAGGCGCAGCAGGACGCGGTTGACCACGAAGGCCGCCGCATCCTTGACCAGGACCGCCGTCTTGCGCAGCTCCTTGGCCACGGCGAAGGCGGTGGCCAGGACGGCGTCGTCGGTCTTGGGGGCACGCACGATCTCGATGAGCGGCATGGCCGCCACCGGGTTGAAGAAGTGGAAACCGACCACCCGCTCGGGGTGCTTCAGATCGGCTGCCATGTCCGTGACCGACAACGAGGAGGTGTTGGTGGCCAGGATGCAGTCGGGGGAGACCACGGCCTCCACCTCGGCGAAGACCTGCTTCTTGACCTGGAGTTCCTCGAAGACGGCCTCGATGACCAGATCGGCGTCGGCGAAGGCATCCTTGCTCACCGAACCGGTGACGAGCCCCTTCGTGCGGTTGGCTGCGTCCGCGGAGATCCGCTTCTTGGCCAGCAGCTTATCGACCTCGCCGTGGATGTAGGCCAGGCCCTTGTCCACGCGTCCCTGGTCGATATCGCTGATGACGACCGGGACCTTCAACATCCTGGCGAAGAGCAGGGCGAACTGCCCGGCCATCAGCCCGGCACCGACGACACCGATCTTGGTGACCGGGCGCGCGAGCTTGCGGTCGGGAGCCCCTGCCGGGCGCTTGGCACGCTTCTGCACCAGATCCAGGAAGGAGTAGACGGTGTCGTGGAACTGCGGGGTCTGCATCAGCTCGATCAGGGCAGCGCATTCGAGCTTTGCCGATTCGGCCTGGCTGATCGTCTTGCCGGCCTCGAAGACGTCGAGGACCTTGCCTGGTGCCGGGGCGGCACCTGAGGTCTTGGCTTCGACGAACGCCCGTCCCTTGGCGACCGCTGCATCCCAGCGGTCGGCCACTGCCGGGTCGGTGGCAGGATCCACGGCGTTCGGTCGGGCGACCTCGGCACCTGCCAGGACGGTATCCGCCCAGGCCAGGGACTGCTCGACGAAATCGGCTGGTTCGAACATGGCATCGGCGATGCCCAGCTTGAAGGCCGCGGGGCCGGCGAGGGACCGGTTGTTGTTCAGCGGGTTCTCGATCATCACCGTCGTTGCCGCTTCCGGACCGATCAGACGCGGCAGCCGGTAGACACCGCCCCAGCCGGGGACCAGTCCGATGAATGCCTCGGGTAGCCCGAGGCCGTTGGCGCCGGAGGAGACGGTGCGGTAGTTCGCGGCCAGCGCGATCTCCAAACCGCCGCCAAGGGCGACGCCGTTGATGAACGCGAAGGTGGGGACGCCGAGGTCGGCCAGCAGGTCGTAGGCGGAATGACCGAGCTCGGCCATCAGTGCCCCACTGGAGGACTTCTTCAGCGTCTTCACCGTCGTCAGGTCAGCGCCGGCGACGAGGAAGTGGGGTTTGCCGGTGACGGCCAGGGCCTGGATCTGCCCGGCAGCGGCCCGTTCGTGCTGACGGTTGAGCTCACGCCCGAGTTCGATGAGGGTTCCCGGGCCCAGGGTGGTCGGCTTGGTGTGGTCCAGCCCGTTGTCCAGGGTCAGTAGCGCCAGCTTCGCACCGGAGGCCAGCGTGACGTCGGAGACCAGGGTGTGGGTGATGATTTCGTCGGGGACCTGCTCGGCGAGTGTCTCGAAGCGGTCAAAATCCTTGGTAGCCATGTCTCAGGCGTCCTTCCCGTAGTCGGCGTGGTGGGGGTTTTCCCAGATGACGGTGCCGCCCATGCCCAACCCGACGCACATGGTGGTCAGGCCGTAGCGCACGGAGGGGTCGGCCTCGAACTGGCGGGCGAGCTGGTTCATCAGGCGTACGCCCGAAGAAGCCAGCGGATGGCCGACGGCGATGGCACCACCATAGCGGTTCACCCGGGAGTCGTCGTCGGCGATGCCGTAGTGGTCCAGGAACGACAGGACCTGCACGGCGAAGGCCTCGTTGATCTCGAAGAGTCCGATGTCCTCGATGGACAGGCCCGCCTGGGCCAGGGCCTTCTCCGTGGCGGGGACCGGGCCGATACCCATGACCTGCGGCTCGACGCCGGCGAAGGCGTAACCGACCAGGCGCATCTTCGGGGCAAGCCCCAGTTCCTCGGCGGTCTCGGAGGAGGTCAGCAGGGCTGCCGTGGCGCCGTCGTTCAGTCCTGCGGCGTTGCCGGCAGTGACGTGGCCGTGGGCGCGGAAGGGGGTGCGCAGGGACTCCAGGTCCTCGAGCGTCGTACCGGGCCGCGGCGGCTCGTCGGTGGTGTTCAGGGCCCATCCTTCGCCCGGACGGCGCGCCGCCACGGGAACCAGATCGGGCTGGATGTTCCCGGCTTCATAGGCGGCGGCCAGCTTGGTCTGGCTGGCGAGCGCGTAACGGTCGGCGCGTTCCTTGGTGATGGCCGGGAAGCGGTCATGAAGGTTCTCTGCGGTGTTGCCCATGTTCAGGGCCGCAGGGTCCACGAGACGCTCGGAAACGAAGCGGGGGTTCGGGTCGGCGTCGGCGCCCATGGGGTGGTTGCCCATATGCTCGACACCGCCGGCGACGACGACGTCGTAGGCGCCGAAGGCGATGGAGGAAGCCGTGGTGGTCACCGCGGTCATCGCGCCGGCGCACATCCTGTCGATGGCGAAGCCGGGCACGGACTGGGGCAGCCCGGCCAGCAAGGCCGCGGTGCGCCCGATGGTCAGGCCCTGGTCGCCGGTCTGGGTGGTTGCGGCGATGGCGACCTCGTCGATGCGCTCCGCGGGGACCTCGGGATTGCGGCGCAGTAGTTCGCGGATGCACTTGACCACCAGGTCATCGGCACGGGTGCCGTGGTAGATGCCCTTGTCTCCGGCCTTGCCGAAGGGGGTGCGGACGCCGTCGACGAACACGACGTCGCGGACCTGCCGGTTGCGCGGCAGCGCGCGTGCGGATGTTGGGCTCACTGGGGGTGACTCCTTGCGTGGAATGAATGTGATCCAACCCATATGTTACCGGCCGGTAACTAGGGGCGCAAGGCGTTGACGTCCCGCCCTGTCCCCGGCGCGCCCCGCAATAACCGTCCGGGAGCTCCCGGACCGGTCACTCAGCCTTGGACGTCCGCTTATTCGGCAGCGGTTCAGGGTCCAGGAAGGCGACCGTGATGATCGGGGCGGTTTCGCGGATCTGCCACGGACGGGCTCCGAGCTCGCCCAGAGCGGTGGCGACGGTCTCCGGGGTGATCTCCGCCGGCGGACGCCAGGCTACCCGACGCAGGGTGTCGGGGGTGAGCAGGTTCTCTGTGGGCATCTCCAGCTGTTCGGCACGCCGGGCGACGCGGGGCTTGGCAGTGGTCAACCGGCGGGCTGCGGCTTCGTCCTTCTCCGGCCAGGTGCGTGCCGGGGGCGGGGCCGACGTGGGAATGTGCATGGGAGGCAGCTCCTCGGCCTGACGGGCCGACTGCAGGCAGCGCAGCCAACGAGGCGCCTCCTTGCTCGCCGCCCGGCCATGGAAGCCCGGAGTCTTGAGCATTTGCGGGACGGTGGTAGGCATGGCCTTGGCCGCAGCGATCAGTGCGGCATCGGGAATGAGCCGGCCGGGAGCGACATCGCGGTTCTCCGCCAGCGACTCCCGCTCGAACCACAGGGCCTGGACGGCAGCGAGTTGGCGGCGGTCGCGCAATTGATGCAGACCCGAGGTGCGCCGCCACGGATCAACGCGGGGGGCCGGTGCCGGAGCAGTACGGATGGCCTCGAATTCCTCGGCGGCGAAACCCAGCTTGCCCGACTCCTCCAGCAGCTCGGCCAACGCGATACGCAGCTCGTCGAGGACCTCGACATCCAGGGCTGCGTACCTGAGCCAGGGCTCGGGGAGCGGACGGGTGGACCAATCGGCGGCGGAATGTTCCTTGGCCAGCCGCAGCCCGAGCAGGGACTCCACGACCGGGCCGAGCCCCACGCGGGGCAGGCCGGCGATGCGTCCTGCCAATTCGGTGTCGAAGAGGGCATCCGGGTGCAGGCCGAGTTCGCCCAGGCAGGGCAGATCCTGGGTGGCCGCATGCAGGATCCACTCCACACCGTGCAGGGCCTCGTTCACTGGGAGCAGATCGTTGAACGGGACCGGGTCGATCAGCCAGGTGCCGGCCCCGCGACGGCGGAGCTGGACCAGGAAGGCGCGTTGGCCGTAGCGGAAACCCGAAGCCCGCTCGGCGTCCACTGCCACCGGCCCGCTGCCGGCGGCCAGGGAGCGTGCGGCACGGAGCAGTCCGGCGTCGGTGTTGACCACCGGGGGGACTCCTTCGCGGGGTTCCGTCAGCGGCGTGGGTTCAGGCGCCGGGGGCGCCGGATCCTCGGTGTCGGTGGTTGCGGGTGTGCTGTCGGTGCGCGAAGTGGTCATGATGAAACCAATTCTAGTGGATTCAACTCCGACGGCGGCGTGGAAGTGCTGTCACGCCCTCCGGCAGGGGTGGCAAACCGGCAAAGGTGCACACCATATCGCTCCACGCCTCCAGATGGGACTGGAGGTCAGCCCCCTGCGGGGTCCAGGAGGCACGCAACTCGATATCAATGGTTTCGGGACGTTCCTGCAGGCTGCCGAAGCTCTGGGAGAGCATCCGCGTGGCGGTGCCCCCGGCGTGCGCGTAGGCGGCGTCGTTCTCATGCAGGGCATCGAGCAACCAGGTCCAGGCCACGGAGCCAAGCATCTGGTCGTTACCCATCTCGGCATCGAGCTGGGCCCGGATGTAGGTGACGATGCGGAAGGTCCCGTTCCAGAGGTCGGAGCCTTCTGGATCGTGCAACAGGATGAATCGTCCGGTGGCCAACTCGTTGTCGTCGTCCAGGGTGCGGGCCTCCGCCAGGGCAGCCGCCGCGGGGCCATGGGGGGAACTGTGGACCCGGGGAGGGGATTCCAGGACCTCGGCGGAGAGGGCCACCGCGAACGGGGCCAGCCGTGCGGGGGCCGGGATCTCGGCCAAGTGCATTTCGGCACGGCAATCGGCCTGACGGAGTCCGGAGAGCGCCGTCATGAAGTCTGGGGGAACCTGTGCCAGGTCGCCAAGAGCGGTCACGGAACCGAGTCTAGGGTCATCGGTCCGGGGTGCCCGGAAGGCTCGCCGCCGTCGTGTGCTCCGGTGGGTCGGCCGCTGGTGCGGACGCCGCGCGGGCAGCGGGGCGCAAGGCCGGACAGGGCTCGGTGGACTACGGTCGTTCGGGGCGATGTGTTCCCGGCCACGGGCCGTTGACGATCAAGGAACCTGGAGGTGGATCATGTTGGCAGCCGCTGCTGCTGTACCGATCGTGCTCGCTGGTGTGCTGTTCTTCCTGGGCATCAAATCCACCCGGATTTCCATCTGGTCGTTGGCGGTGGGCATCGTGATGGCCTTGGTCTTCTTCCCGACCCCCTGGTCGGTGGTCGGGGGATCGTTGGCTGGTTTTGCCCCGACCATCATCGAGATCCTGCTGATCCTCTACGCAGGGGTCCTGCTGAGTCGGATCATGTCCAACACCGGCGCGATGGCCTCGATTTCCGGCTGGCTGCGATCGAGTGCTCCATCACGCCGCACCGGGACGTTGCTGGTGGTCTTCGGGATCGTCCCCTTCGCCGAATCGGTGACCGGCTTCGGCATCGGCGTCACCGTGGGGGTGCCGATCCTGCGCTTGATCGGGCACTCGGTGCCACGCTCGACGATCTTCTCGCTGCTCGGGCTGCTCGCAGTTCCCTGGGGTGCGCTCGGTCCCGGGACCCTGCTGGCCTCGGAACTGTCGGGTACCTCGTTGTTGGAGGTGGGGATCCGTTCGGCGATCTTTTCCCTTCCAGTCATGCTCGGCGTGGCATTTCTGGTGACGTTCCTGCTGCGCCATGAAGGTTCCGTGGGCCGGCTCTTCGGCGGCGCAGTGGCTAGCGCTCTGCTGCTCTGGGCGGGGATCCTCGGAGCCAACGTCCTGATGGGCACCCCTTTGGCAGGGGTGATGGGCTCGTTGGTTCCGATCGCCGCGCACTTGCTGGTGTATCGATGGCGCGGCTCCCTCATCGCCGCCGGATGGGTGGTGGCACGGGCCTCCTTGCCCTATGCCGTCATGGCCGCCGGGCTGTTGGCCACCCGGGCCGTGACGTCGTCGTGGGAACCGAATCTCGGCTTGCGGGCGATCGGCAGCCCCGCCACCTGGCTTGTCGGGGCCTGTCTGGTGGCCCACTTCGGGCCGGGACAGCGTCGGGGCAGTGGCCGGCCCGAGGCACGGCTTGGGCACCGGGCGGCCTCCGCCTGGCGGACCTGGCTTCCGGTGGGCGTGGTGACGTTCTGCTTCACCGTTCTGGGATCCGTGCTGGCGGCCACCGGAATGGGAGCGGAACTGGGCACGGCCTTGGCGGCCATGGGCGGGAGTTATCTGGTCATCGCGCCGGCAGTGAATGCCCTGGCCGGTTTCATCACCGGTTCGAATACGGCTGCCAATGCCATGCTGACCGCCACCCAGACCCAGGTGGCCACGGAGTTGGGCAGTTCGGTCCTGCAAATGGTGGCAGCCACCAACGTGGCGGCATCGATGGCGACCATGGCTGCGCCTTCACGCCTGCTGCTGGCCTATGAGCTGGCCGTGGCAACCCCGGTGGCCGCACCTGACGGCGGGGGAGCCGGGGAGGGCCCCGGCGACCCGATGAACACGGAATCAGCGGTCAATCGCTGGGTCCTGCCTCGGATCTTCGGCTTGCTGGTCATCGTTTCGGCTGTCCTGGGACTGGCCACCTGGCTTCTCTTCTAGTCGGATACCGTCAGCAGCCCCCGGCTGGACCTGCGCTGGATCCGGCGCCTGGGGCGGGTAGACCCACGTCACCAGCACCACCGAGATGATCATGAGCAACAGCCAGGACCCGAGCTTGCTGATGGAGACGAATTGCCAGCCGTCGAGCTGGTCCGGGTAGGCCCAGGCATTGGACCAGGTGGCGATGTTCTCAGCGAACCAGATGAACAGGGCCACCAGCACGAACGAGAGGACCAGCGGCATCCGCAACCTCAAACGGAAGACGCGGAAATGCATCCAGCTGCGGCCGAAGACCACGAGCACCGCCGCCAAGAGCAGCCAGCGCAGATCAACGATGTAGTGGTGGGTGAAGAAGTTCAGGTAGATGGCACCGGCTAGCACGGCGGTGGCCCACCTGTGGGGATAGCGTTCGAAGCGCAGGTCGAAGAGCCGGAAGACGCGGACCATGTAGGAGCCGACCGCCGCGTACATGAACCCGCTGTAGAGCGGGACGTTGCCCAGATGGAGCAGCCCCTCGCCTGAATAGATCCACGAACCGACACTGGTCTTGAACAGCTCCATGCCGGTGCCCACGATATGGAACAGCACGATGACGCGTAACTCGCGCAGCGTCTCCAGGCGGCAGGCCACCATGAGCACCTGGATGAGTACCGCCGCCAGCGTCACCGCGTCATTGCGCGCCAGGGGGGGTACCAGAGCCGCGTGGCCAACAGGACAGCCAGCATCGCCGCACCGAAGATGCAGGCCCACGCCTGTTTGGCCGTGAAGACCGAGAATTCGATCAGGACGTCGGCCGTCCTGCTTTCGGGGAACCGGCCGATGAGGCGATGGGCCAGGGCATCGAGACGGTGCTCGAGCGTGGTGGAGTGGCCGTTGGCGCTAGCCAGCAGCTACCTCAGCCCGGATGGCTGCGGCGAAGCGGTCGACGTCGTCCTCGGTGGTGTCGAAGCCGCACATCCAACGAACCTCGCCGGTGGCTTCGTCCCAGTCGTAGAAGCGGAAGTCCTCACGGACCCGGTCGGCGGCAGCGGCGGGCAGCTTCGCGAACACGGCGTTGGACTCCGTGGGCTGGGTGATTTCCAGCCCGTCGATGTCCACCACGGCGGCCCGGAGGCGCTGGGCCATGGCGTTGGCGTGGGAAGCCGAGCGCTGCCAGAGGTCACCTTCGTACAGGGCGATGAGCTGGGCTGAGATGAAGCGCATCTTCGAGCCGAGCTGCATGTTCATCTTCCGCAGGTATTTCAGCCCGGTGGCGGCCTCCGGATCCAGGACGACGATGGCCTCGCCGTACATCATCCCGTTCTTGGTGCCGCCCATGCTCAGGATGTCGATCCCGGCATCGCGGGTGAAGGCCCGCAGGGGCACATCCAGGGCGGCGGCGGCGTTGGAAAGGCGGGCTCCATCCATATGGACCTTCATGCCCAATTCGTGGGCATGGGAGGTGATCGCCTTCAACTCGTTGATCGTGTACAAAGTGCCGAGCTCGGTGGACTGGGTCAAGGAGACCGCCAACGGCTGGGCGCGGTGTTCATCGCCCCATCCCCAGGCCTCGCGGTCGATCAGTTCGGGTGTCAGTTTGCCGTCCGGGGTCGGTACGGTCAGCAGCTTCATGCCGCCGGCCCGCTCGGGGGCACCGTTCTCGTCGACGTGGATATGTGCCGTATCGGCACAGACCACTGCGCCCCAGCGCGGCAGCAACGACTGCAGGGCCGTCACGTTGGCACCAGTACCGTTGAACATCGGGAAGGCCTCGGTGGCTGGTCCGAAGTGGGACAGGATGACGTGCCCGAGCCGTTCGGTGTATTCATCTTCGCCGTAGGCGATCTGGTGGCCGCCGTTGGCGGCGATCAGCGCCTCGATGATCTCCGGATGGACTCCCGAGTAGTTATCCGATGCGAAGCCGCGGACCATGGTGTCGTGCAGGGATGTGCTCACGTTTATCCTCAGAAGTTGCTGGTGGGAAGTCGTTCCAGTCTATGCCTGCGGCACCAGGGACAGGCGGGTGCCGTTCAAGGTCGCGGCATCCGCGTCGAAAAGACCGGCGACCGCACTGCCGAAATCGGAGACGTCGGTGAACCCCGCGAATTCCTTGCCGGGTTCCTGCTCGCGTGCCGAGGCGTCGACGAAGGCCTTGATGACCAGGACGAGGGCGGCGGAATGCTGGGTGACGGGGTTCTGCTTATGGCCTGACTGGGCGGCACGCAGGCCTCCTGCGGTAGCCATCGTCCATGCCTCGGCCGAGGCCTTGACGGAGATGTAGTTCGCTCCGGAAGCACTCGGACGCTGGACCGCCGTGGAGGAGACCACGGCGAGTCGACCCACGGGGGAGTCGGCGATGTCCTGGTAGAAGACCCGCGAGGTGTTGCGCAAGGTGGTCACGACGTTGCGGTGCAGGAAGTCGTAGTCCTCATCCGACTGCCCGGCCAGATCCTTGCCGCCCCGCCAGCCGCCCACCAAGTGGATCAGCCCATCGATCGGTCCGACCTCGGCGTGGATCCGTTCGGCCAACGCCGCCGTGGCGGCGAAGTCGGTCAGATCGGTTTCGTAGCGTCCCGAGGCGAACCCCAGACGTTCCTCCAGGCGTGCCGCGTCGGTGCCGACGACCAGGACCCGGGCTCCGGAATCATGCAGCGACCGGGCGGCGGCCACGCCGGAGGACGAGGTGGCACCGGCAATGAGGACGGTGGGTATATGCGGTGTGCTCATCTGGCTAGTCTAGGCCGAGGCCGGGACGTCGCCAGCGGTGATGCCCACCGTGGATTCGATGACCGGCTTCATCTTCTTGCCCAACGCCTCGTAGAACATCGACAGCGGGAACTCGTCGTCGAGGACTTGGTTGGTCATTTCCTTCAGCGGCTCGGTCAGCGGCAGGGCTTCCTTGCCCTTCGCCCACACCGAGGCCGGGTGCGGGGTGAGCGTGGAGGAAACCAGATCGTAGGCGGCCAGCCAGTGGGCCAGCTTGGGCCGGTCGATGGAGCGCCAGTACAGATCGTCGATGGCGTCGCCCAGGGCGCTGACGACCTGCGGGATGGCGTCCCAGTCGATGGTCAGTTTGGTGTCGGTCCAGTGCAGCACGTGGTGCTGGTGCATCCAGGCGAAGAGCAGCTGGCCGCCGAGTCCGTCGTAGTTGCGCACGCGGTTGCCGGTGATGGCAAAGCGGAAGATCCGATCGAAGATCACCGTGTACTGGACCAGGCGGGCATGCCGGGCGGTCTCGGGATCCGAGGCCGGGGACGCGGCGATCTTGACGCACTCGCGGAAGGCGGTGAGATCGCAACGCAGTTCCTCCAGGGAGTACAGGAAGAAGGGCATGCGCTGCTTGATCATGAAGGGGTCGAAGGGCAGATCCCCGCGCATGTGGGTGCGATCGTGGATCATGTCCCACATGATGAATGTTTCTTCGGTCAGCTTCTGGTCGGCCAGGAGTTCGGCTGCCTCGGCCGGCAGATCGAGATTGGTGATCTCGGCCGCGGCGGCAACGACCCGACGGTAGCGGGCGGCCTCGCGGTCCTGGAAGATCGCGCCCCAGGTGAACGCCGGCGTTTCGCGCATGGCCACCGATTCGGGGAAGAGGACCGCCGCGTTGGTGTCGTAGCCGGGGGTGAAATCCAGGAAGCGCAGCGGAACGAACAGCTGATTCGAGTAGTCCCCGGCTTCCAGCTCGGCGATGAACTCGGGCCAGATGACCTCGACCAGCACGGCCTCGACGAAGCGGTTGGTTGAACCGTTCTGCGTGTACATGGGGAACAGCACGAGATGGCGCAGGCCGTCGACGCGGTCCAGCTGCGGCTGGAAGACCTGGAGGGAGTCCAGGAAATCGGGGACGCCGAAACCGCCGTCGGCCCAGGTCTTGAAGTCCACGACCACCTGGTCCAGATAGGCGCCGTCGTGCTCGAAATGGGGGCTTAGCTCCGCCACGGCATCGGTGATGGCGGTGGTCAGTTCCGCGGCGCGGGTCTGGTCGGCTGCTTCGGGGACCGAGCCGTCCTTGACCTGCAGCTCCTGGAAAGCGGTGGCCGCCGCCTTCAGCTCCAGCCAGGACGGGTTGTTGGCAAGATCCTCGCCGTGTCCGCTGGTGGTGTCATGCGTCATGGTTGCCTGGGACATCGGTCCTGCACCTCGAATCATCTCCGGGGCCGCGCTGGTTGCGCCGGCCTGCTGCCGTGGTGATTTCAGCCTAGAAGAGATCAAGTAGTGCTGGTGTGCGGAGCAAGCGAGACCAAGAGATGCTCATGCTTATGGGGAGGATTTCCCTCTGCAGGCCCAGCGCAGGGCATGCTGCCCTGTGCGGTGTGGCTAGGCGTCGGTGGGACGCAGGCTCAGCGATACCGAGTTGATGCAGAAGCGCTGGTCGGTGGGGATGTCCAGTCCCTCGCCCTCGAACACGTGCCCCATATGCGAGTCGCAGGAGGCGCAGCGGACCTCGATGCGTTCCATGCCCATGGACTTGTCATGCAGGTAGCGCACGGTCCCCTCTGCCAAGGGCGCGAAGAAGGAGGGCCAGCCGCAATCCGAACCGAACTTCTCCTTGCTGGTGAACAGCTCGGCACCGCAGGCGCGGCAGGCGTAGACACCTTCGGTGGTGCTATCCCAGTACTCGCCGGTGAAGGGACGCTCCGTTCCTGCTTGTCGAAGCACCTGGTATTCCTCGGTGCTGAGTTCTTCCTTCCACTGCTCATCGGTCTTGGTGACGGGGGAGGACTGGGCGTTCGAATCAGAAAATGTACTCACATCCGGTCCAACGTCCGGGGCGGCCCAGCCATTCCCCACGACCGCCGGTCAGGCTGCCGGGTGACGGAACGGGCCGGCGGGGACTTGGCGCTCCCGGCTTGACTTGCCATGATGGGTACATGCGCGAGTACACACGGACCGCCGACCCTGCGACCCCCAAGGCCCCCATGATGCGGTGGGCCGTCCTCGGTGCCGGTGTCGGCCTCGCCGCCGGCTCCCTGCTGGCCGCCAGTGCGTCCGGGCTGGCCGGATATTTCGCCCGGCAGGTGGTGCTTCCGGTGCGCAAGACCGAGGACCTGGCGATCCTCGCCGTCGTGCGCGGAGACGAGGGGCTGGAAGTCATCCTGCCCGCCACCACCGAAACCACCGATCCCGGAACCTACTCGCTGTACTTCGACGCCGGCCGCGGCCACGCCCGGATCGGGGAGATCCTCTCCTTCACCCCGGCGGAGGGCACCATCGCCCGTCGCGTCGAGCACGTCTATTCGGGGAAACTGGATACCGCGGTTCGGGGCTGGTGGTCCGGAGCCGTCTACGAAACGCCTGAGGATGCCGGATTCGCTGCCGAAAACGTGGACATTCCGACGTCGGTCGGCAACGCCCCGGCGTGGTTGGTTCCCGGCACCGATCGTGCCGACACCTGGGCGATCATGGTGCACGGCCGCGGGGCCGCACGCACCGAGGGCTTGCGGGCGTTGTCAACCACCGCGGGGCTGGGCATCAGCTCACTGCTGCTGTCCTACCGCAACGACGGGGTGGCCCCGTCCGCCTCCGATCAGCGGTACGGACTGGGCAGCACCGAATGGGAGGACGTCGACGCCGGGATCGACTTCGCCCTTCAGCACGGCGCGCACAACATCATCCTCATGGGGTGGTCCATGGGTGGGGCCATCAGCCTGCAGGTGGCCGATAAGTCACGGCATAAGCGCCATATCCAAGCACTGGTGCTCGATGGCCCGGTGGTGAACTGGATCGACGTACTCCGCCACCATGCCAAGGTCCACCGCATCCCCGAAGCCGTCGGTCGGCTGGGGCAGTGGATGCTCTCCAACCGTGCCGGCCGCACGATCACCGGTCTGGCGGCCCCGGTGGATCTGAAGGAGCTGAACTGGATCGCCAAGGCAGACCAGCTACGGGTTCCCACCTTGATCCTGCATAGCGAGGACGACGACTTCGTGCCGGTGGGAGCCTCCGCCCAGCTGGCCGAACTCAACCCCGAGATGGTCACCTTCGAACGCTTCACGGTCGCGGCGCACACGCGCGAATGGAATGTCGATCCCGAACGCTGGGAGCAGACGGTCACCCGGTGGCTTTCCCGGATCATCGTGGCCCCGAAGCCCGGTGGAACGCGTCGCAGCAGCTAGGCCTGCGGCCTCGGAGGCTACGGTCCGGCCAGAGGTACCGACCAGGCGTCGGTCAGCCGGATCAGGTCCAGCGGAGCCACTTCGATCTCCAGTCCACGACGCCCGCCCGAGACGTGGATCGTCGGCCAGTTCTTCGCGGATTCATCAAGCAACGTCGTCGAAGGGTGTCGTTGACCCAGCGGGGAGATCCCGCCCAGGACGTAGCCGGTACGCCGTTGCGCGTCGGCACCCTGCGCCATATGAACCTTCTTCACGTGCAGCGCCGTGGCAGCTGCCTTGAGATCCAGGGAACCGGTCACCGGGACGATCGCCACCGCCAGCGCTTCGGCCCCAGGGCGGCCGGTATCGATCAGCAGGGTCTTGAACACCCGGGCGGGATCGACCCCCAGCGCCTCCGCTGCTTCCGTGCCGTAGGACGGGGCCTGCGGATCATGCCCGTAGGCATGGGTCGTGTAGGTGGCGCCGTCGGCGTCCAGGAGAAGGGTGGCCGGTGTGCTACCAGCGTCCTGGGCGTGCTTCTTCCTGGACATCCCGGCAGCCGACTACGCGGCCAGGCCTTCGGCGACCTTGCGTTTGATGCGGCCCAGCAGCGAGGACATGCCGCGCATGCGCAGCGGGGTGATGGCCCGGGTCAGGCCGAGCCGGTCGGGCATGTCGTTGGGCACGGCGAGGATCTCGGCGGCCGGCAAGCCATCGAGCCCTTCCGCCAGCACGCCGGCGAAACCCCGTGAGGTCGGTGCTTCCCGTGGGGCCGAGAAGAACAAGCTGACCTCACGGGCATCGGTATTGGCGATCTCCACGGTCAGGAACAGCGGGGTCTGGCATTCCACGACCCGTTCCAGCAGCTCCGGGTGTTCGGCGAACCGCTCCGGCAGGGCGGGCAACTCGTCGGAGAACTCCAAGAGCAATTCCAAGCGCTCGCGCTCGGTAATCGCGTTGAAGTCATCGATGATCTCCGCCAGGGCGGAAGGAATGGCGGTATCACTCATGGGTGCATGCTCCTTGGTGGGCGGTGGGGGTTAGCTGCGGGCGGGGGAGGCCGGGGCCTCGCCGCGTTCGGTACCGACGGCGATCGGAACGCGGACCGCGTTGCCCCATTCGGTCCAGGAACCATCGTAGTTGCGGACGGATTCGAAACCGAGCAGGTGCTTGAGCACGAACCAGGTGTGGCTGGACCGTTCGCCGATCCGGCAGTAGGCAATGACGTCGTCCCCGGGCTTCAATCCTGCCTCGTCCAGGTACAGGGCTTCCAGCTCGGGCCGGCTGCGGAAGGTGCCGTCTTCGTTGGCTGCCTTGCTCCACGGGACCGATGCCGCGGTGGGGATGTGCCCGCCGCGTAACGTACCCTCCTGCGGGTAGTCAGGCATGTGGGTGCGTTCACCGGTGTATTCCTCGGGGGAGCGGACATCGATCAACGGCTTGCCGAAGTGGGCGCTCACATCCTCCCGGAAAGCGCGGATGGCGTCGTCGTTGCGCGGGACCACCGGGTAGTCGAAGGTCTCGGTCCGGGGCTTCTCGCGGGTCGTCTCGCGTCCCTCGGCCAGCCACTTATCGCGGCCTCCGTCGAGCAGGCGGACGTCCTCGTGGCCGAACAGCGTGAAGACCCAGAGGGCGTAGGCGGCCCACCAGTTGCTCTTGTCCCCATAGATCACCACGGTGGTCTCCCGGGTGATGCCCTTGGCGCCCATGAGTTGGGCGAAGGCTTCACCATCGACGTAGTCGCGGGTGACTTCATCGTTGAGATCGGTGTGCCAGTCGATGTTCACGGCACCGGGGATGTGCCCGGTGGAGTAGAGCAGGATGTCTTCGTTGGATTCCACGACGACCAGGCCGTCATCCTCGAGGTGCTCGGCCAGCCAATCGGTGGAGACCAAGCGCCCGGGATGGGCATAGGCGGAGAACTTGGTATTGGTATCGGCGGCAAGGCCCATGAGGATTCCTCGTTTCACACGGTGGCTGGGGGATCTGTCTCCAGCCTACGTCCTCGGGTGCCGGGCCGCCGGGTCCGAGGTCACGTGCCGGTGGCTTTGCGCGCGGGGCGTAAAGTTGGTCATGGTGCGCCCCGCGCGCCGGCCCGTCCCCGCACAAAGGAACCGACCCCGCCCGTGGCACACATCGAACACCTGACCGAACGCATCCCCAAGGTCTCGCCCGACGAGCTGCTCGCCGGATTCCATCCGTCGTACCGATTCGGCGTTGTGTCCTTCGACACCTTCCGTCCGGATCCGGCGCAGCCATCACAGACCGAGGCGGTGGAGGCCCTGCGTGTATTCGCCGAGGGAGTCGGTGAGTCGAAGAAGTCCCTGCTGGGACGGATCTTCGGCTCGAAAGGCCCCCAGACCAAGGCCGGCATCTACCTCGATGGAGGGTTCGGCGTGGGCAAGACCCACCTGCTGGCTTCCCTCTGGCACGCGGTCCCCGGCCCCAAGGCCTTCGGCACGTTCGTTGAATACACCAACCTGGTCGGTGCCCTGTCCTTCCGCAAGACCGTGGAGGTCCTCAGCGGCTACAACCTGGTGTGCATCGACGAATTCGAACTCGATGATCCCGGTGACACGGTGCTGATGTCGCGGCTCATGCGTGAATTATCCGACGCCGGTGTGAAGCTGGCGGCGACCTCGAACACCCTGCCTGGTTCATTGGGAGAGGGCCGCTTCGCCGCCGTGGACTTCCAGCGCGAGATCCAGGTGCTGGCCGACCAGTTCGATGTCCTGCGCATCGACGGTGATGACTTCCGGCACCGCGGCCTGCCCGAGGCGCCCCGGCCAGTCGACGATGCCGATCTCGAGTCCACCGCCACCGAGCTCTACGCAGACAAGGTACTGGCCATCGATGACTTCGGCGAACTGGTCAAGCATCTTTCGAGCGTCCACCCGAGCCGCTATCGGCAGTTGGTGGCCGATGTCGACATCCTGGTCCTGCACCAGGTCCAGACCATCACCGAACAGTCGCTGGCCTTGCGCTTCGTCGTGCTGGCCGACCGGCTCTACGACAAGGACGTTCCCGTGTTGGCCAGCGGCCAGCCGTTCAACGAGCTGTTCACCGAGGAGATGATGGCCGGTGGGTACCAGAAGAAGTACTCCCGTGCGGTGTCGCGGCTGACTGCCCTGGCCCGTGAAGGGCAGAAGGCCGAAGTGGCGATCTAGCTTTTCCCGGTTAGAGCACCGGGGTGGGCAATGGGCCCGTGGTGGCCCGCACGATGAGCAGCCGGTGCTCCGCGGCCACGGGGTCCCCCTCCCAGGTACCCCGGACCTCGACGTCGTCGAACCCCGCGGCGTGCAGCGCTTCGACCAGTTCGGCCTCCGTGCGGAAATACAGGGTGCTGGTGGAGACCCGGTCCATCCCGTCGGGGAAGACGTTGTGGCTGTCGAAGACGACGACGCCGGGGCTCACCGAGGTGACCTCGAGCCATTCGGTGAGCTGCCCGAACGCCGCCGAGCGGATGCTTGTCGTTTTCGCCGGGGTCCAGTTTTCCCATTCCCGGTAGGCCGGATTGCGGGTTTCGAAGGCCAGCACCCCGCCCGGAACCAGCGTGCGTCGAAGACGCTCGAGCGTCACCACGAGCTCGTTCGTCCCGATGTGCATGAAGGCGTTCCCGGTGCAGATCACCAGCTCGGCATCGCCCGCCGGGTCCAGGGCGCGGGCATCACCGTCGATCCATGTCACCCCATCCGCCCCTGGCTGCAGGCGCGCATACCCGAGCATCGTGGGGCTCGGGTCCACACCGCTGACCTCGCGCCCAGGTGCCGTCAGGGTCCGGGTGAGTAGCCCCGTTCCGCAACCCAGATCGACGATCTTATGAGCGCCGAGCGCATTGGCCAGCGACCGGTAGTACTGGTGGTCCCGGCCGGCGGCGTTATCGGAGTCGTAGAAGACGACGAGGTCCTCGTCGCCGTAGGGGTCCGTCATGGCCCCAGCCTAGTGGCGACCCGGGCGTTCGATGGCCCATCTGACCAGCAAGCCTCCGGCCAGCCCCCAGAAGGCGGCACCCACACCCAGGAACGCAACGCCGGAGGCGGTGATCATGAACGTGGTCAGGGCGCCGAAGCGGGAGCGGGGATCCTCCAGCGCCGAGGAGGCCGCGGCACCCAGGGTGCCAAAGAGCGCCAGACCGGCGGCTGCCGTCAGCAGGCCCTCGGGGGCCGTCACGGCCACCGCTCCCACGGCGGTGGCTCCCAGGCCGAGCAGAAAGTAGAAGCCGCCGGCAGAGACCGCGGCGATCCAGCGGCGCGAGCGGTCGGGCCCCGCCTCCTCACCAGCGGCGAGGGCTGCCGAAATGGCGGCCAGGTTGATGGCGTGCCCACCGAAGAAGGCGGCGCCGAGCCCCGCGGCTCCGGTGCCGAGCATGGAAGCGGTCCAGGGGGTCTTGTAACCGAACCCGGACAGGACGGCCATCCCGGGGATGTTCTGCGAGGCCATGGTCACGATGTACAGGGGCATAGCAACGCCCGTGGCCCCGGCCCAGGTGAATCTCGGCATGGTGAATTCAAGTCGGGGCCACAGGTCGCCGGGCAGGGCCGTTCCGGTCTGGGCAGAGTTGAGTAAGACGATCAGCAACGTGGCGGCCATGGCTGCCGGCACGGCCCAACGTGGAGCCCAGCGCATGCACACGAGCCAGACCAGGATGATCGCCCCCGCCATGAGCGGGACGTTGGCCAGGGCATGGAACGGAGCGAGGCAGAGTTCGAACAACACCCCGGCCAGCATCGCCTGGGCCAGCGGTGCCGGAAGTCTTCCGAGCAACCGCCCGATGGCCGGTACGGCACCGGTAACGAAGATCAGCAAGGCACACATCACGAAACCGCCGACTGCTTCATCCCAGCCGAGCCCCAGCCCACCAGCGGCCGCCAGCAAGGCGGCGCCGGGGGTCGACCAGGCGAAGGTCACCGGACGCCGGGTGGTGACCGCAATGGCGACCGTGCACAGCGAGAACGCGATGGTCAGCGCCAGAAGGCCGGAGGCGGCCTGACCGGGGCTGGCGCCCACGGCGCTCAGACCGGCCAGAACGACGGTGAAGGAGGAGGTGAAGCCCACCAGGGCAGTGACCAGACCGGCGGTCAGTGGACGCACGAAATCTCGGGGGGCTGTGGGAACTGGGGTGTGCGACATGACCTCGACTGACGGTGGTTCTGTTTACGGAACGGTCTCAGCGTAGTCTGGGTCCATGTCAGCCGCAATCGATCCCCGCATGCTCCACGTCGGCAACCGGATCCGCACCCATCGGCAAAGGGCTGGGCTAACACTGACCGGCCTGGCCACGGCAGCGGGCATCGGCAAGGGAACGCTCTCCGAACTCGAACACGGGCAACGCAATCCAACCTTGGAGACCCTCTACGCCGTCGCCGGCGTCCTGGGTGTCCCGCTGGCCGGTTTCGTCTCCAGCGATGACGGACACCAGTCACCGGCCCACGATGCAGCCGGGGGAGACGCGGTGGCTCCGGGGGGCCGGGAGATCTCGGTGGGGGGCGGTCCGGTGTCGGCCCGGCTGCTGGAGGCCCGTCGAGTCGCTGACGGATCGTTGATCGAAGTGTATTGGCTCTCGATCGGCCCGGGCCGGAGGGTCTCCCCGGCGCATGGCCAGGGCGTGGCCGAACGCCTGGTCCTCGTAGAGGGCGAAGCCGTGGTGGGGCCGGAAGGCCAGGCTCGGCAGATCACTGCCGGGCAGGCCTTGTCATGGGAGTCCTCTGGTCGACATGTCTACGCTTCCGAAACGGGGGCCGAAGGCGTGCTGACCATCATCAATCCGCCAACCACCGGGGCAGGAGCGCGTTAACGAGCAGGTACCGGTCCCGCCTCACGGCGGTACCGGCACCTGTTTGCCGTGCTCGTGGGCCGGCAGGCGTCCCCTCAGGGATGCGCGGAATTCTAGGTGGGGGGATTCGAGTCGTTGCCAGCTGCCTTGTCGAGAAGGTTGTTGGCCGATTCCTGGAGGTTGTCCACCTTGTCGGAATACTTGCCACCGGTTTTCTCGTCGACAAAATCGCCGACGCCGCCTACGGTCCCACGGAGCTTCTCGGCTCCATCCTTGGCCACTTCAGCGGCCTTGTCCTTGAGTCCCTCGGCCTTGCCCTTGAGCTCGTCAAAAAAAGCCAAGTGACACCTCCTCTCCTCCGGGAAGCCTTCGAAGCTTCCGTATGATCACCATCATAGTGGGGTCCCGGAAGGGAATTCGAGGGGAACGGTCCCTCGGCCTCTGCGCCGTGGGTGAAACACCCCCCCGCCGGTGGTGCCTCATCGTGTGGAGGCAATGAAAAAACCGCCTGGTCGGTACTGGGGCCGTTCGGCGGTTCGTGGAGCGGACAACGAGATTCGAACTCGCGACCTCCACCTTGGCAAGGTGGCGCTCTAGCCAACTGAGCTATGTCCGCATAAAAAAACCCCGCCGTGGCGGAGCCTTTTCAGTGGGCGATACTGGGATCGAACCAGTGACCTCTTCCGTGTCAGGGAAGCGCGCTACCGCTGCGCTAATCGCCCTCTTCAGGGTGCAACATTACCGTATGCGAGGTGGGGACGGGATTCGAACCCGCGTATACGGCTTTGCAGGCCGCTGCCTAGCCACTCGGCCACCCCACCGTGACCCGGACTGGTTTCCCAATCCCGGTTTGATCGACGAATCGACCATTACAGTGACTTGCGAGCGGACAACGAGATTCGAACTCGCGACCTCCACCTTGGCAAGGTGGCGCTCTAGCCAACTGAGCTATGTCCGCATGTCGTGGAACTGCCCCGTTTCGGTCGCTTTTAGCTTTCCGATCTGGTGCGTTCCAACGAGTAAAAACTCTATACGACGATTCACCGAAGTTCCAAATCGGCTTCGTCACCGGAGCGTCGGAGTGCGGAACCCAGACGAACCAACACTGCCTGGATCACCGGGGCCGCACCCAACACGTCGGGGCGGCATGCCAGAATCGTGGTCATGACTTCACCTGCCCTGGCCCACCAGACGACGTATGGCCGCATGTACTCCCGCAAGATCAACGGGCTGCCCGAGGTCCCCTCCATCACCACGGTGATCGGGCAGGCTTCTATCTCTCTGGACGGATGGATCGGGCACATGGCTGCCACGGCGGTCACCCAGGACGATCGGCTGAGCGCAGCGGTCGGCAACAAGGCGAAACTGCGCACCGTGGCACGGGACGCCTCCAACGCCGCGGAGACCTACCGCAATGAGGCCGCAGCGAGAGGGGACCGCGTCCACAACTATTGCGAACAGGTGGCGCTGCGGGCTCTGGGCCGCCCGCATTCCGCCGCCGAAGCGCGGGAGGTGCTCCTGGAAAAGGACGAGGGCGGGTTCGCCTCCCGCTTCGATGACTGGTGGGACGAATACCGTGTCGAGCCGATCGCTGCCGAGGTCACCGTTTGGAACCACACGGTGGGCTATGCGGGAACCCTGGACCTGGTGGCGCGGATCGGTGGACGACTGTGCCTGATCGACTACAAGACCAAGGGCACCGACCGGGATGGTCGGGTCAAGGCGTTGGATCCCAAGGTCGTCATGCAGCTGGCCGCCGGCTATAAGGCCGAGGAGGTCGTGGTCGACGCCGAGGCCGGAACCTGGGAGCCCTGGCCGCATGGGGAGGACCCGATGCTGCTCGGGGTTGCCGTGGGGCAGACCGAAGTGCGCACCCTGATGGCCCCGCCCGAGGTCCTGCCGGCGTATTGGAGCAGGTTCTTCGCACTGCGCCGGGTCTGGGAATCCGGGGTGAAGGTCTCCGAGGCCGGAACCGCCCTGCGGCCCGTGGGCCCGCCCCCGGCCCAGTAGACTGGTTCGTGCGCGCCGGTACCGCCGCCATCAGGGCCACCGGACGACTTTCCACAGCACATTGCCGGGTACTCGGCGTCAGGAGCATGCAGTCATGACGATTCTGGAAATCCGCATCGTGGGGGACCCCGTGCTACGAACCCCCGCGGACGAGGTGTCCGAGTTCGGCCCCGAGCTGGCCCGACTGGTCCAGGACATGACCGAAACGATGGACGCCGTCTCCGGCGTCGGACTCGCAGCGCCCCAGATCGGAGTCGGCTTGAGGGTCTTCACCTACCGGGTCGACGACCAGGCCGGCCATGTGGTCAACCCGGTTATGGAAATCGGCGGACCCGAGGAAGCCGAAGCCACCGAAGGCTGCCTGTCGGTCCCCGGACTGGGATACCGCCTGCCCCGGCCCAGCTGGGCCCGGGTGACCGGATCTGATATGACCGGGTTGCCGCTCGTCATCGAGGGCGAGGGGGTGCTCGCCCGCTGCCTGCAACACGAAACCGACCACCTCAACGGCCGCCTCTACGTCGACCGCCTGCGCGGGGCCGATAAGAAGGAGGCCCTGGGCCGCATCCGGGACGCAGGATACGACGACGTCGCTGCCGGCATCCGCGGAAGCCGCGCCACATCGGTGGGCTCGAGCTTCGGCGGAACCTTCGGAGCAGCTCGATGAGGGTCTTGTTCGCCGGCACTCCGCAGATCGCCGTGCCCTGCCTGGAACGACTCATCTCCGACGGCCTGGACGTGGTGGCCGTCCTGACCCGCGAAGACGCCCCGCTCGGACGCAAACGCGTCCTGACCCCCTCACCCGTCGCGGCCCGTGCCGCCGAATTGGGTTTGCCGGTCATCAAGGCCAACAGGATCAACGACGACGTCGTCTCGGCCATTGCCGAGACCGAAGCCGACGTCGCGGCCATCGTGGCCTACGGGGGACTGGTGCCACCGCAGGCCCTGGAAGTGCCCCGGCACGGCTGGGTCAACCTGCACTTTTCATTGCTGCCGGCCTGGCGCGGTGCCGCCCCGGTCCAGCACGCGATCATCCATGGTGACGATGTCACCGGAGCGGTGACCTTCCGCCTCGAGAAGGGCCTGGACACCGGCCCCGTGTATGGGACACTGACCGAGGACATCGCCCCGGACGATACCGCGGGAGCCCTGCTGGGCAGGCTCTCCGAAAGTGGTTCCGTCCTGCTGTCGCAGACCCTCCACGGGATCGACGCCGGTTCGTTGTCCCCCGTGCCCCAAAGCGGCCCGGTGACGTTGGCCCCCAAGCTGGGCATCGAGGACGGACATATCACCTGGACGGAACCGGCACTGGCGATCCGGCGGCGCATCAACGGCACCACCCCCGAACCCGGGCCTTGGACCGTGCTGGACGGCAAGCGGTTCAAACTCGGTGCCGTCGGTCTGGAACCGTCGGTGACGGATCTGGAGCCGGCAGTGTTGCGGGTCCTGCCCGGTCGTGCGCCCCGCGTCCTGGTCGGAACCGGTTCACATGCCCTTGAACTCCACCAGGTCCAGCCAGCCGGCAAGAAGATGATGAAGGCCTCGGACTGGGCCCGTGGACTGGATATCGACGAAGAAGGCGCAACAGGGAAGCAGGTCTCCTTTTCATGAGCAACGACCCACACGGCGAACGCCGCAACGACGCCGGACGCCAACGCAACCGGGGCGGCTCGGGCAACCGGCACTTCAGCGCTTCGGCCCCCTCCCAACGCCGCCGCATCGCCGACCCAGCCCGACTGGTCGCCTATGAGGTCCTGCGCGCCGTCGTCGAACAGGACGCCTACGCCAACCTCGTCCTGCCCGGACGCCTGCGCGAACACGGGCTGAGTGGTCGTGATGCCGGATTCGCCACCGAACTGGCGTACGGCGCCCTCCGCGGACGGGGATTCTACGACGCCGTTCTCTCCCGCTGTGTGGACCGTCCGCTGGAAAAGCTGGACCCGGCGATCCTGGATGCCCTCCGCCTGGGAGCGCACCAGCTGCTGGCCATGCGCGTCCCCCACCACGCGGCACTGGATGAAACCGTCGGCCTGGCCCGCGCCGTCATCGGTGCCGGTCCCTCCGGACTCGTCAACGCCGTACTGCGCAAGGTCTCACGGAACGACGCCGAAGCATGGACGGCAGTGCTCCTGGAAGGTGTCGAGGATGAGGTCTCCCGGCTGGCTCTGGAATACAGCCACCCCGAATGGGTGGTCAGGGCCCTGCGCCAGGGGCTGGTCGCCCATGGACGGGACGCCGCCGAAATCACCGACTTGCTCGCGGCAGACAACCTGGCACCGGTGGTCAACCTGGTCGCCCTGCCAGGGGTCGGATCCCTCGATGAAGCACTGGAACACGGTGCGACGCCGGGACGGTTGGCCCCCGATTCGGCCTACTACAGCGGGGGAGACCTCTCCAAGCTCTCCTCCATCCACCGTGGAACCGCCCGGGTGCAGGATGCCGGCTCGCAATTGCTGGCCCGCGCCCTGGCCTCCGTTCAGATCGAAGGACGCGACACCGACTGGCTGGACCTCTGCGCCGGCCCGGGCGGCAAGGCGGCCCTGCTGGCCGGCCTGGCCGCGCAGCGCGGCGCCGAACTCACCGCCAACGAGCCTGCTGAACACCGGGCGGAGCTGGTCCGCAAGGCCCTGCGCCCGGTGGATCGGGACGCCTGGAACGTCGTGGTCGGTGACGGGCGCCGCTACTTGGGGATTCCCGCCGATCAGCGCTTTGACCGGATCATCGTCGATGCACCGTGCAGCGGTCTGGGAGCACTGCGGCGCCGGCCGGAAGCACGTTGGCGTAAAACCCCGGCCGACGTGGCCGAGCTGACCACCTTGCAGGATGAATTGATCGATGCGGCGCTGAAGGCCCTGCGCCCCGGCGGTGTCCTGGCCTATGCGACCTGCTCACCCCATCCCGCCGAATCGCTGGCAGTGCTCGACGACGCCCTGCGCCGCACACCGAACGCCCGGCTGCTCGATACCGCCGCCGCGGTCAATACCGTCTCGCTGGATGACAGCATCGAAGGTACCGACCACGGCTCCGGTGGCAACACCGTCCAGCTGTGGCCGCATCTGCACGCAACCGACGCCATGTTCCTGGCCCTGATCACCCTCGACTCCGACGTCGAGCAGACCGAACCGACCGAACAGACGAAAGGCTGACCCATGTCCAGTTGCCGGATCCACCCCAGCATCCTCTCCGCTGACTTCGCCAACCTCGAGGCAGAGTTGCACCGCATCGATAACGCCGATGCCGTGCACGTCGATGTCATGGACAACCACTTCGTCCCGAACCTGACCCTCGGTCTGCCCGTGGTCAAACGCATCGGGGAAGTCAGCACGCTCCCGGTGGACGTGCACCTGATGATCGAAAACGTCGACCGGTGGGCCCCCGACTACGCCGATCTCGGGGTCGACTCCGTGACGTTCCACGCCGAGGCCTCGGCAGCACCGGTCCGGCTGGCCCGCGAACTGCGGGCCCGCGGATCGAAGGCAGCCATGGCACTGCGCCCGGCCACCGCCGTCGAACCGTATCTGGACATGCTCGAGGAACTGGACATGTTGCTGCTGATGACCGTCGAACCCGGATTCGGCGGCCAATCCTTCCTGGACATCATCCTGCCCAAGATCCGCAGGGCCCGGGCAGCCATCGACGGGGCCGGATTGCCGCTGGTCCTGCAGGTCGACGGGGGAATCACCCGCGAAACCATCCTGCGTGCCGCAGAAGCAGGAGCCGATGTCTTCGTCGCCGGTTCCAGCGTCTTCGGCACCGAGGATCCTGCCGCGGCCATCGACGCATTGCGACATGTCGTCGCACACACCGGGTCGGGGCTATAGTTTAGGGACATAAGTAAACACACGTGCTCCGGGGTCGGTGTAAGTCCGAACCGGCGGTTATAGTCCGCGACCCGAGGTGCCTCACGGCACCGAGGTTGAACTGGTGGAATTCCGGTACCGACAGTTAAAGTCTGGATGGGAGAAGCACGTACAGGGCTGGTCAGTTGACCGGTCGCGTCATCGACGCGCCGCCAACCTTCGCCTCAACTGTCGTTCCCCCGGAGCCGCCGCGGCTCATAAGGAGGAATGATGGAAGCCCTGCGGTGGCTCATTGATATCTTCAACGCCAATATTCCTGTCGGCAACAGTTCGCTTCTGGTGCGCGAAGTCGTCGGCAACATCTTCGGTCTGGCCAGCGCCGTCGGCGGTATGCGCCGCAGGATCTGGGCTTGGCCGGTCGGCATCGTGGGTAACCTGCTGCTGCTGACCGTCTTCGTCGGCAGCGTCTTCGACACCGGTCATGCCGCCAACCTGCTGGGCCAGGCAGGCCGGCAGATCATGTTCATCGCCGTCTCGGTCTACGGCTACCGCCGCTGGAAGCAAGCAAGCGGCGACGGAACGGGCACCGCCGTCACACCTCGCTGGGCCACCGCCCGGGAGCGCTGGGCGCTCGGTGTGATCATGATCGTCGGCACGATCGCGCTGACCCCGCTCTTCCGTATCCTCGGCTCCTACGAACCCGTCTGGGCCGATGCCTGGACCTTCGTCGGATCGCTCCTGGCCACTTGGGGCATGGCCAAGGGCTGGGTCGAGTTCTGGCTTCTCTGGGTCGTCGTCGACGTGGTCGGGGTCCCCTTGCTCTTCAGCGCCGGATACTACGCCAGTGCCTTCATGTACCTCTTCTACGGTTGCTTCACCCTGGCAGGCTTCTTCATCTGGTGGAGGGCCCGGAACCGGGAACAAGCCATCGTCCAGACGGCCATGCCCGACCCGATCACCCGGACAACCCCATGAGTGGGCAGGCGTCGGGCGCCCTGGCCAACCCGGCCGAACACGAGGGCATGGAACTGGCCCTGGAACTGGCAGCCCGCGGCGTCCGTGGCGCCAACCCCCTGGTCGGTGCGGTCATCCTGGACGAAACCGGGCGCTGCGTCGCCAGCGGCTGGCATCGTGGCGCGGGCACCGCCCATGCCGAAGCCGCGGCACTGAGCGCACTCGGCCCCGTCGGCCGCGAGCAAGCCGGTCGGCTGACGATGGTGGGGACCCTGGAACCATGCTCCCATTCGGGACGGACCGGGTCCTGCGCCGAGGCCATCGCCCGCAGCGGGATCGGCAGGGTCGTCTACGCGGCCACGGACTACACCGCACGAGCCGGCGGCGGGGCAGGGATCCTTTCCGATGCCGGTGTCGACGTCGCTTCCGGGCTGTTGGGTGGGAAAGCCCACGCGTTGAACCACCGCTGGTTTGCCGCACGGGCCACGGGACGGCCTTTCACGAGCCTGCACCTGGCCCAAAGCCTCGACGGTCGGATCGCCGCCGCCGACGGAACCAGCCAATGGATCACCGGTGACGGCGCCCGCGGGCACTCCCATGTGATCCGGGCCCGCAGCGAAGCCATCATCGTCGGCACGGGAACGATCATCGCCGACGATCCCCGGCTTACGGCCCGGAACCCCTCGGGGCCCACACCAACCCACCAGCCACTGCGCGTCATCATGGGCCACCGTGAGCTGCCCTCCGGGGTAGCGGTCGCCGCCGATGAAAACCATGTGCAGATCCGCACCCACGATCCGGCGGCAGTGCTGGAGACCCTGGCCGGGCGGGGCATCGACCACGCCATGATCGAAGGCGGTGCCTCGATCGCCACGGCGTTCCTGGCTGCCGATCTGGTGGATGAGATCTGGCTGTACCAGGCACCGATCCTCCTCGGAGCCGGGCGCCACGCCGTGGGGGATCTGGGGATCGGAACCCTGTCGGACGCCGGACACTGGCGATTTGACGAAGCCGGTGGGCCGGCCCACCAACTGCTGGGCTCCGACGTCGTCCTGCATCTTGAACCACTACCAGGCCCCGGATACCGGGCCTCCGAGCACGAAGGGACCCGATAATGTTCACGGGCATCATCACCGGATTAGGGAACGTCGAAGAAATTTCCGAGGTTCCGGGACAGGACGCAGCGATCCTGCGCATCAGCGCCCCGGGCCACGCCGCCGATCTCGGCATCGGCGGTTCCCTGGCAGTCAACGGCGTGTGCCTGACGGCCACGGCCATCAACGGCGACGACGTGGCCTTGGATGTCATGGGCGAATCCCTCCGGCTGACCACCACCGGCACGCTGGCCGCGGGGGAGAAGGTCAACCTCGAACGCTGTGTTCCCGCCGGCGGACGCCTGGACGGCCACGTCGTCCAAGGTCATGTCGACGGCACCGGAACCGTCCTGGAACGCGAGGACGAAGGCAACTGGGTGCGCCTACGATTCGGGTTGCCCCGCGATCTGGCCCGCTACGTGGCCCGCAAGGGGTCGATCGCGGTGGACGGGGTCTCGTTGACGGTCACCACCGTCTCCGACGCCGAGGAAGACGAACAGTACTTCGAGGTCGGGGTCATCCCGACCACGCTGAGAGAAACCGTCCTGGGACAGCGACAGCCCGGTGACGCAGTGAATCTGGAGGTCGACGTGATGGCCAAATATGCCGAGCGGCTTGCCGCTTTCTCCGACGGAGCCCGGCGATGAGCCCCCGGGCGGCCGGCGAGTCCCTGCTGGACCCGGTGGACGCCGCAGTCGCGGCGATGGCTGCCGGGCGTCCAGTCGTCGTGGTCGATGACGAGGACCGCGAAAACGAAGGCGACATCATCTTCGCCGCAGAGTTCGCCACACCCGAACTCCTGGGATGGACCATCAGGTATTCCTCGGGCGTGCTCTGCGTCCCGCTGCCCGGGGACCGGGCCGACCAGTTGGGGTTGCCGCCGATGGTCGAGGACAACCAGGATGCCAAGGGCACCGCCTACACGGTGTCCTGTGACGCCGCTGCCGGAATCACCACCGGCATCAGCGGCGCGGATCGCGCCCTGACCGCGCGCCTGCTCGCCGACCCGGCCAGCCACGGGGGGATGTTCAACCGTCCCGGGCACATGTTCCCCCTGCGGGCCGTCGATGGTGGTGTCCTGAAACGGCGTGGACACACCGAAGCCAGCGTGGACCTGTGCCGATTGGCAGGGGTGCAGCCGGTGGGTGTGATCGCCGAACTGATCCACGACGACGGCAGCATGATGCGTTTACCGGCGCTGCGTGCCTTCGCCGATGAATTCTCGATCCCGCTGATCAGCATCGAGGACCTGGCAGCCCAACTCGAAGGCCCGCAGAACGCCGAACCGGAACGGTCCACACCCTCGTCGGTACTTGGAGGACCGGTGGTCGCGGTCCCCACGGAGCACGGGACCTTCGCCGCCCAGGCCTGGACCGAACGACAGACGGGGCTCGAACACCTGACGCTGACGGCACCCACCCCACAGCATGCCAGCACCGAACTCCCCCTGGTGCGGCTGCACTCGGAGTGCCTGACCGGTGACGTTTTCGGGTCCTACCGGTGTGATTGCGGTGAGCAGCTCGACGCCGCACTGGCAGCCATCGCGGTGGACGGGGGAACCATCGTCTATCTGCGCGGACACGAGGGCCGCGGGATCGGTCTGGCCAATAAGATCCGCGCCTATTCGCTGCAGGACGGCGGTGCCGACACCGTCCAGGCCAATGAACAGCTGGGATTGCCCGTCGATGCCCGCCGCTACGATGCGGCCGCTGCGATCCTGCACAGCATGGACCTGGAACGGGTCCGGCTGATCACGAACAACCCGCTGAAGGCCCAATGGCTGCGCGATTCAGGCGTCGATGTGGTCGACCTGATCCCCAGCACGATCGTCGCCCGGCCCGAAAACACGCGGTACCTGCAGACCAAACGCGAACGCATGTCCCACCGCATCCTGGCCGAGGCCTTCGTCTCGACGGAGACCGCGGCCCCGAGCACACCAACGACAAAGGAGCACCACTGATGAGCGGACACGGAGCACCCGACACCGGAGCCGATGAACTGAAGGCAGCAGGAAAGGCAGGGCTACGCGCGGTCGTCATCGCCGCCAGCTGGCACCAACAGGTCATGGACGGGCTCGTCGACGGCGCCCTGCGGGCCGCAACCGAGGCCGGCATTGCCGACCCCCGGCTCGTCCGGGTTCCGGGCACCTTCGAACTGCCCGTCGCCGCGGCCAGGCTCGCCCCGGACTACGACGTCGTAGTCGCTCTGGGCGTGGTCATCCGCGGCGGAACACCACATTTCGAATTCGTCTGCCAGGGCGCGACGGCAGGGCTGACCGATGTCTCGATCAGTACCGGGGTTCCGGTGGGCTTCGGCGTGCTGACCTGCGACACGGAACAGCAGGCCCTGGACCGGGCTGGGCTTGCCGGTTCGGTGGAGGACAAGGGACATGAGGCCATGTCGGCAGCGCTCCTGACGGCACTGGCCCTGTCCGGAGAATAGCGGGTTCAACGCCCGCCCCGAACCGTCGGTTTCGTCACATTGAAACGCCGGAGTCGGGGCGGTGCATGGCCAACGGCTAGGCTTGAAGGGTGAAAACCTTTGACACCCTCTTTGCCGAACTGGCCGAAAAGGCACAAGCCCGTCCTGCGGGTTCCCGCACCATCACGGAGCTGGATTCGGGTGTCCACGGCATTGGCAAGAAGATCGTGGAAGAAGCAGCCGAAGTCTGGATGGCCGCCGAATACGAGACCGACGAGGAAGCAGCCGAGGAGATCTCGCAGCTGCTGTACCACCTGCAGGTCATGATGCTGGCCAAGGGACTGTCGCTGGAAGACGTCTACAAGCATCTCTAGCCGCCCAACCCCGCCCACGGTGGGGTCGGCGGCCAGGAGACAGCAGACCACCGAACACCAGCACAGAAAAGAGCACCGCCATGTTGCGAGTAGCCGTACCGAATAAGGGCGCCCTCTCGGAGGCCGCCACCGCCATGCTCAACGAATCCGGATACCGCCAGCGCCGCGACAACCGCGAACTGGTCATGGTCGATCCGGATAACGACATCGAGTTCTTCTACCTCCGCCCCCGTGACATTGCCGTCTACGTCGGACGGGGCATCCTCGATGTGGGCATCACCGGGCGTGATCTGTTCGTCGACGCCGGAGTCAACGGGGATGCCGAAGAGCTCCTTCCCCTGGGACTAGGCGTCTCCACCTTTCGTTTCGCCGGACCCGTCGGAGACTTCTCCAGCGTCGAACAGCTCGAAGGCAAGCGCGTAGCGACCAGCTACGACGTCCTGTTGAGGAGCTACCTCGATGAGAAGGGGATCGACGCCGCGGTGGTCCGGCTGGACGGCGCAGTGGAATCCTCGGTCCGTCTCGGCGTTGCCGATGCCATCGCCGATGTCGTGGAGACGGGCAGCACCCTGCGCGCCGCCGGCATGGAGACCTTCGGCGAAGCCATCCTGGAATCCGAAGCCGTGCTCATCGGACGTACCGGCGAACACCCCCACGGGTTGGAGATCCTCACCCGGCGTCTGCAGGGCGTGCTGGTGGCCCGTCGCTACGCGATGCTCGATTACGACATCCGCAAGGACCTCGTCTCTCAGGCCTGCGCACTGACTCCGGGCCTGGAGTCACCCACGGTCTCGCCGTTGCATGACGGGGACTGGGTGGCGGTCCGTTCGATGGTGAAGCAGGCCCAGGCCAACAACATCATGGACGAACTCTATGAGCTGGGTGCCCGCGCCATCCTGGTGACCAACATCCACGCCATCCGTATTTAGGGGGTCCAACCCGTGACTGTAGCCATTCGTGTCATCCCCTGCCTCGATGTCGATGCAGGACGCGTCGTCAAGGGCGTGAACTTCGAGGGCCTGCGTGATGCCGGTGATCCCGTGGAACTGGCCAAGCGCTATAACGCAGCAGGTGCCGACGAACTAACGTTCCTGGACGTGACAGCCACCTCCGGAGACCGGGAAACGACGTTCGACGTCGTGCGCACCACGGCCGAAGAGGTCTTCATCCCGTTGACCGTCGGCGGTGGAGTCCGCTCGGCCGAGGACGTCGACCGCCTGCTCCGGGCAGGTGCCGACAAAGCCTCGATCAACACGGCTGCCGTGAAGCGACCTGAAGTGATCCGGGAGATCACCCAGCGCTTTGGTTCCCAGGTATTGGTCCTCTCGGTGGACGCCAAGCGCAGCAGCGACCCCTCGCTGCCCTCGGGGTTCGAAGTCACCACCCACGGTGGACGGACCGGCACCGGAATCGACGCCGTGGCCTGGGCCCGTGAGGCGGCCGACGGCGGAGTCGGGGAGATCCTGCTGAACTCGATCGACGCCGACGGGACCAAGAACGGGTTCGACCTCGAAATGATTTCCGCCGTCCGTGCGGCGGTGAACGTGCCGATCATCGCCTCCGGCGGTGCCGGCTCGCCCGCGGACTTCCCCGCGGCCGTCGCCGCTGGAGCCGACGCGGTTCTGGCGGCTTCGATCTTCCACTTCGGCCCGGTCGATATGATCGCCCAGGTCAAACAAGCCATCAAGGAGGCAGGCTATCCTGTTCGCTGAACCAGAAGAGCTAGACCGGCTGATGGATGCCGCCTGGCCGGCTCTTGAAAAGAGCGCCGTCGGGGGTTGGACCCTGCGTTTTTCGGCTGGAATCAGCCAGCGCGCCAACTCCGTGCTCCCGGTTGCGGCGCCCAATGACCTCGACGCCGCGCTCGAGGAAGTCGAGACGCGCAGTGCCGCGCGCTGGCTGAACGCCACCTTCCAGATCTCCCCGGCGGCCCAACCCGCGGACTTGGATGCCTATCTGGCGGCCCGCGGCTACACCGTCGGCACTCCCACCCTGGTTCAGGTGATGGACGGTTGGGAACTCGACCGCTTCGCCGATGTCACACCCGACGCACGCATCGAATTCACCGACGAGCCCCCGCAGGACTGGCTCGAGCTGTTCTGGTACCAGGACGGACCTGCTGCAGAGGATGACCGGGACGTCTCCCGCCGCATCCTGACGGGCACGCCGGCCAGCTATGTCTCGCTCCGGGTGGACGGCCGCATCGAATCGATCGCCCGGCTGGCCACCGTGGAGGAGTACGCGGGGATCTATTGCGTGACTACCCGCCCCGAGGCCCGACGCCAGGGGTACTCGCGTCTGGTGATGGAAGCAGTCCTGCACGAGGCCTATCGCCGGGAACTCGCGGGCGTATGGCTGCAGGTTCGTGAGTCCAATGTGGGAGCCATCGTGCTCTATAACGCCTTGGGCTTCAGCACCGCATCCACGTACCACTACCGCACGCGCGCCCTCTAGGAACCTTCCACAAGGCAACGCTCCCAGACGCGGTGCTCGACGGCGACCATCTTGGCGAAGTCGACGAAGCCGAGGTCCGATCCTTCGTGCCGTGTCCTTAGTTGCTGCCCGAGACGGTTGGCCCCTGACCGCTGTACCGGGGCAACAGCTCGTTGTATCTGTCGGTCCATCCGGATGCACGATTGCCGTGAAGCACCGTGTCGAGATGGTCCAGATGCGTGTGCCATCCGGCTGCATACTGGGGCAGATCTTCTGGGCGTAGCGCGCTGTGGGTCAGTACGACCCGGGTGCCGGATCCCGTATCGGATAATTGGAGATCGACCCACGTGGTGTCCTCATCGGGGGATTCCCAGGTGGCCGTGAGCTGGTGGGGTTCGCGACAGATGGTGATCCGACCGGTTGTGAAGTCGCCGTCACCGAAGTCAAGACGGTATTGACCGTCCTCCCGCAAATCGCCGGTCACGGAGGCGAGCCAGCGGGCCAGCCGCTCGGGATCAGTGAACGCCTGCCAGACGCCCTCCTTGCCGAAGGCATATTGGCGATTGAAACGTATGCTGCGGTTCACCGCATCGATCACGCCATCGGTTCTCGTGGTCATGAGACGTCCTCCTCGTTGAGTTCATGCACTACGGGTACGGTTTTTCCGCGGAACAACTCCGTGTCGAGGGCGTCCAGGCGCTGCCGCCAGAAGCTGCGCACGTCCTCAAGCCAGAAGGCGACGCCGTCCAGAGTGCCTCGATCCAAGTGGTATCGGCGTTGTGTTCCGTGGGTGATGCAGACTGCCACCCCGGACTCGCGCAACAGGCGCAAGTGCCGCGATGTCGCCGGTTGGCTGATCCCGAACTCGGCATGCAAGGCATGGGCGATTTCCCCTGCTGGACGTTCACCGCTGCCGAGTAACTCGACGATGCGACGACGTATCGGGTCGGCCAACACTTGAAAGACATCCACTCATCCACCGTTGCGTATTTGGTATATAACACAAGAGTTAATTGCAACAACCGTGGGTAGCCCGCGTGATGGGGCGCCCCCAGATGGCCATGGGGAGCCTAATGCTTGCGACTCGTCATTGCAGGGCCCTGCGACTCCGAGAAAGTCCAAGCGATTCGGTCAAGCCCATTTGCGTGGTGTAAGTCGTACGCCACGTGATTCTTGATGTTCGTTAGGCGCTCAGCGCCAGATCGGTATCGATTTCCTCCTTCTGCTCAGTGCCAACGGCGAGGGATTGCTGGATGAGATCAAGGCCGAGGTAGCGGCGGGATTCGATCCACTCATCGTGCTGTTCGGCCAACACGGCCCCAACGAGACGGATCAACGCATCTCGGTCGGGGAAGATCCCCACGACGTCGGTCCGACGCCGGATCTCACGGTTCAATCGCTCCTGGGGATTATTGGACCAGACCTGGCGCCACAAGTCTTGGGGAACGCGGCGAAAGCAAGGATTTCATCACGGGCGGCCTCGAGGTGCTTGGCGACCTTGGGCAGCTTGTCCTCGAAGGCATCCAAGACCCGCTCGAACTGCGAATACACGCTAGCGGCATCGGGCTGGTCATAGACCGAATGCAGCAGCGTCTTGACCCATGGCCAGCTGCTTTTGGGCGTCGCCGACATCAAGTTTGCCGAGTAGTGGGTTCTACACCGTTGCCACGAAGCTCCCGGCAGGGTGGCCCCGATCGCTGCCACGAGACCAGCGTGGGCGTCGGAGGTCACCAGCTTCACCCCCGTCAGCCCACGGGCGGCCAGGTCCCGGAAGAACCCGAGCCAACCGGCGCCGTCCTCAGCGGAAGAGGCCTGGATTCCCAGGACCTCGCGGTGCCCATCGGCGTTGACGCCGGTGGCGATCATCGCGTGGACGTTGACCACCCGGCCGCCTTCGCGGACCTTCAGGACCAGGGCGTCGGCGGCGATGAAGGCATACGGGCCGGCGTCCAGAGGCCGGGTGCGGAAC
>JBBSRM010000005.1:0-42799 GCA_038243055.1 Actinomycetales bacterium
CGCGGGCTTGGATCCAAAGAAGTCCGGCACGGAGTTCGACAAGAAGGTCGAAGAGGGAACGGTCATTTCGCAGAAGCCTGCCTCCGGCAAGGCCAAGCGGGGAACGACCGTCACCTTTGCCGTTTCCAAGGGCCCGCGGATGGTCGAGGTTCCGAAGGTGCGGGGCAAACAGCTGGAGAAGGCCGAGAAGATCCTCAAGGACGCGGGCTTCGAGGTCGAGATCAATGAGGGCAGCTTCGGCATCATCTTCGGCACGGTTGCCACCCAGGACCCTTCCTCCGGAGAACTACCCGAAGGCTCGACGGTGACCCTCGGGGTCGTCTAAGGCACACCTGACCGCTCGATCCACCAACGACGATGGCCACGTCCAGGGGCTCTCCCCCGGGCGTGGCCATCGGCGTTTGGCGTGGTCGGTGGATCAGTCGTTGCGCGGCTTCCGCTCGGCCAGTGCTCCAGCCACCAGGAACGCCATCTCCAGGGACTGGCGGTGGTTCAGCCGCGGATCGCAGACGGATTCGTAGAGATCATCGAACTGGTCGGCACGGATCGGGTCGGCACCGCCGAGGCACTCAGCCACGTCGTCACCGGTCATCTCCACATGCAGTCCGCCGGCATAGGTACCCAACGAGTTATGGACCTCGAAGAAGCCACGCACCTCGTCCATGACGTCGTCGAACTTCCGGGTCTTGTAGCCGTTCTCGCTGGTCACGGTGTTGCCGTGCATCGGATCGGTGACCCAGAGGACCTGGGCGCCGGAGGCGGTGACCTTCTCCACCAGGTCCGGCAGCTTCTCGCGGATGTTCTTCGCTCCCATGCGGGTGATGAACGTCAGGCGGCCCGGCTCGCGATTCGGGTCCAGCTTCTCGACCAGGGCCAGGGCATCCTCGGCCGTCGTGTTCGGGCCGAGCTTCACACCCAACGGGTTGCGCACCCGGGAGAGGAAATCGACGTGGGCGCTGTCGAGCTGCCGGGTCCGCTCGCCAATCCAGAGGAAGTGCCCGGAGGTGTCGTATGGCTGGCCCGTGCGCGAATCCGTCCGGGTCAGTGCCCGTTCGTAATCCAGCAGCAGAGCCTCGTGGCTGGCAAAGAACTCGGTGGTCTTCAGTGCCTCGAAGTCGGCGCCGCAGGCGTCCATGAAACGCACCGCGCGGTCGATTTCCGCGGCCAACGACTCGTACTGGCTGTGGGCCGGGTTGGCGCGGAAGCCCTTGTTCCAGTGATGCACGCTGCGCAGGTCGGCGAACCCGCCCTGGGTGAAGGCACGGATCAGGTTCAAGGTGGCGGCCGAGGTGTTGTAGGCCTTGACCATGCGGGCAGGGTCATGCCGACGGGACTCGGGGGTGAAGTCGAACCCGTTGACGATGTCACCGCGGAACGCCGGCAAGGTGACACCCTCACGGGTCTCCGAATCCGAGGAACGCGGCTTGGCGAACTGCCCGGCCATGCGCCCCATCTTCACGACCGGCATCGAGGCACCGTAGGTCAGCACGACGGCCATCTGCAGGATTGTCTTCACCCGGGCGCTGATGCGGTCCGCCGTTGCCCCGGCAAAGGTCTCGGCGCAGTCCCCACCCTGAAGCAGGAAGGCATGCCCCTGGGCCGCGGCGGCAAGGCGCTCGCGCAGGATGTCCACTTCACCGGCGAATACCAACGGCGGCAAGGAAGCCAGCTCGTCGACTGCCCGCGTATATTCCGGGCCGGACCACGTCGGCTGCTGGGAAATCGGAAGCTCGCGCCAGGCATCGAGGCCGGGATCGGCAGCGGGCCCGGGGATGGGCTGGTGGAACGGGGCGGAAGTCTGGGTCGAATCAGTCACCAGCCCAGCGTATCCGGGTCCCGGGCCGGCGCCCTATTCGCGGCGTAAAGTTTCGTTTTGGCCGGTCATCCGATGCATGACTGCAAGGCCCCGCAGCTGTCGGTCACTCCTGCTTGGCGATGCCGTCCTCCCCGGAGTCCCGGGTTGGGGCGTTGCCGCTGCGAGCATCGTCGTCGTTCGCCGCTTCCGTGGCCGTGGATTCCCCGGAGCCGGTACCGGCGACCTGATCCTTGGCTTCCCCCGCTGCGGTGGCCTCTTCCCCAGCAGCGCCGTCCACCCCGTCCTTGGGGGTGCGGATGTGTTCGACTTCCTTCTTGGCGGCGTCCACCGTGGCACGGACCTGGGCGCGGGCGTTCTCCGCCAGGGCCTCACGGGCGGCCTTGCGCTCGGCGAGGCGATCGGCGGTGATCTTTGCCTTAACGGTCGAGGCGTAGGAGTCAACGTATTCCTGACCGGAGAGCCGCATCAGGGCATACATGATCTCGTCGGTGACCGAGCGCTGGACGAAGCGATCGTCTTCCATGCCCTCGTAGCGGGAGAAGTCCAGTGGTTCGCCCACGATCAGGCCGACCCTGCGGATGTTCGGCACGGTCTTGCCGATCGGCTGGACCTTGTCGGTGCCGATCATGGCCACCGGGATGACGGGAACACCGGTGGCCAGGGCGAGCTTCGCGACACCGACCTTGCCCCGGTAGAGACGCCCATCGGGGCTGCGGGTGCCTTCCGGGTAGATGCCCAACAGGTGGCCGTCCAGCAGGGCCTGCTCCCCGGCTCCCAGCGAGTTCGCCGAGGCGACGCCCCCGGAGCGGTCCATCGGCAGCTGGTTGGAGAGCCGGAAGAACAAGGCGGTGAGCTTGCCTTTGAGTCCCTTGCCGGTGAAGTACTCCATCTTGGCCAGGAAGACGACCGGTCGGTCCACCGCCACGGGCAGGAAGATCGAGTCGGAGACCGAGAGGTGGTTGCTGGCCAGGATCGCGCCGCCTTCGGCAGGGATGTTATCCATGCCCTTGACCCACGGCCGGAACAGCAGGTTGGTCAGCGGTGCAATGAGCAGCCGCTTCATGATCCAATAAAACACGTGTGGGAGCCTTCCGCCGGGCAGGTCGTCGGGCGCCCGCCTCGCACGGACCCCATGTCGGTTACGCTCTACTCTAGGCACATATCCACCCCGGGGCACGATCCCCGGCCTGCTTGGGAGCGCTATGGAATTCTCGGCAACGGCCCCATCGAACGCGGCCGAAGGCTTCCGGGTCCGTGGCGGCAACGGTGATGCGGTCCTGGTCATCCACGGTTTCACCTCCAGCCCGCGCAGCATGCGCCCCTGGGCCGACGCCTTCCTGTCAGGCGGGTACACGGTCTCCTTGCCGGTCCTCCCCGGGCATGGAAGCACCTGGCAGGAGTTGGCCCGGACTCCTCGTTCCGCCTGGACGGCCGCCGTCGAGTCCGAATTCGACCTCCTGGCTGCCACGCACCGCAAGGTCTTCGTCGTCGGGCTGTCCATGGGCGGGACACTGGCGCTGCATCTGGGCATCGAACGTCAACCCGCAGGGCTCGCCCTGGTCAACCCTGCCCTGAGCATGGTGGACCGCACCGCAGCACTGGCCGGGGTCCTCAAACGGTTCATCGCCTCGGTCCCGGCCATCGCCAACGACATCGCCCGTCCCGGCCAGGACGAGGGCGCGTACCCGCGGACCCCGGTGGCCGCCGTGCACGAACTACGTCGACTCATCCGCGCCACCCGGAAGAATCTGGGGGCGATCCAGGCGCCGGTGTTCGTCTTCCGCTCGGTGGCGGACCACGTCGTCTCCGAATCGGGGTTGGATTTCCTGCGGCGGGAACTGGTCGGCATGCATCCTTCCGGGGCGCCGCGGCTGCAGCTGATGTATCTGGAACGCAGCCTGCATGTGGCTACCCTTGATTACGACGCCGCAGCGATCTTCGAGGGCTCGCTCGCCTTCTTCGACGGGTTGGGAGGCCATGCCCATGGCTGAAGACAACGCCCGCTCCCCCCGTGACCGGGCAGCCGACGAGGCCGCCTGGCAGGATCTGGTCAGCCGACTCGATGACGTCGGTGCGGATCTCGATCCGGAAACCGAAACCACCGATCCCCCGGCACCGGCCCAGGAGCCGGAACCGCTCGATGAGCCGATTCCGGTGCTCCGGCCGGCCGGAGGGCCGCGCGACTACGAACTACTCGAAGAGCCCGAGGAGGATTGGACCCCCGAGGACCCCCCGGCCCTGGGCTCGGGCAATCCGTTGACCGTCCTGGCCTGGACGTGTGCCGCCGGGGCACCGATCGCCCTGCTGCTGCTGGCCATCCTGTGGCGTTCGGCGCCGATGGGCGTGTGGCTCACCTTATGCGTGGTCTTCGTGGCCGCCGCCGGCTACCTGGCGTTCCGGCTCCCCCGCCACCGTCAGGAAGGCGATAACGGCGCCAGGGTATGACCCCCTGGGCGCACCACCGGGCCGCCAGCGTCATCAGCTGGCGTCCGAGGTGGCTTCCTGCCGGGCGAGGTCGGCGGCACCGATCAAACCGGCGTCCACGCCCAGCCCCGTCTGCCGGATGTCGGCGAACGGCCGGTAGCCGCGGCCGGTGAGGTTCTTCCGATAGGACGTCTCGGCTTCCTCGAGCAACCGGGTGGAGGCGGATCCCAGACCGCCGCCGATGACGAAGGTCCCGGGATCCAACGCCGCGGCCAGATTGGCCAGTCCCAGGCCCAACCATTGGCCGGCATCGATGATGATCTCCTGGCAGGCAGGATCCCCCGCCGCGGCCAGTTCGGTCACCAACGCCCCGTTGATCGCCTCCACGTCGCCTTCCACGGCGTCCAGCAGCGTGTGGGCCACCGGGGAGTTGGCCCGGGCGAGCTCGCGGCCCTCCCGCCCCAGGGCGTTGCCCGAGGCATACTGTTCCCAGCAGCCACGGTTTCCGCATTCGCAGCGGTGGCCGCCGGGTTGGATGACCTGGTGGCCGAACTCGCCGGCCAACCCGAATCGACCGCGTCGCAGCTGACCCCCGGCCACGAGCGAACCGCCGATTCCCGTCCCCAGGGTCAAACACACCAGATTCGTTTCGCCCTGCCCGGCACCAAAACTATATTCCGCCCAACCTGCCGCGTCGGCGTCGTTGACCACGCAGACCGTGCCGCCCAGCACGGTGGCGAGCCGGTCGCGCAGGGGTTCGTTGCGCCAGGCCAGATGCGGACTGAACAGCACGGTGCCCGTCTCGGGGTTCATCCAGCCGGCTGCCCCGACGCCGATCGGCGCCTGCGGGGCCCACCGTCGGAGTCCGGCCACGAGGTCCAGCACTGCCTGTTCGACCTGTTGGGGGCTGGATCCGGGGGTCGAATGCTGGTCGCGGTGCAGGAGGTTCCCTGCCCCGTCGACCACTCCACCAGCGATCTTCGTGCCGCCGATGTCCAACCCGATGGCCCATTGCGCGCTCGGAGCCGTGCCCATGGCGGTACCCTTCCCTGGCCTGATTTTGGCGTCGTAAGTTACTAGCGAGTAGGTTAGTGATGCAACACACTATGCTTGGATGACGATCCCCATCGTCAGATGTCCAATCTGAATAGCCTACTGAAGTAGAGGAGCACATCGTGCGAGAGTTCAGCGTACCCCCGCTCGTGGTCAGCCCCGCGACATCCAACATCACGGATTTCGTGCTGGAAAAAGCGAAGGGGACCAACCCGATGCTGTTCTCGCGGCCCGACGGTCACGGCGGGTGGATCGATGTCTCGGCCCAGGAGTTCAAGGACGATGCGAGTGCCCTGGCCAAGGGTCTGATCGCCGCGGGACTCGAAAAGGGCTCACGGATCGGCATCATGTCCCGTACCCGCTACGAGTGGACCCTGGTCGATTTCGCCATCTGGTTCGCCGGATGCATTTCCGTACCTGTCTACGAGACCTCCTCCCCCAGCCAGGTCGCCTGGATCCTGGGTGACTGCGGTGCCGCGGCAGCCATCGTGGAATCGCCGAACCACGAGAACGTGATCCGTCAGGCCTCCATCCAGGAGCAGCTCGAAACCATCGACCACATCTGGCAGATGGAAGGGGACGGACTCGACGTCCTGCGCTCGGCCGGCGCCGATATCAGCGACGAGGAACTCGAAGCACGTCGATCCTCGATGGGGCTAGAGACGGTGGCGACGATCATCTACACCTCGGGCACCACCGGGCGTCCCAAGGGCTGTGAACTGACCCACCTGAACTTCGTAGAGCTATCCCGCAACGCCCAGAAAGCCCTGCCCGAGTGCGTGCATGAGGGGTCCTCGACCATCATGTTCCTGCCGCTGGCCCATGTGTTCGCGCGCTTCATCTCGGTGCTTGCCGTCGCCGGCGGGGCCAAGGTCGCCCACACCCCCGACATCAAGAACCTGCTCCCCGACCTGCAGGGCTTCAAGCCCACGTTCATCCTGGCCGTCCCCCGGGTCTTCGAGAAGGTCTACAACTCCTCGATGCTCAAGGCCGAGGATGCCAGCAACGTCAAGGCGAAGATCTTCCATGCCGCCGCGAAGACCGCCGTGCAGTACTCCCGCGCCGAGGGCGAGGGCTCGGTGCCGCTGCTGTTGAAGCTGCGTCACGGTCTGTTCGACAAGCTCGTCTTCTCGAAGATCCGCGAGGCCATGGGCGGACGCATCCAGTACGCGGTCTCCGGTGGCGGCCCGCTGGGCGAACGCCTCGGGCACTTCTTCAACGGTGCGGGGCTGATGATCCTCGAGGGCTACGGCCTCACCGAGACCACCGCCCCGATCACCGTGAACACCCCGAGCAAGCTGAAGATCGGCACCGTCGGCAAGCCGTTGCCGGGCAACGCCGTGAAGATCGCGGACGACGGCGAGATCCTCACCCAGGGCGTCTGCCTCATGGCTGGATACCACAACCGCCCGGACCTGCGTGCGGAGGCGTTCGACGGCGATTGGTTCCGCACCGGGGACATCGGCGAGCTCGACGGCGACGGGTTCCTGAAGATCACCGGGCGCAAGAAGGAAATCCTCGTCACCGCCAGCGGGAAGAACGTCGTCCCCGGATTGCTCGAGGACCAGATCCGTGCCGATGCCCTGGTCTCCCAGGCCCTGGTGGTCGGAGACAACCGTCCGTTCATCTCCGCTCTGGTCACCCTCGACGAGGAAGCACTGCCCGGCTGGCTGGGCCGCCACCAGCTCGGTTCGCTGACCGTTGAGCAGGCCACCGAGCATCCCAAGGTCCGTCAGAGCATCCAGGCCGTCATCGACAAGGCCAACCAGACGGTTTCCCACGCCGAGGCCATCAAGGCCTTCCGCATCGTCCCCACGGACTTCTCCGAGGCCTCCGGCCACCTGACCCCGTCGTTGAAGGTCAAGCGCGGCCAGGTGCTCAAGGACTTCGAAGCGGTCGTCGAGGAGATCTACTCGGCCAAGAAGCCTTCCTGACCCGTTGAGGGCCCCGCCTCCACCGGTGGGGCCCTCAGCCAGAAGGCAAAAGGCCGGGCCACGCAACGTGCGTGGCCCGGCCTTTTCCTGTTCGCTCCGACGTCGTTTCGCTACAGCGGCGCGTCCTCGCCGACCGGCAGATCAAGGCCCAGCAGCGCATTCTCCACGACCTCGGTCAACGCAGGGTGGATCCAGAAGGGGCGCCGGGCCATCTCGATGACCCCGAGCCCGGTGGCCATCGCCTGGATCAGCGGCTGGATGAGCAGCGATGCGTCGTGGCCCATCACGTGGGCGCCGAGCAGCAGCCCGGACGAACGTGAGGCGACGAGCTTGACGATGCCCTCCTGGTCCTCCATCGCCCATCCATAGGCAACGCCTCCGTAGTCCTGCACGACGGTGACGACATCCGAGGGGTCCTCTGCCCGGGCCCTGGCTTGTCCACCGGTCAGACCCACCGTGGCGATCTGCGGATCGGTGAACACCGCTGCCGGAACGAAGGACCGGTCAGTGGAACGCAGGTTCCGCGGATGTTCCAGGTTATGGGCCACCACGCGCGCTTCGCGGTTGGCGACGTGCTTGAGCTGATGTTCATTCGAGGCGTCGCCCAGCGCATAGCATCCGGGCACGGCTTCGCCACCGGAGAACACCCGCTGGTACTCGTCCACGGCCAGGCGGCCGTCCTGCTCCAGATCCAGGCCGGCCTTCGCCGCCTCGATCCGATCCGAGTTCGGCACCCGGCCGGTGGCCATCAGGACGATGTCGGCGCTCACCTCGACGGAGCCCTCCGCGGTGTCGAAGTGCCCGGTGATGCTTCCGTCGTCGTTCTCGGTGACACCGCTGAGCGCATGGTCCAGCTTCAGCGTCCAGCGTTGCGCGGCGGCCTCCGTGAACCTGCGGGAGATCTCCTCGTCATGATGGCGCAGTAGCGAACCGGAACGGTTCACCTGGATGACCTCGGAGCCCAGCCCGTGGAAGACGTGGGCGAACTCGGCGGCAATGAAGCCGCCACCGACGATCAGCACCCGTGGCGGCAGCTCGTCCAGCCGCATGACGGTATCGGAGGTGTGGACCTGGGGCAGCTCCATGCCGGGAACCTCGGGCAGCACGGCCCGGGAGCCGGAGGCCAGCACGATCTGGTCGGCGGTGATGACCTGCCCGGAATCGGTGACCAGCGTCTGCGGGTCCCTCAGGCGCACCGCTTCGGTGTAGACATCGACGTTCTCGAGTTCCTGGTCCCGGTAGCGCAAACCGTCGGCCGAGATGGCATCGATCCTGCCGAAGATCCTGTCCCGGATGCCCGGCCAGTCGGTTCCTCGGTGTTCCAGATCGACCCCCAGCCGGGCGGCTTCCCCGGTGGAGGCGGCCAGCGTGGCCGGGTACACGAACATCTTCGTGGGGATGCACCCCACGTTCAGGCAGGTTCCACCGAAGATCCCGGCATCGATCATGGCGACCTTCTTATCGTCCCAAAAACCGGTGATCAGTGAGTTGCCGGAGCCGGATCCGACGATGGCCAGGTCGTAGTGCGTCAACGAATTCAGCCCTTCAGTTCGTCCACGACCAACGCAGCGAGCTCCATGACGGCGTCGCGCGTGGTCGGCTTGAGTCGGTCCAGTGAGACCCGGGAGCCCTCGGCCAGGTGCGGATCGTGCGGCAGGCGGACGACCGTGGCGACCCGCGAGCGGAAGTGCGACTCGATCTCCTCGACGTTCACGGCGCGACCTGTCCCGGAGGACTGGTTGATGACCACGATCGCGTTCCTGGCCAAGTCGGTGCGCCCGTGCGCTTCCAGCCAGGACAGCGTCTCGGAGGCCAACCGGGCTTCGTCGACACTGGCGCCGGAGACCAGAACGACGGCGTCGGCCTTTTCCAGGGTGCCCTTCATGACGGTGTGGACCATCCCGGTCCCGGAATCGGTGAGCACGATGGAGTAGTACTTCGAGAGCAGATCGGTGACGGCACGGTAGTCGGCATCGTCGAACGCTTCGGCCACGCGCGGGTCGGTATCCGAGGCCAACACATGCAGACGCGACCCCTCCCGGGCGGCATAGGAAGAGAGCTTGGCGAAGGTGTCCACGCTGAAACGGTGTTGGACCAGATTCCGAGCGGTGAACTCCGATTTGCCCGGGGAGCGGTCGCTGAGCGTGCCGCGGTCGGGGTTGGCATCCAGGGCGATGATCCGGTCCTCACGGATCTGGGCCAGGGCCATGCCCAGCAGGGTGGTCACCGTGGTCTTGCCGACGCCTCCCTTGCGTGAGAGGACGGGGACGTAGTGGGTGGTTCCCGGCAGCGAGGCCGAAATACGGTGTTGCATCTGCCGGCGGATCCGCACGGCGTCGGAGTCGCCGACGTTGACCCGGCCCAAGGAGGCACGGAACAGCAGTCGCCGCCATCCGCCCACGGGTTCGCGTTCCCGGGGTTCGAGCAGCCGGTCCGGAGTCAGTTGCGAGGCGCTTTCGGGCGCCACGGTCTGCGGGGCCTGGCCTGATTCGGCCTCGGCCCCAGCGATGGCGGTCGCGGCGGCGGTAGCGGTGGCGGTAGCAGTGGCCGTGCTGGTGGCCGGGTCGTCGACGGCCGGGTCGGCGGTGCTGCTCTTCGTGCTCGGCTGGTCGGCCGGCGCTGCGGGGATGACCATCCCGTGGGCCAATGGGCGGGGATCGGAGGTTTCCGGGGCCGCTGCGTCGTCTTCGTCCTCCACCGGCTGCCAATCGGAGAGATCCGGCAGGTCGGCGGCTCCGTGGCCGGCACCTGCTGGCTTGAGGTCCTCGCCCAGGTCCCCTTCTTCGGGGTCGGTTCCGGGCTCCGGCGGATCCACCTCGTCTTGCGGAGCCTGTTCCGGGGTGCCCGGGGCTTCGTCGTCGTCGTGGTTCTGGTGGGGCTGGGTCATGGCATCCTCTGCGGAAAGTGCTGGCTGTAGGAACGTCAGCCATCACCCTAACGCACCGACGGGACGCCCACCTGTTGTCGGTGGACGTCCCGTCGGGCGGTGATGCGGCGGTTCTACGCCTCCAGAACCACGAGGAGGTCCCCACCCTGGACCTGGGCGGTACCCTCGATGGCGATGCGTGTCACCTTGCCGCCGGAGGGCGACGTGATCGCTGCTTCCATCTTCATGGCCTCGATCGTGGCGACGGTGCCTCCAGCGGGGACGGTGTCACCGACCTCCACGGCTGCGGTCACGGCACCGGCGAAGGGTGCTGCAACGTGGCCCGGATTCGACGGATCCGCCTTCTCCGCGGACTTGACCGTGGATTCGACGTTGTCGTCGCGGACCATGATCTGGCGCATCTGCCCGTTCAACGTGCACATCAGGGTGCGCATGCCCTTCTCGTCGGGCTCTGAGATGGCCTGCAAGGTCACCAGCAGGCGCACCCCCTTGCCCAGTGAGATCACATGTTCGGCGTGCTGGACCAGCCCGTAGAGGTAGTCACGGGTGTGCAGGAGCGACACGTCGCCGTACTCGGCCCGCAGCTTCTCGAAGTCACGGGTCGGTCCGGCGAACAGCAGCCGGTTCAGGGTCTGTCGGCGGGTCTTGGAGTCCCCGGCCAGGCCCTGCTGGTCCTCGGGCTCGAGTTCCTCCACGCGGACCTTGACGTTGCGTCCCTGCAGGGCCTTGGTCCTGAAGGGCTCGGGCCATCCACCGGGCGGGTCCCCCAGTTCGCCGGAGAGGAACTGGATCACCGAATCGGGAATGTCGAATTCCTGCGGGTTGGCCTCGAATTCCTTCGGGTCCACGTTCATGCCCACCAGTTGCAGGGCCAGATCGCCGACGACCTTCGAGGACGGCGTGACCTTCACCAGCCGGCCCAGGATCGCATTGGCTGCGGTGTACATCTCCTCGATGTCCTCGAAACGCTCGGCCAGGCCCAGGGCCTTGGCCTGCTGGCGCAGGTTCGAGAGCTGGCCGCCGGGAATCTCGTGGCGGTAGACCCGGCCCGTCGGACCGGGCAGACCCGATTCGAACGGCCCGTACATGGCACGCACCGCTTCCCAATAGGGTTCCAGCGAGGCAGCAGCCTGAAGTGAGATGCCGGTATCGCGATCGGTATTGGCCAGGGCGGCGACCAGTGCCGATTCCGAGGGCTGGGACGTGGTCCCGGCCATGGAGGCCACCGCGACGTCGACCGCGTCGACCCCGGCGTTGGAGGCCGCCATGAGCGTGGCCAGCTGCCCACCAGCCGTGTCGTGGGTGTGCAGGTGCACCGGCAGGTCGAAGCGTTCGCGCAGCGCCGTGACCAGTTGGGCCGCGGCTGCCGGGCGCAGCAGGCCTGCCATGTCCTTGATGGCCAGGATGTGGGCCCCGGCGTCGACGATCTGCTGGGCCAGTTCCAGGTAGTAGTCCAGCGTGTAGAGCTTCTCATCGGGATCCAGCAGGTTCCCGGTGTAGCAGAGCGCCACCTCGGCGACCGCGGTCCCGGTTTCGCGGACCGCCTTGATGGCCGGAGCCATCTGCGAGACGTCGTTGAGGGCGTCGAAGATGCGGAAGATGTCGATCCCTGCCGTGGCGGCTTCCTGGACGAACGCATCGGTCACCTCCGTCGGGTACGGGGTGTACCCCACGGTGTTGCGTCCACGCAGGAGCATCTGCAGCGGGATGTTCGGCATCTCTGCGCGCAGCAGTTCCAGGCGCTTCCACGGGTCCTCGCCCAGGAAGCGTAGCGAAACGTCGTAGGTGGCTCCGCCCCAGACCTCCATGGAGAACAATTGCGGCAGCGTGTGGGCGTAGGCCGGGGCCGCGGCCAGCAGGTCACGGGTCCTTACCCGGGTGGCCAGCAACGACTGGTGGGCATCACGGAACGTGGTGTCGGTGACCGCCAGTTCGGTGCGCGAGCGCAGTTCGGCGGCGAAGCCCTCGGGCCCGCGTTCGAGCAGGACCTGGCGCCAGCCGGAGGGCGGCTCGTGTTCCGAGGGGCCGTCGAAGGGACTGCGCATCGGCTGGTCGGATTTATCCCCCGGGTAGTACGGCAGCTTCTGCCGCGGGTCCAGGCCCTCACGGCGCGGGCCGTTGGGCTGGTTCACGGTCACATCGGCCAGGAAGGACAGCGCCTTGGTGCCACGGTCCTGGCTGCGGTTGCCCTCGAGCAGGTCGGGACGCGAATCGATGAAGTCGGTGGCGACATCACCGGCAATGAACTGCGGGTCGTCGAGCACGTTCATCAGGAACGGGATGTTGGTGGCAACGCCACGGATCCGGAACTCGGCCAGCGCCCGCCGTGCCCGGCGTACGGCAGCCTCGTAGTCGCGGCCGCGACAGGTGAGCTTGACGAGCATGGAGTCGAAGTGTGGCGAGACCACGGCACCGGTGTAGATGGTGCCGCCGTCCAGCCGGACCCCGGAGCCGCCGGCAGAACGGTAGACGGTGATGGTGCCCACGTCGGGGCGGAACCCGTTGGAGGGGTCCTCGGTGGTGATGCGGCACTGCAGTGCGGCGCCGCGGATCTGCAGCTGGTCCTGGCGGATGTCCAGATCCGCCAGCGATTCCCCGGCCGCGATGCGCATCTGGGCGGAGACCAGGTCGATGTCCGTGATCTCCTCGGTGACCGTGTGCTCGACCTGGATCCGCGGGTTCATCTCGATGAACACGTGCTCTCCGGCCCGCTCCCCCACCGTGTCCACCAGGAACTCGACGGTTCCTGCGTTCTGGTAGTTCAGGGCCTTGGCGAACTTCACGGCATCGGCATAGAGGGCCTGGCGGATGTCCTCGTCGAGGTTCGGCGCCGGGGCGATCTCCACGACCTTCTGGTGGCGGCGCTGCAGCGAGCAATCCCGCTCGAACAGGTGCACCACGTCCCCGTGTGCATCGGCGAGGATCTGGACCTCGATATGACGCGGACGCAGGACGGCCATTTCCAGGAACATGGTCGCGTCACCGAAGGCGGTGGCCGCTTCGCGCATGGCAGCGTCCAGGGCTTCGGGAAGCGCTTCACGCGTATCGACACGGCGCATGCCCCGACCGCCGCCGCCGGCGACCGCCTTGACGAAGATGGGGAAGCCGATCTTATCGGCTTCCCCGATCAGCCATTCGGCGTCGTCGCTGGGTTCGGAGGAGGCCAGGGTCGGAATACCTGCAGCCTTCGCTGCCTTCAGCGCCTGGACCTTGTTTCCCGCCAGTTCCAGCACATCGGCCGGCGGCCCCACGAACGTGATGCCTGCATCGTGCGCGGCACGAGCGAGATCGGGGTTCTCCGAAAGGAAACCATAGCCCGGGTAGATCGCGTCCGCCCCGGAATCCTTGGCAACGCGGATGACTTCCTCCACGTCCAGGTAGGCGCGGACCGGGTGGCCCTCCTCGCCGATCTGGTAGGCCTCATCGGCCTTCTGGCGGTGGATGGAGCCGCGGTCCTCGTAAGGGAAGACGGCGACCGTCTTGGCACCCAATTCGTAGCCGGCACGGAATGCGCGAATCGCGATTTCGCCGCGGTTGGCTACCAAAACCTTTGAAAACATGGTTCTCCTGCATGGTGTCTGTTCGGACAGGACGAACGCAACGGTCTCCCCGGGTCTCGGGGGGTTTTGCCTCCGTGCGTCAGGCGCGAAGCGTAGATTCAAGCCTGCGCTCACCTTACAGTGGGCCAACACACAGCTAAAACTCTATTTCTTCATGACCTGAGCCACACCGTGGCAAGGGGAGGCGTCGAACGGCGGGGCCGCCCTATGATGGATGGGAGCCGAATCAGCGTAAAACACAGTAAGGTCGTGGTCCGTTCCGTGCAGGTCGTGAGCATCAGCAGTCTCAAGGGTGGCGTTGGCAAGACGTCGGTCACCCTCGGTTTGGCGTCGGCGGCGCTAGCCGCCGGAGTCCCGACCCTGGTGGTGGACCTGGACCCACACGCCGATGCCAGCACCGGTCTGGGCGTCGAGCCCAACGGTGAAAACGACATCGGACATCTGCTGAAGAACGCCCGTCGTGGCGACATCACCGCCACCGCCGTCCCCAGCCCCTGGACCACCAGGACGCCGGCAGCCTCCACCAAGGCCGGGCCGGCCGTGCTCGACGTTGCCGCCGGAGGGGCCTTCAGCGGCATCTACGACCGCCCCGACCTGCGGCTGCGCCACCTGCGCCGCTTGCAGCAGCTGCTGTCGCGCCAGACGCGCTACGAGCTGGTGCTCATTGATTGCCCGCCCTCGTTGAACGGCCTGACACGCATGGCCTGGACCGCAAGCAACGACGTGCTGCTCGTCGCCGAACCCAGCCTGTTCTCGGTGGCCGGAACCGAACGCACCCTACGGGCCCTGGAACTCTTCCGCAGTGAATTCGTCCCGGGCCTGCAGACCGCCGGAGTGGTGGCCAACCGGGTCCGCCAGTCCTCGGCCGAACAACGCTTCCGGCTGGAGGAAATGCGTACCATGTTCGGTGACGCCCTCCTCTCGCCCGTTTTGCCCGACCAGGCGAACTGGCAGCAGATCCAGGGTGCCGCCTACCCCGTCCACCAGTGGCCTGGCGATGCCGCCCGCCAGTCGGCTGAGCGCTTCGATGAACTCCTGGCCGGCCTCACCAACGGGCCGGACCGGACCAGCTCGGACCGCTAGAGGACCCGCACCCACCGACAAGAAACGGCGCGCACCCCCGAGGGGATGCGCGCCGTTGTCGTTTCCCGGTGATGGACACCGGAGCCCGACGAAACTTCTAGCTGGCTGACTTCTTCGCCGCACGACGGCGGGCCAATTCGTCTCCCGGGAAGACCTCTTCCTCGGCGACTGCGCGTTCGCTCGGTAGTTCGGCCAGACTGCCCTCGACCTCGCGCCAGACACGGCCGACGGCGATGCCGAAGACACCCTGTCCACCCTGGACCAGGTCGATGACCTCGTCGGCGGAGGTACATTCGTAGACGGAGGCCCCGTCGCTCATCAACGTGATCTGGGCCAGGTCCTCCACACCGCGTTCCCTCAGGTGCACGACGGCGGAACGGATCTGTTGGAGGGAGACCCCGGTATCCAGCAGGCGCTTGACCACCTTGAGGACCAGGATGTCCCGGAAGCTGTAGAGCCGCTGGCTGCCGGAGCCTGCGGCCCCGCGTACGGCCGGCTCGACCAGCCCGGTGCGGGCCCAGTAGTCGAGCTGACGGTAGGTGATGCCTGCCGCCTTGCACACCACGGTGCCGCGGTATCCAGCGCCTTCGTCCAGAACCGGCAGGTCCTCGGTGAACAGCAGGCCCTGGGAATTGACTCCGGTGCCCGTCTGGCCGGGGCCTGACGCCCCGCTATGCTCACCTATCGGACTCACGTGGACCCTCCTAGTTGAAAACTCCCCCCAAGAGGGAGTTTGCCAGCTGTCGGGGAACCGTGGCGGCATCGGATGCCGTCCACTGTGCCGAGTGATGGGACAGCGAAGCAATGGGATTCTTATGCTTTGACGGTACGGCTGAACCCGCCCCACGTCAAAGACCTTCAAGTTTAACTTGAGGGCGTGTCGCTACTCGTCGAAATCCTCGGGTTCGACGTCGGCGAGGAACTCGCGGAATTCACGCACCTGGTCCTCTGCGGCCTCTTCCGTCGAGCCATCGTCGTTGACCAGGACCCCCGCCTCGTCAAGGACTTCCTCGGCGCAGGTGATGGGGCATCCGGCGCGCAGAGCGAAGGCGATCGCATCCGAGGCCCGCGAGTCCACGGTGGCTCCGCCGTCGAACTCCAGTTCGGCGTAGAAGACCGTTTCCTTCACCGAGACCAGACGGGCCTCGATCAGGGGGTGGCCCAGGGCCGAGGTGATGGTCTCGAGCAGGTCGTGGGTCATGGGTCGCGGCGTGTCCATCCCCTGCTGGGTCATGGCGATGGCCGAGGCCTCGGGAGTGCCGATCCAGATCGGCAGGTGGCGGGGGCCGTCGATTTCCTTGAGCAGGACCAACGGCTGGTTGGAGGGCAGTTCGATCCGGACTCCGACGAGCATCAGTTCTCGCATGGGTTCCTCCCGCAGCGCCTAGTGGTCCATCTTCGCGATCGAGCCATTGACCAGGGCACTATGCAGCGCCAGGCAGGCATCGCTGATTTCGCGTGCCGTCTCCGCCGCGCTGGCGCGGGAGGAGACATCACGCCGGCTGGCCAGCGGGGCGACGGCCCGTTCGACCAGACCGATTTCACGGTCCGCAGCGGCGCGGAAACCGCGCAGATGCCGCGGTTCGATCCCGTGTCCAGCCAGCTTGGCACTGGCGGTGGCTATGCGCACGGCATGTTCGTCGAAGCGCTGATCATCCTCGGTGATGATTCCGTAGGCCAACAGTTCGGAGACCAGGTCGTCCGAGGCCCCGGTCGCCCCTTGTAGCTCGGCCCGGGTCAGCGGCCGGGTGTGCCCGGCGATCTCCTGGGCCAGCTGGTCGGTCACGCTGCGCGGGGTCAACGTCAGGCCAGCAGCCAACTGGTCGGGACGTTCGCCTCGGTCCACGGCGTCCAGATAGTCCTTGATGACCTTCAGGGGAAGGTACTGGTCCCGTTGCAGCGACAGGATGAAGCGCAGCCGGTCGATGTCCGTGGCCGTGTACTTGCGATAGCCGGCGGCAGTGCGCTGCGGGGTGATCAGGCCTTTTTCCTCGAGGAAACGGATCTTCGAGGCCGTGGTCTGCGGGAAGTCGGCCGAGAGTTCGGTCAGGACCTCGCCGATGTTGAGCACGCTGGCCCGGGGGGTGTCGGCGCCGACGCCGACCCCCCGTCGGGAATGCGCGGATGAAACCACTGGGATGACCGTCAGTCCTGCCGGGGGGCGGTTGTCGACACGGTACCGGCGTAGAAGGTCAGGCGGAATTTGCCGATGCGGACCTCGGAGCCGGTGCGCAGGCGAACCGCGTCCACCCGGTCACCGTTGACATAGGTGCCGTTGAGGCTACCGGAGTCAACGACTTGGAATCCCCCTCCATCACGGCGGAACTGGGCGTGCTTACGCGAGACGGTGACATCGTCGAGGAAGATATCCGCCTCGGGGTGCCGGCCCACGGTGGAGAGTTCCCGATCGAGCAGGAAACGGGCCCCGCGGTTCGGGCCGGAATGGGCAATCAGCAGGGCCGAGCCTTCGGGCAATGCGTTGACGGAAGAACGTTCCTCGGTCGACAGCGACGTCTCGGGAGTGCGCTCGTCGCCGGCCGGAGGCAGGCCGATGTTGGTGGTCTCCGCAGCGGATTCCTTACGGTCCACAGCGGTGTCCTCCCAACGGTTTTCGCCACTCATGTGTTTCCTCCCTGAAATGCCACGTGCCTGCTTCGGCACTGGGGGGCTTGTAGCGCCCAAATGGCGTGCCCACTTTGTGTTTTATCCAGCCTAGCCTACCGGTTATCCTTCGACGCAAGCTGGTGGTCATGATCGGAGTCCGGACGGGTCCCGATGATGAATCCGGTGGCTGCCCCACGCCTCGGCGCGGAGGGGTTGGAAGAGGATTCCCTGGGCCGGCACCGGCGGGGAGCTGGGCCCCGGCGGCACGGAGCAGAGCACGGCAAGAAGGACCTTGCCTGAACGATGTTCCGTTCTGGCAAGGCCCTTCTTGGCCGGTCGGGCTAGCGGGATTCGAACCCACGGCCTCCTGACCCCCAGTCAGGCGCGCTACCAAGCTGCGCCATAGCCCGGCGGTTCCGCAGCCGTTATCCCGTCCTCGAGGGGCGGGTGCCGTCTGCGAAAAGCTCCTCGGCTACTCTACCCCATTTTCCGCTCTACTTTGACCGCCCACGCTTCTCACGCACGCGCATGCTGACCTCGATCGGGGTCCCTTCGAAGCCGAAGGTCTCCCGCAGACGCCGGGTGATGAACCGGCGGTATCCGGGGTCCAGGAATCCGGTGGTGAACAGCACGAAGCGCGGGGGCCGCGCCGATGCCTGGGTGGCAAAGAGGATCCGCGGCTGCTTGCCTCCACGCACCGGGTGCGGGTGGGCGGAGACGAGCTCACCGAAGAAGGCGTTGAGCTTGCCGGTGGGGATGCGACGGTCCCAGGACTCCAGGGCCAGATCCAGGGCCGGGACGAGCTTTTCCTTATGCCATCCGGTGGCCGCCGAGATGTTCACGCGAGGAGCCCATTCAACATGGGCCAGATCCTGCTCGACTTCCCGCTCCAGGTAGTGGCGGCGTTCGTCGTCGAGCAAGTCCCACTTATTGAAGGCCAGCACCAGCGCGCGCCCCGAATCGATGCTGGTCTGCAGGATCCGCACGTCCTGTTCGCTGAGGACCTCGTCCACGGCCAACAATACGACGGCGACTTCGGCCTTCTCGAGCGCCGACTGGGTGCGCAAGGAGGCATAGTAGTCGGATCCCTGGGCCATGTGCTGGCGACGACGGATCCCTGCGGTGTCAACGAAACGCCAGGTGCGCCCGCCGATTTCGACCAGTTCGTCCACCGGGTCGCGAGTGGTTCCGGCGGTGTCATCGACCACGACGCGCTCGGTTCCGGCGAGCTTGTTCAGCAGCGAGGATTTGCCGACGTTCGGACGCCCGATGAGGGCCACGCGACGGGGACCACCAGTGGGGATCGGCGAACCGACTGCCGAGTACGCCGGCAGCTTCTCCAACAGGTCATCGAGCAGGTCGGCTGTGCCGCGGCCATGCAAGGCGGAGACCGGGTACGGCTGGCCGAACCCCAGGCTCCACAAGGATGCCGCATCGGCTTCCTGGGATTCGCCGTCGACCTTATTGGCGACGAGGAACACCGGCTTCTTCTGCCGGCGGAGCATCTTCACCACGAGTTCGTCGGTGGCCGTGGCCCCGACGGCGGAGTCGACGACGAAGATGATCGCGTCGGACAGGTCGGCTGCGAGCTCGGCCTGGTCGGCGACCCGGGCATGGATGCCCTTGGCGTCGTGCTCCCAGCCGCCGGTGTCCACGAGCGTGAAGTCACGTCCGCTCCACTCGGCGCGGTAGGACACCCGGTCGCGGGTGACTCCGGGGACGTCCTCGACCACTGCTTCGCGGCGGCCGATGATCCGGTTGACCAGCGTCGATTTGCCCACGTTGGGTCGGCCGATGATGGCCACCACTGGTGGTGCCTTCTCCTCGCTCGCGTCGAAGTCTTCGTCGTCGCGGTGGGACAGCAGCTGGGTGTCCTCGTCGTCGAGATCGTAGTCAGCCAGGCCTTCACGCAGGGAAGCGGCGCGCTGCTCGGCTTCCTCATCGGTGATCAGGTCAAGTTTTTCGGCGACGTGGTCCTCTCCCGAGGGGACGTATTCGTCTCCGTCGCCGGGAACGGCGGCGTGATCTGTCATGTTCAGGGGTTTCCTTTGTTCGCCGCTTCCGCCGTACACGGAAGCACTTACCATTTTTGCACGCTTGGGGCCTGCGGGTTCTCAGGCCGGAGCGTCGGCGGCCTCCACGACTCCCAGCACGGCCTGGACCGTCTGTTCGAAATCCAGGTCGGAGGAATCGACGGTGACCACTCCGTCAGCCGCAGTAGTGAAACTGGTGACGGTGGAATCCTTGGCGTCGCGGGCGACGACCTGGCGCTGCAGGTCCTCACCGGTCTGGGTGCCGCCGAGCTGCAGGCCACGGCGGGCCATGCGCACTTCCTCGCGGGCGGTGAGCAGGATCCGGGCCGGGGCGTCCGGGGCCACCACGGTGGTGATGTCGCGCCCTTCGGCGACGATGCGCTCGTGGCCGGCAATGATCTCCTGCTGGCGGCGGACCAGTTCGGCCCGGACCTCGAGGATGACGGCGACCGAGGAAACGGCCTCCGACACGTGGGGGGCCCGGATCGCTTCGCTCACGTCGGCCCCGTTGACCATCACCTGTTCGGTATCGGGCTCGGTGCCGATCTGCACGGAGGCCGCCTTCACCGCTGCGGTGATGGCTTCCGGGTCCTGGAGATCCGTCCCGGCTTCGAGGCAGGCATAGGTCAGCGCGCGGTACATCGCCCCGGTATCAAGGTAGGCGGCGCCGAGCCTGCGGGCCACCTCCTTCGAAACCGATGACTTGCCGCTGCCTGACGGGCCGTCGATGGCCACCACTAGATTCTGCACTTACTGCACTACCTTCCACAAGCGTTCGGTGAGGGCGTCCATGAGTTCCTGGCTGCGCCCCGGTAAAACGGAGATTTCGACCATACCGACCTGATGGCCCGAAGAGTGTTCCATCCGCAGGTCCTCCAGGTTGATTCCCGCGTCGCCGACGTCGGCCAGCAGCTGGGCGATCTGCCCGGGGCGGTCGTCCACGATGACGGTGACCACGGCGAAGGCCTGTGGTGGGGAACCGTGCTTGCCGGGGATCCGCGCCTGCCCGGCATTGCCCTCCCCCATGAGTTCGGCCAGGTCCAACAGTGCGCCGGGCCCTCCGGGGTCCTCCAACGTGGAGATGAGCCGGTTCAGGTCCTCCCGCAGCCCGTGCAGGATACCCACCAGCTCCGGGGCGTTGTTGCTGAGGATCTGGATCCAGAGCCGGGGGTCCGAGGCGGCGATGCGGGTGGTGTCGCGTAGTCCGTTGCCGGCCAGGGCGAGCGTATGTGCCGGGGCGTTGAGTAGTCGCGAGGCCAATAGCGAAGAAGCGATCTGCGGGAAATGCGAGATCAGCGCGACGGCGGCATCGTGCTCCCCTGCATCCAGCCGGTGCACGGTGGCGCCCAGATCGATGGCCAGATCCGCGGCGACGACGACGCTGGATTCCCGGGAGCCCGGATGGGCGCAGATGACCCACGGCATGGCGGTGAACAGTTCACCACGGGCGGCTGCAGGGCCGGATTTTTCCCGCCCGGCCATGGGGTGGGTTCCGACGTAGCGGGACAGGTCGGCCTCGGTCAGCCGGTCATCCGCCTTCAGCGCCCGCAGGATGGAGGTCTTGACGCTGGCGATGTCCACCACCGTTGCCCCCGGGTAGGCACGGAGGGCGTCGGAGACCACTGCGGCGGTCACGTCGGGAGGGGAAGCCACCACGACCAGCACGGGCTCGGGCGAGACCCCGCGCTCGTGCAGGGTACCGGCGCCGATGTCCTGCGCGACCCGCGCAGCGGTCGGCGAGGTATCCGCCAGCGAGACCCGCAGGCCGAGCCGGCTCAGTCCGAGTCCGACGCTGGCGCCGAGCAGTCCGGTACCGACCACCAGTACCGGACCGGAAAGATGTGCAGCAACCACCAGCTACATACCCACTTCGGAAAGCAGGTGGCCGACCTCGTGGTTGCCCAGCTGACGGATGGTGCCCTGCTTCTGGTCGCCCAGACGGATCGGGCCCATCTGCACGCGCACCAGGCGCTTGACCGGGTGGCCGACGGCGTCGAAGAGACGGCGGACGATCCGGTTGCGGCCCGAGTGCAGGATGACCTCCACCAGGACCTTGCCCGGGGTGGAGTCGACGAGCTTGAAGGAGTCGACGCTGGCGATGCCGTCCTCGAGCTTGATGCCGCTCTTCATCTCGGCGCCGACGCCATGGGCCATCGGTCCGGGAACCTGGACCAGGTAGGTCTTGGGGATCTCGTAGGAGGGGTGGGTCAGCCGGTTGGCCAGTTCCCCGTCGTTGGTCAGCAACAGCAGACCCTCGGTGTTCACGTCCAGGCGGCCGACGTGGAAGAGCCGCTCGCTCTTCTTGCGCAGGAAGTCCGAGACGCACGGGCGGCCCTCGGGATCCTCCATGGTGGAGACGACGCCGCGGGGCTTATTGAAGACGAAGTACTTCATCGTCTCGTTGAGCTGGATGCGCATGCCGTCGACATGGATGCTCTCGGAGGTCGGGTCCACCCGGATGCCGAGCTCGGTGACGATCTCGCCATTGACCTCCACCCGTCCGGCGGTGATCATTTCCTCACTGACGCGACGGGAGGCCACACCGGCGTTGGCCATGACCTTCTGCAAACGCACGCCGTCCTGGTCCTGCGCCTGCTCGGTGCGCGGCGTCGTCCGTCGCTGGGAGGCCGGGCGGTTCTTCTTCACCGGTCCGAGGTTGCGGCCGAAGCGTTCACTACCAAAGGCCTGGGGTCCACGCGGGGCCCCCGAGGACTGGTCCTTCTTTCCGGCGCCCTGTTTCTTGGCGCCGTAGCTGCCACCTGTTTTCGGGCCCTGCTTGGGGCCGTCCTGTCGTCGTCCCGAAGCGCCGCTCCCGGCACCCTGGCCGGGCGTTGACCGGCGTTGATTGCCGCGGTCTGCGCCTGAATTGGATCCCTGGGTCATGTCGATTCCTTCGTTGCTTACTGAGGTGGTGGCCTAGAAAGGGACGTCGTCGTAATGCTCGAGGTCGTCCAGTCCGGGCAGATGAGGGGAAAGCTGCGGCAGGTCCGCCACGCTGTCCACCCCCAATCTTTCCAGAAAATAGCCGGTGGTCCGATACAGCATGGCACCCGAAGCCGGATCCGTCCCCTCTTCTGCGACCAAACCGCGCATCGTCAGGGTCCTGACGACGGAGTCGACGTTGACCCCGCGGATCGCCGCGATGCGGGCGCGGGAGGCCGGTTGGCGGTAGGCGATCACCGCCAGGGTTTCCAGTGCCGCCTGGGATAAACGGGAGGTGGCACCGTCCAGGACGAAGCGGGAGACAACGGGAGCAAAGTCACGTTTTGAATAGACCCGCCACCCTCCTGCCAGCTCGCGCAGCTCGAAACCATGGTGTAGGTCATAGTCGTTTTGCAGTTCGGACAGCAGTTCGCGGACCCGCTGCACCTCCACGTCCAGGACCTCGGCCAGCCGCAGCGCGGTGACCGGTTCGTCGGCGACCATCAGCACGGCTTCGATGGCCGCCCGCGCCCCGCCGGGAAGTTCGTCGATGGAGGGTTCTTCGGCCGGGGGCAGCGCCCCGCCGTCGTCCTGGGTCATGGCATGTCCTCCTGCGCTGATGGGGCCGCTGCGACCGGCACGGGCAGCTGGTGGCCTCCGGTGACCGTTTCGGGTTCCCACTGTCCGGCGCCCTGGTTCCAGGAGACCAGCAGCTCCCCCAGCGGGCCCGCCTGGTCGAATCCGACGAATCTGTCACGGAACAAATCCAGCAACGCCAGGAATCTGGCAATGACCACGGGGGTTGAAGGCGCATCGGCCACCAGCTCGGCGAAGCTGACCGGGCCCCCGCCGATCAGCCGTGCGGCGATCAGGTCCGCCTGTTCGCGCACGTTCACCGTGGGGGCGTGCAGGTGTTCGATGCCGACTTCGGTCGGTTCGATCGGCCGGGGTTCCATGGCCTTGCGGGCCAACCGGGCCAGGGTGGTCGGGTTGGTGGTGAAGACCAGTTCGGGCAGCAGGGCGGCGAATCCGGGTTCGAGGGAGACCCGGCGGGGGTGGCGTTCGGCCTCCTCGGCGAGGAGTTCGGAGAATTGCCCGGCGATGGCCTTGAACGCCCGGTACTGCAGTAGCCGGGCGAAGAGCAGATCACGTGCCTCGAGCAGGGCGATGTCCTCGTCGGATTCGACCTCACCGGTGGGCAGCAACCGTGCCGCCTTCAGGTCCAGCAGGGTGGAGGCCACCACCAGGAACGACGTCGTCTCCTCCAGGACGCCCTCCCCCTCGCGTTCGCGTAGATCACGTAGATAGGCGATGAATTCGTCGGTGACCTTCGCCAAGGCGATCTCGGTGATGTCGAGCTGGTGTTTGCCGATGAGGTTCAGCAGCACGTCGAAGGGCCCGGAGAAGTTCTCCAGAGCCACGGCGAAGCCACCGACCGTCTCGGGTTCGGTGGCGGCGGACGGCGACACGGTGTCCGCCCGGCCCGCCGCCCTCATTACGGGGCGCCGCCGCGGCTGATGAGCTCCTTGGCCAGCATCCTGTAGGACTCGGCCCCCGGGTGGTTGGTGGCATAGCTGGTGATCGGCTCGGCGGCGACGTTGGCATCGGCGAACTTGATCGTGCGTTTGATGACGGTTTCGAAGACCTGGTCCCCGAAGGCCTCGACGAGTCGGCCGATGACCTCCCGGGAGTGCAGGGTCCTGGCGTCGTACATCGTGGTCAGGACGCCGTCGATCTGCAGCGAGGGGTTTAGCCGGTCCTGGACCTTGTCGATGGTCTCCACCAGCAGGGCCACGGCACGCAGGGCGAAGAACTCGGCGGTCAGCGGGATGATCACCCCGTGGGCGGCGGTCAGCGCGTTGACGGTCAGCAGGCCCAGCGACGGCTGGCAGTCGATGAGGATGACGTCGTAGTCGTCGGAGACCTTGCGCAGGGCCCGTTCGAGCACCTGTTCGCGGGCCACCTCGTTGACCAGCTGGACCTCTGCGGCCGACAGGTCGATATTCGCCGGCAACAGGTCGATGTTCTCGATGTCGGTGCTAAGGATCGCATCATGGATGCTGGTCTTGCGTTCCAGCAGCACGTTGTAGACGGTGAGGTCCAGTTCATGCGGGTTGGTCCCGAACCCGGCGCTGAGGGCGCCTTGCGGGTCGAAGTCGACCAACAGCACCTTGCGGCCGTATTCGGCGAGCGCGGCGGCCAGGTTGATGGTCGAGGTCGTCTTGCCGACCCCGCCCTTCTGGTTCACCATCGCGATGACGCGGGCCGGACCGTGGCTTTCCAGCGGCTGTGGTTCGGGGAACTTCGTCAGGGGTCGACCGGTCGGCCCGACCACCGGTGGCTCCTTCAGCAACCCTGCCGTCCGAGTCCTCGAACCCTTTTCCTCGCTCACGGTATGAACCACGCTTCCGATCGTTGCTTGTATCTCACTGCTTAGCCTCTAGGCTATCGCCGCGACAGTCCGCAACCGCGCAGGTTTACCGGCGAACGGCGAGCCTTTACCTTGAAGCTGAACTCGAGGGTTGGGCACTTCGGGGCGCCGTTTCCCACCGAGGAAAGGCGATCCCGGCCACCCCTGCCCACTCACTCCATCCGCAGGAACGGGAGCAGGGCCTCGATGACTGCGGGGTCCTCGATCGTCGAGGGCACCGAATAGGCCTTGCCGTCGGCGATCTGACGCATCGTCTTGCGCAGGATCTTCCCGGAGCGCGTCTTGGGCAGCGCGTCGACCACACGCACCCGGCGGAAGTCGGCCACCGGTCCGATCCGCTCGCGCACCAGGGCCACGAGTTCGGTGGCGAGCTGTTCCTCGGAGGTGGAGATCCCCGATTTGAGCACCACGAAACCACAAGCACTCTGTCCCTTGAGTTCATCGGCCACACCGATGACGGCACATTCGGCCACGGCGGCGTGTGCACCCAGGACCTGTTCGATCGCCCCGGTGGAGAGCCGGTGCCCCGATACGTTGATCACGTCGTCGGTGCGGCCCATCACGTACAGGTAGCCGTCCTCGTCCAGGTAGCCCGAGTCACCTGTGGTGTAGAAGCCGGGGAACTGATCGAGGTAGGCCGAACGGTAGCGCTCGTCATTGCCCCACAGGGTGCGCAGTGCCCCGGGTGGCAGGGGCAGTTCCAGAACGATGTTCCCCTCCTCCCCCGGACCGACCGGCTCGCCCAGCGGGTCCAGGATCTTCACGTGGTAGCCCGGGACCGGGACGGTCGGGGAACCCGCCTTGATCGGCAGCGCCTGAAGACCCAACAGGTTGGAGGCAATCGGCCAGCCGGTTTCCGTCTGCCACCAGTTGTCCACGATGGGCACCCCCAGCACCTGCCCGGCCCAGGCGAAGGTATCCGGGTCGAGTCGTTCCCCGGCGACGAAGAGGGCGCGCAAACGCGAGGTGTCGTAGTTGCCGAGCAGTTCGGCCTCCGGGTCCGCCTTGCGGATCGCCCGCAGCGCGGTCGGGGCCGTGAACATGACGTCGACCGCGTGTTCGGCCACGACCCGCCAGAAGGCACCGGCGTCGGGGGTGCCGACGGGCTTTCCCTCGTAAAGCACCGTCGTCGCGCCAGCGATTAGTGGTCCGTAGACGATGTAGGAGTGCCCCACCACCCATCCGACGTCGGAGGCGGTGAACATCGTCTCGCCGGCTTCGACCCCGTAGATGTTGCGCATCGACCACGCCATGGCCACCGCATAACCTCCGATATCGCGGACCACTCCCTTCGGGGAGCCGGTCGTTCCGGAGGTGTAGAGGATGTAGAGCGGGTCCCCGGCAGCCATGTCCACCGGGCCTGCGGGTTCAGCCGTTGCGGTGAGGTCCTCCCAATCGAACCAGCCTGCGGGGGTTCCGCCATATTCGGAACGGTCGTGCTGGAAGCCTTCGCGGTGGTGCACGACGACGGTGTCCAGCTGATGCGTGGCGGTTTCCATCGCCTCGGCGACGACCGGCAAATATTCGACGCGGCGGGCAGGCTCGACCCCGCCGGTGGCGGTGACGATGGCTTTGGGGCGGCAGTCGTTGATCCTGGTTGCCAGTTCCTTGGCCGCGAACCCGCCGAAGACCACCGAATGCACGGCACCGATGCGGGCACAGGCCAGCATCGCGATCGCTGCCTGCGGGATCATGGGCAGATACAGGATCACCCGGTCCCCCGCCTCGATCCCCCGATCCCGCAGGACCCCGGCAAAGCGTGAGACCTCGTCGAGCAGCTCGGCGTAGGTGAAGCTGCGTTGGGTACCCAGGACTGCGGAATCGTAGACCAGTGCCGGCTGGTCCCCGCGGCCGGCAGCCACGTGTCGATCCAAGGCGTTGACGGTGATGTTCAGCCTCCCGTCCGGATACCAGCTATACAACGGCGCCCGGGAGTCGTCCAGCCCGCGTTCGGGCCTGGTGCTCCAGTCAACCAGGCTGGCCGCTTCCAGCCAGAAGGCTGCGGGATCCTCGGTACTGGCGGCATAGGTTTCGCGGTAGTCAGACATCTGGCAACTCCCTTGTGGACGGGCAGGTATGGGCCCACTCTATGGTCCGGGTCACAGATGCTCAACCATGATGTATACATAGATTCTGGAATTACCCCAGAAACTCTGAACCAACCGCGGCAGTCTGGTCATCACGCCGAGTTTTTGTATACACTGATGGTATGAAGGCGAGTGATAGGGCCTATGCGGCACTGCGACGGGACATCGTCGCGTGGGCTCTGCCGCCGGGCTCCGTGCTGGGTGAGGTGGAGCAGGCCGAACGACTCGGCGTTTCCCGCACCCCACTGCGCGAGGCCCTGTCACGGTTGGCGGCCGATGGTCTCGCGGTGTCCCAACGAGGTCGTGGGGTCGTCGTCTCCGACGTCTCCCTGGACCACGTGGACGACCTGTTCTCCCTGCGCCGTGCCTTGGAGGTCGAAGCCGCCCGTAGCGCAGCCCGGACCGGCAACCCGGCGATCTTCAACGAGCTGGCCCGACGCTTCGATGCCGCGGCAGAGACCCTCAGTGCCGCAGCCGAGCGCGACGGCTACTACGGGTTGGCCGGCGAGTTGGATGCAGCCATCGAGGACGCAGCCTCCAACGCCTACCTGGCCCAGGCCCTCCAGGGCCTGCGCGTGCACCTGGCCCGGTTGCGTCGACTCTCCCACGATGCTCCGGCCCGTTTGCGTGCCTCTGCCCGCGAACACGCCCAGATCGCCCGGGCCGTGGCCTCCGGGGATCCCGGACTCGCTTCGGCCGCCACGCTGCTTCACCTGCACAACAGTCTTGAACACATCAGATCGCATGCCCTACCGAAAGAGGCTTCAGCATGATCAACCACCCAGTCCGCGTCTACCGCTCGGAAGAGAACCTGCCCCGCGAGGAGCAGCTGGCCCATAAGATCGCCACCGTCGCCGCCGACCCGGTGGAGGTTTCCGCCGAGGTCACCGACATGGTCATCAACCGGGTGATCGACAACGCCTCGGTCGCCGTGGCCTCGCTGAACCGCGGACCGATCATCGCCGCGCGCTCCCAGGCCCTCTGCCACGCCCCCAGCACCGGTGGCACCGGCGCATCGGTCTTCGGGATCAACGAGAAGGTCTCCCCCGAGTGGGCCGCCTGGGCCAACGGGGTCGCCGTGCGTGAGCTCGACTACCACGACACGTTCCTGGCCGCCGAGTACTCCCACCCCGGGGACAACATCCCGCCGATCCTGGCCGTCGCCCAGCACACCGGGGCGAACGGCGCCGACGTCGTGCGCGCCATCGCCACCGGTTACGAGATCCAGGTCGACCTGGTGAAGTCCATTTGCCTGCACGAACACAAGATCGACCATGTCGCCCACCTCGGCCCCTCCGCGGCCGCCGGAATCGGCACCCTGCTGGGACTCGACGTCGAAACGATCTTCCAGGCCGTCGGCCAGGGCCTGCACACGACCACGGCGACCCGCCAGTCGCGTAAGGGCGAAATCTCCACTTGGAAGGCCCACGCCCCGGCTTTCGCCGGCAAGATGGCCGTCGAGGCCGTCGACCGTGCCATGCGTGGACAGACCTCCCCCGTGCCGATCTACGAAGGCGAAGACGGCGTCATCGCCTGGATGCTCGATGGGCCCGACGCCTCCTACACGGTGCCGCTGCCCGAGCCCGGTGAAACCAAGCGCGCGATCATGGATACCTACACCAAGGAGCACTCGGCCGAATACCAGGCGCAGGCCTGGATCGACCTGGCCCGCAAGCTCCATGGCGAACACCCCGAGGCCACCGACCCGGCGAACGTGAAGTCCGTGCTGATCAAGACCAGCCACCACACGCACTTCGTCATCGGTTCCGGCGCCAACGACCCGCAGAAGTACGATCCCACCGCCTCCCGCGAGACGCTGGACCACTCGATCCCGTACATCTTCACCGTGGCCCTGCAGGATGGCTCCTGGCATCACGTCGACTCCTATGCCCCCGAGCGCGCCGGGCGGGCCGACACCGTGGAACTCTGGCACAAGGTCACCACCGAAGAAGATGCCGAATGGACCCGCCGCTACCACTCGATGGACATCGCCGAGAAGGCCTTCGGCGGTTCGGTGGAGATCACCCTGAACGACGGCACGGTCATCACCGATGACATCGCCGTCGCCGATGCCCACCCCCTCGGTGCCCGTCCGTTCGCCCGCGAGCAGTACATCAACAAGTTCCGCTCGCTGGCCGAAGGACTGGTCACCCCGGAGGAAATCGATCGCTTCATCGCCGCGGCCGAGCGGCTGCCGGAGCTGGCTGCGGGGGAAATGGACCAGTTGAACATCGTGGCAGCACCGGGTGTCATCGACGCTGCCGCTGCACCGAAGGGACTGTTCTAGATGTTGTATTCCACCACCACCCCCGAGGCCAAGCGTCGCGCCCTGCGCGAGATGCTGGTCCCCGGTACCGCACGCCAGTTCCCCGGGGCCTTCAACCCGCTCTCGGCACGGCTGATCGAGGAAAAGGGGTTCGACGGCGTCTACATCTCCGGTGCCGTGCTCGCCAACGAACTCGGTCTGCCCGATGTCGGGCTGACCACGCTGAGTGAAGTCGCCGGGCGGGCCGGACAGATCGCACGAATGACCGATCTTCCGGCGATCGTCGACGCCGACACCGGTTTCGGCGAACCGATGAACGTGGCCCGGACCATCCAGGAACTCGAACATGCCGGCCTGGCCGGCTGCCATATTGAGGACCAGTTCAACCCGAAACGCTGTGGTCACCTCGACGGCAAGAACGTCGTGGACCTGGAGACCATGGTCAAGCGGATCGCTGCAGCCGCCGATGCCCGCAGGGACCCGAACTTCCTGATCATGGCCCGCACCGACGTGCGTGCCGTGGATGGTCTGGATGCCGCCGTGGAGCGGGCCAAGGCCCTTGTCGACGCGGGGGCCGACGCGATCTTCCCCGAGGCGATGAAGAACCTCTCGGAGTTCGAAGCCATCTGCAATGCCGTGGACGTCCCGGTGCTGGCGAACATGACCGAATTCGGTAAATCGGATTTGTTCACCCGTGACGAACTCGCCGCGACAGGCGTCGCCCTGGTGATCTACCCGGTGACCTTGCTGCGCAGCGCCATGGGCGCCGCCGAGCGCGTTCTGGACGCGATCAGCGCCCAGGGAACCCAGCAGGAGCAGGTCCCGCAGATGCTGACCCGCGCCCGGTTGTATGATCTGGTGGACTATGAAGCGTACAACCGCTTCGATACCGGGATCTTCAACTTCCAGGTCCCCGGGCTCGAGATCGACGGCAATGGCGCAAACCTCCCATCGGGTTCAAAGGAGCAGTAAGCATGAGTGAAACCGAGACCGACATCAAAAAGGGCCTGGCCGGGGTCGTCGTCGACTACACCGCCGTCTCAAAGGTCAACCCCGACACCAATTCCCTGCTCTACCGCGGCTACCCGGTCCAGGACCTGGCTGCACAGAAGAGCTTCGAGGAAGTGGCGTTGCTGTTGTGGACCGGGGAACTACCCAGTACCCCGGAGCTGGAGGAGTTCATCTCCTTCGAGAGGGCCAACCGCGCCTTGGAGGACAACGTCAAGGCCGCCGTGGACCTGTTGCCGCTGGAATGCCACCCGATGGACGTGGCCCGGACCGCGGTTTCAGTACTCGGTGCCAACCACCCGCTGGCCGAGGACCCTTCCCCGGAGGCCGAGCTGGAAAAGGCCAAGTCGTTGCTGGCCCGCTTCCCCGCGGTCCTGGCCTACGATCAGCGTCGCCGCCGGAACCAGGACGTCGTCGCCCCGCGTGATGATCTGGACTATTCGCAGAACTTCCTGTGGATGACCAATGGCGAAGAGGCGGCCCCGGAGGTCGTGGACGCCTTCCGTGTTTCGATGGTGCTCTACGCGGAGCATTCGTTCAACGCCTCGACCTTCACCGCACGGGTGATCACCTCGACGCTCTCGGATATGCATTCGGCGGTTGTCGGGGCCATCGGCGCCTTGAAGGGCTCCCTGCACGGTGGCGCGAACGAGGCCGTCATGAACACCTTCGAGGAGATCGGCATCCGCAAGGACGAGACCCGTGAGGATGCGGCCATCCGTGCCAAGAAGTGGATGGAGGAGGCGCTGGCAGCCAAAAAGAAGGTCATGGGCTTCGGGCACCGCGTCTACAAGAATGGCGACTCCCGCGTGCCGACCATGAAGAAGGCCCTCGATGCGATGGTCGCCTACTACGGCCGTGCCGAGATCCTGGGCCTGTACGACGGGCTGGAGGCCGCCATGGCCGAGGCGAAGGACATCAAGCCGAACCTTGATTACCCGGCTGGTCCGACGTACCACCTGATGGGCTTCGATACGCAGATGTTCACTCCGTTGTTCATTGCCTCGCGTATTTCCGGTTGGACTGCACACATCATGGAGCAGCGCGCCAACAACGCGCTGATCCGCCCGTTGTCCGCCTACAACGGTCCGGACCAGCGCGAGCTGTAGAGTCGGAAGTCGTCTCCGGCAACGGCGGTGCGGGGCCCCGGAGAGGGTTCCGCACCGCCGTTTCTCCTTTCCGCGCTCCCGGTGTCCTTGACCAGCCGGACCTGCGCGGAGGGCGAGGTAGGGCGTTGCCGTGAAGTCGTGGCCGAAGGCGCACCGCCAGGACACCGGGGTGTGGAGATCGCCGGATTCCAGGCTCTGCACCAGACATTCCCCTCCGCGGAACCCGCAGCTGTTTGCGCCTGTTCCACCCCGAGCTGGGCGTCGGGGAGCTGATCATCGAAGCCATGGCCGAGCGGTCGTGGCTGGCCGGGTTCGGGGATCTCCTGCTCCGCTTCTGGAATGGATTCCCCATGCCCGCGCGAATCGAAGAAGGCCTCGATGCGCACCTGGTTGTTGTTCTCGATCCAAGGCAAGGGCCCTTCGGGCCTTGTGGCGATGTGTTTCATCAGCAGGCTCCGAATCAGCCAGCTCGGCACAAGCCGCGCGAACTCTGCCTTCAGGTATCAGGAGGCCTGTGCAGCGACCTGAACAAGGTACTCCAAGTACCCACACGGCAATCCTCTCCGCCCCCGATGTCGAACACATGCCGCCAGAAGTCGTCGCCGATCCCCTCTTCGCACGCGTGGCCAACAGCCGGCCCGAGTCGCGTGCTGTCACGAACTCGAAGACGGTGTTCACGGGCTGATGGAACAGGATCGGGTGCAGGAGGTTCAAAAGCCGCGGCACGCAGATGGAGGTCCGGCGCAGTGACGCCCAGTGGGCGAATCCGGATTCCATGACGAGCCGTTCCGCCTCGATCCTGCTGACCGCGCAGTGGTCCCCTACGGCTGGTGCTATCGGATCGCCCACGCGTCCCCCGTGGATCGGCGGCAGCCTACTTCCGGTCATCGCTGTTGATCCGATCGCCTCCAGATGCGCCGCATCGGGATCGGGCTGCGCCCTGATCGCCTTCAGGATGTTGTTGATCGAACCGACGTTGATCTGATCGGTGGCGACCGTGTCGCGAAACCCGGCCGGGCCCATCGATCCCTGTCACGAAGACCGTGTTCTTCGGTGCAGGCCTCCGCGCACCCGTACCGCCATGAGTCAAGGCTCGGGCGTTGGGCCTGGCACTCCCCTTTCTGCCATCTTGCCCAAGCTTTGCGCTTTCGGCCATCGAACACGATGAAGCGCCACTGATGGCGTCATTCGATATCCAAAATAAGAAGACTTATCATCTAGACCACTTGTCGACTAGGTGACCGGCAGAAGATGCTTTCTCCCGCCCTGTGAGGCCTTTAGCAAGCAGTTGTCGGCGCTTGGGCCTCTCTACGAAGTGGCGGGGAAGTCGGTCTCGGTTGCGGGAGTGTCAGGCATCTTGTCCTCCGGCCACGGAACCGTGGCAAAGTGCACCACCGATTCGTTGTCGTCTCCCAGACGCACCAGGGCATCGAAGCGTTCGCCGCAGAACAGTCGGTTCAGCCACATCGGAGAGTCCTCCCACATCTGGGCCAGCGGCAAGTGCCCGACCGGATACCACGCCGGAATGAGCTCATCCGATGGTGCGGCCATGCCGGAGAAATCAGAGGTCAAAAAGACCTGGCAGTCCATATCGGCCGCGGGGTTGGCCGGGAAACGGAAATAGACGCGGGCCGCCGGCTCCAACGTTGCCGGATCGGTGACCAGCGAGGTTTCCTCCCGCAGCTCCCGTGCCGCCGCCTGGGACGGGCTCTCGCCCGGCTCGATCTTTCCTCCGGGGGCCACCACGTGGCCGGCACCGAATCCCCGTTGCTTCAGCCCCAGTAGCACCTGGCTGCCGGTGAGCCCGCGCAGGACGGGCAGGCACAGGACGACCTGCACGGGGTGGGTTGCCGGGGTTGATGCCATGGTGTTGATGGTCCGTTCCTAGAGGTTTGCGCGGGGGTGCGTGGCGGCGTAGACCTCACGCAGGGTCTGGGCATTGAGCATCGTGTAGACCTGTGTGGTCGTCACCGATGCATGGCCGAGGAGTTCCTGGACCACTCGGACGTCGGCTCCGCCTTCGAGCAGGTGGGTGGCGAAGGAGTGCCTGAGCGTATGCGGGGAGACGTCCTTCCCGATGCCTGAACGTTCGGCTGCCACCTTGAGCACCGACCAGGCTGATTGCCGGCTCAGCCGGCCACCTCGACGGTTCAAGAACAATCCCGGCGTTCCCTGCCCCTTGGCTGCCATGCCGGGGCGTCCCCGGACGAGATAGGCTTCCAGGGCCGTGGCGGCATAGGAGCCCAGGGGAACCACTCGTTCCTTGGACCCCTTGCCGAACAGGCGGACGACGGCAGGACCGTCGGCGGGCCGTTCCAGGTGCAAGTCATCGACGTCCAGGCCCACGGCTTCGCTGATGCGCGCACCGGTCGAATACAGGAACTCCAACAGCGCCCGATCGCGTAGCCCGGCTTCGGAGTCGGTGGGGACCGCCTCGAGGAGCGCGGTCACCTCGGCAACGCTGATGGCCTTGGGCAGCCGCTGCCCGGCAGCCGGAGGGTGTAGATCCGCGGCGGGGTTGTCGGTAGTGGTGCCCTCCAGCGCCCAGAAACGGTGCAGGCCCCGGACCGCAACGACACAGCGCGCTGCGGAGCGCGCGCTGAGGGGGGCTCCGCCATCCGAGCCGTCGCGTAGCGATTGAGTGAAGTCGGTCAGGTGATGGCGGGTAATCCCGGTCGCGGATTCAATGCCTCGACCAGCAAGGAACGTGACGTAGCGCTGCAGATCCCGGCGGTAGGCGGCCACGGTGTTGGCCGCCATCCCCCGTTCGACGGCGACGTGTTGGAGGTAGGAGGCCAGCTCTCGAGCCAGCGGCCCGGGAACCCCCGCACCACCACCGGTGGCTGCCGGCTCCGGCGTCACGGCCGTTGACATGTGCTCACCCGATCCCTATCCCCCGGAAGCCCGCAGACGAGGGTGGCCCGTCCATGGTTCGTCGGCAGGGCGCAATCCGGTGAAGTCCTGGGCCCGGGCCGCAGCTGCAGCCATGACTCCGGCGACGGCCGAAAGGTTGTGGACGTTTCCGGCCAACACCGCCTGCACGGCATCGGCGAGCGGAACCCATGCCCACTGTATTTCCGCTTCTTCCTCGGTGCGTTCGAAACGCTGGTCGGCAGGCACCAGCTGCGGGTCACGGGCCAGATAGACGCGCAATGCCTCGCTGGAGGAACCCGGTGAGTTGAACATATCCACCAGCACATCCCACCGACCTGCCGTCAGGTCTGCTTCCTCGGCCAGTTCGCGGGCCGCCGCATGCTGCGGCTGCTCCCCCTCCATGTCGAGCAGCCCCGCGGGAATCTCCCATAACTGCATGCCCACCGGATGACGGTATTGACGCACCAACAGGACCCGATCCTGGTCGTCGAGGACCAGGATAGCCACGGCACCGGGGTGGTCGATGTAGTCGCGCACCAATGGTTCGGCGCCGTCGGATAATTCGAAGGTGTCCTGCAGGACGTTCCAGATGCGCCCCGAATACACGGCTTCGGAGTGGAGTACGCGGCGCCGGCTGGTTTCGTCTACCGGCACCGTGCCCTGTCGATCTCGGCTCGTCATGGTCTATCGACTGGCTTTCTGGTGGTCCAGCCCCGCCTTGATCAGTCCGGCGAACAGCGGGTGTGGCCTGGTCGGACGCGAGCTGAGTTCCGGGTGCGCCTGGGTGGAAACGTAGTACGGGTGCTGATCTGCCGGAAGCTCAACGAATTCAACCAGCTCGCCATCCGGGGAAGTACCGGAGAAGACCAGTCCGGCATCCTCCAGCTGCTTGCGGTAGCTGTTGTTGACCTCGTAACGGTGACGGTGGCGTTCGGCGACCTGGGTGGTGCCGTAGGTCTGAGCCACGACCGTGCCTTTGCCCAAGGTCGCGTCGTAGAGCCCCAGCCGCATCGTGCCGCCCAGGTCGCCCTTGCCGTCGACGATATGCTGCTGCTCGGCCATAGTCGCAATGACCGGGTGCACCGAATCGGGTTCGAACTCCGTCGACGACGCTTCGGTCAAGCCGGCGACGTTGCGGGCGTATTCGATGACCATCGACTGCAGGCCCAGGCACAGGCCCAGGGTCGGCATGCCGGTCTCGCGGGCGAATTTCAAGGCACCGAGCTTGCCGTCAAGGCCGCGGATGCCGAAGCCTCCGGGAACGCAGATGGCGTCCACCCCATGCAGGGCCTTCTTGGCTCCTGCTTCGGTGGCGCAGTCATCCGAGGGGACCCAACGGATCTTGACCCGAGCACCATTGGCGAATCCACCGGCGCGCAGCGCCTCGGTGACGGAGAGGTACGCGTCGGGCAATTCGATGTACTTGCCGACCAGCGCCACTTCGAGTTCGTGGTCCGGGTGGTGGACCACATGCAACAGACGCGTCCACTGCGTCCAGTCGACATCCTTGAACTTCAGGCCCAGTGCCTGCACGATGTAGGCGTCCAGACCCTGGTCGTGGATCGTGACGGGAATGTCGTAGATGCTCGGGGCATCGGCGCAGTTGATGACCGCCTCCGGATCGACGTCACAGGTCCGGCCGAGCTTCTCCCTCATTTCGGTGGGGATATCGCGATCCGAGCGGATCACCAGGGCGTCGGGCTGGATGCCGATGGAGCGCAATGCCGCCACCGAGTGCTGGGTCGGCTTGGTCTTCAGCTCATGGGACGGGCCGATGTAGGGGACCAGCGACACGTGGACGAAGAACACATTGTTGCGGCCGACGTCCTGACGGACCTGGCGGGCGGATTCGAGGAACGGCTGTGATTCGATATCGCCGACGGTGCCACCGATTTCGGTGATGATCACATCCGGTGCGTCCTCGGCCTCGGAGGGCAGCCGCATGCGGCGCTTGATCTCGTCGGTGATATGCGGGATGACCTGGACGGTATCGCCCAAGTAGTCGCCGCGACGTTCCTTTTCGATGACCCGTGAGTAGACCTGACCGGTGGTCACATTGGCCGAACCGTCGAGGTTCTCATCCAGGAAGCGTTCGTAGTGACCTATGTCGAGGTCTGTTTCGGACCCGTCGTCGGTGACGAAGACCTCGCCGTGCTGGAAGGGGTTCATCGTGCCGGGATCCACGTTCAGATAGGGATCCAGTTTCTGCATGGTCACCGTGAGGCCACGTGCCCGCAGGAGGTGACCGAGGCTTGAAGCCGTCAGCCCCTTTCCGAGGGACGACGCCACACCACCGGTGACAAAAATCTGTTTGGTAGTTTCGGACCGGGACTTGGAAAATGTTCGCTGCACCACGGGGTTCGAGCCTATCATCTATTTACTGGACGGGTTGTCGTCAATCTACCTCCTGGACGCTGTTGTCAACGTCCGGAAAAGCTATGTCACGAAGCTCGATACGGCCTGACGAGCGCTTTCGAGTAGTTCCTCCGCATGCGCCTGAGCCGTGTCGGAGTCTTCGGCGCCGGCCAGCATGCGAGCCAACTCACGCACGCGATCGCCCTCGTCGAGACGGACGACGTCGCTGGCTGTGAAGCCCGCGCCTTCCTGTGCCTGGGCGTCGGAGTTCTTGATCACGCGGATATGGCGTTGGGCATAGGCAGCGACCTGCGGCAGGTGGGTCACCACGATCACCTGAACATGACGGGCCAGCATGGCCAGCCGCTTTCCGATCTCCACGGCTGCTTTACCGCCGACGCCGGAGTCGACTTCATCGAAGACGAATGTTGGAACAGGGTCGGTCTCGGCCAGCACGACCTCGATGGCCAACATGACACGCGATAGTTCGCCGCCGGAGGCGCCCTTGCCGAGAGGACGAGGCGCACTGCCGGCGTGGGGTTGCAACAACATGGAGATGTTGTCGGCCCCATGCCTGACCGGTTCCTCGGCGTCGGTGACTTCCACGACGAATCGGGCATCGGGCATGGCCAGGGCTGCCAGCTCGGCGCTGACGCGTTCGGAGAGCCGCTGTGCCGCGACACGACGAAGACCACTGAGGGCTGCGGCCTGCTCGGTCAGCCGCCCCTGTAAACCCTCCAGTTGGGCCTGGAGGGCCTCAACTCGTCCGGTGTCGTCCTGCAGGTCCATATGCCGCCTGCGGGCGGTCTCGGACCAGCTGATGACTTCGTCGACGGTCGGAGCATATTTTCGGATCAGTTGGTTCAGGGCCGAACGACGTTCCTCGACCTCTGCCAGCCGACCGGGACCGTCCCCGTCGAGGGTGGCGAGGTAGCTACCGAGCTCCATGGTCACATCGGCGACTAGGATGCCGATCTCATGGACCCGGTTGCCGAGCACCTGTAATTCCGGATCGTCATCAGCCACGAGCTCGAGGGACCGGTGGGCAACGTCGACCAGGCCGACGGCGTTGGGGTCCTCGCTGAATTCGTCTCCACTCAGCGCTGCATGGGCTGTGACGGCAGCAGAACGGAGCCCTTCGACGTTTCCCAGCTTCTGGGCTTCGACTTTGAGGTCCTCGTCTTCGCCGGGCCGCGGGTCGACGGCGTCGATTTCCTCCAGGGCCAGCTGCAGGGATTCCGCCTCGCGGGCGCGTTCGCGGGAGGCGGAGGTGATCTCCTCCAGCTTTACGGACACGGCCTTCCAGCCATCAAAGGTCTCTTGGTAGGCGGAACGTGCCGCGGCCAGCTCGGGCCCGCCGAACTTGTCGAGGGATTCGCGTTGGGCCACCGCACTGCGCAGACGCAGCTGGTCGCTTTGTCCGTGCACTGCCACCAAGTGGGAACCGAGTTCCGAGAGCAACCCAACCGGAGCGGAGGTTCCCCCGACGGCTGCCTTGCTCCGGCCTTCGGCGCTGAGGATGCGCGCAAGGATCAGCTCGGCGTCCCCGTCGTGTTCTTCAACCAGGGCACCGCTGTCCTCGGCGCGGGCCAAAGCGGGGCTGTCGGACGGCAAACGCAACGTCGCTTCGGCAACTGCCTGCTTGGCTCCGTGGCGGACCGCCCCGGCGTCGGCACGGTTGCCCAGAAGGAGCCCCAGGGCAGTGACGACCATGGTCTTGCCTGCGCCGGTCTCGCCGGTCACGACGGTGAAGCCCGGGTCCAGCTCCAACGTGGCCCTGGTGATGACGCCGAGGTCCGAGATGCGGATCTCTTCGATCATGGGTGCTGCTCCGTATCGGGACGCGGCTGGTAGTGGCGGGGCTCGACGACTTGGAGGGGCGAGGTCACCACCGGTAGCGCGGAGGTGGCGGTATCCCGGTGCGCATCGGCCACGGGACCACGCCAACCCCTAGTGGGCAGTTCAAATTTACGCACCAGTCGCTCGCTGAAAGGCGTGCGGTTCACGCGGGCCAACCGCACCGGTTTCGAGGAGCGCGTCACCTCGACGCGAGAGCCTGGCGGCAGATCCAAGGTGCGGCGCCCATCGCACCACAGCACGCCCTGGGCATCCGTCCGTGTCAGCATTTCGATCGCCATGGTCGACGTCGGGGCGACCACCAGCGGTTTGGCGAACAAGGCATGCGCGGAAATCGGTACCAGGATCAAGGCTTCGACACCGGGCCAGACCACCGGTCCCCCGGCAGAGAATGCGTAGGCAGTCGAGCCGGTGGGAGTGGCCATGACCATTCCGTCGCATCCGAAGGTGCTGATGGGGCGGCCATCGACCTCCATGACGACTTCGATCATTCGTTCGCGGTTGGCCTTTTCCACGGCGGCCTCATTCAACGCCCAGGTGTGGGCAATCCGCCGGTTCCCGAGCCAGACCTGCACGTCGATGGCCATGCGTTCTTCGACAACGTAGTGCCGGTTCACGACCCAGTCGACGGTTTGGCGTAGATCGGCCCGCTCGCTTTCAGCAAGGAATCCAACATGGCCCAGGTTGACGCCCAAAAGCGGGACTGCCGATTCGCGCACCATTTCCGCGGCGCGCAGCACGGTACCGTCGCCGCCGAGGACCATGCCGAGGTCGATATCGCTCAGTGAGACGTCTTCGTCGAGGATCTGCACTTCGAGGCTTTTGCCATCGGGGGCATTGCGCAGGTTGCGGAGCTCTTCGCGGCGCATCACGGGAACGAGCCCGGAGTCGCGCAGCCGAAGACAGGTATCCAACGCCGCCCGCAGGGCGTCTTCCCTCCCGGTGTGCGCCAGGACGAGTATTCGTCTCATGCGTTCCTTCCCTTGTGTGAACCTACTTCACGGTAGACGAAGGCGGGCTTTTCCCCGGTTCCTGACACGGAGACGTCCGTCCGAAACGGGTTCCCTTCAAGAGTAGTCAACTTCTGGCAGTCCGGGGGTTTCCGCGTCAGGTTGTGGGTAGTCTTCGGTGGCTGTGGAGCGAAGCCGGAGGAAGAACTCCACGTTGCCGTCTTGTCCGGGCAGGGGGCTTCGGGCCAGACCGGTCAGGGACAGTCCCGCCCCCCGGGCCGCCTGGACGACCCCTTCGACGGATCGTCGACGCAGTTCGGCACTGGTAACCACGCCGGTGCGTCCGAGGTTGTCCCGCCCCACCTCGAATTGGGGCTTGACCATCAAGACCAGTTCCCCCCCAGGACGGGTCACACCGGCCAGGGGCCCCACGACCAGACGCAGCGAAATGAAGGACAGGTCCGCCACGACCAGGTCGACGGGGCCGCCGATCATCTCGCTGGTCACTCCGCGGATATTCATCCCCTCGTGCACATCGACACGTGGGTCATCGCGGATCTCCCGGACGAGTTGGTCGTGCCCAACGTCGACGGAGATGACTTGATGGGCGCCGCGTCGCAAGAGTACCTCGGTGAAGCCACCGGTGGAGGCTCCCGCGTCCAGACAACGACGGCCCTCGACGAGGACGTCGGTGAAGACCCCCAGCGCGCCAGCCAGCTTATGTCCAGCCCGGCTGACGTACTCCTCCCCCTCTGGTTCACCGACGGTCAACTGTTGGATTTCCGTCACGTGCTTTGCTGCCCGTGTGACCATCCGACCGTCGATGCTGACCCGGGAATCGGCAATCAGCTGGGCAGCATGGGTCCGCGAGCGGGCCATGCCACGGGCAACGAGTTCCTGGTCGAGTCTGCTCATGCTTCAGAAGGGTCCTCATCGAGCGTGCGTTGCAGGGCTTCGTGCAGCGCGGAATACACTGCCTGGTGATCTTCTGCGGGCAGCCCATCCAGCGCATCCAGGGATTCGAGCTCGGCGTCAACGACAGGATCGCCGGTTGCCCCGGCGCAGTGTCCGTCCTCTGGGTTGTCCACGGTGGTCCTCCTGGTCTGCAGAGCAGCGATGACGACGCCGGCCGGCGCCTTATGATCTGAAGTTGATTTCCGGCGCCGTACGCTCCGTCGAATGCGGATTCGCATACCACCACGCGCAGCAGGCTGCCCGCCAACTGTTGAGGTCCTCCCGCGAACCCGTCACGGTGATCTTCCCGTTCTCTACGCCGGCACGAGCCTGGCCGCACACGATCTGTTTTCCGGTCGCCTGCACGATGGGATAGTCCACGTACAGCTCCGCGAGGGTCCCCAGTAGATACCTGGGACGCTGCTCTGCCGGGGCGCCAAGTACGGCAGCTGGATCGTCTACCCCGGTGAGTACAACAGCGGTGGCGAACCCGGCGCGGTTTCCACCGAGGATGTCGGTGTCCAGTCGGTCCCCGACCACCAATGGTTTCGATGCCTCGAGTTGTTCTGCGGCAACCTGGAAAAGCAACGGCTCGGGTTTGCCGGCAATGACCGGTTTCACCGATGTTGCAGACGACACCGCCTGGACCAAGGATCCGTTGCCCGGCGCCAGGCCACGGGCTCGTGGAATGGTCATGTCGGTATTCGTCGCTACCCACAGCGCACCCGCATTCAGCGCATGGGCTGCTTCGGCCAGGTCACGCCAGTTCACATCCGGGTCGAAGCCCTGGATGACTGCGGCCGGTGACTCCTCGGCGGACTCCGCCAGAGCCATGCCGCGAGCCACGACGCAATCACGCAGGTAGGCGCTACCCACCACGAGGACCTTGCTCTGCGCCGGTATGCGTTCAGCCAACAGGTCCGCACCGGCATCAGCCGAACCGAAGACCGTGGCGGCCTCGGCCGGGGCCCCGAGCTGGCGGATATGCCGCGCAACCACTTCCGGGGACCGCGAGGCATTATTGGTGATGTAGGCAAGCTCGACGCCCACACCAGCCAAACGCCCCAACGCCTCGGGGGCGCCGTCGATGGCGTTCGGGCCGGCGTAGACGACACCGTCCAGATCCGAGAGGACGGCGTCGAAGGCGGAAATCAACATGACTCGCTGAGCTCCTACTGTTCCGGTTCGGGCGCGCTGGAGGTCGTGTCCCCGTCGGACTCGGTCTGAGCCGATTCCTCGGGAACGGCCGCAGCCTCTGTATCTGCCGTGCCCTCGGGCTCAGTCGCATCGGAGCCGCCGTTCGGCGACGCCTTGATGGCCGCGTCGGCGGAGTCTCCTCCCCCGGATGCCTCCGCTGGAGTCGTGCCGGCGTCGTTGATGACGTCTCGTGCTCGGGGTTTGTCGTCTTCGGCGGAATCATCGTCATCACCAAGGTCCATGATGTCCGGATCCTGGAATTCACCGACTCCAAGGGCCCGTTCAGCCAGCGAAATCTGGCGACGCCACAGTTCGGCCTCGCCCTTCTTGCCGACGGCTTCCAGCGCCATGGCATAGGCCTCGAACAGACGCGGGCTGAAGGAGAATGCCCGGTTGATGTCGAGCTGTGGAATCTGGAGTTCACTCAGGGCTGTCTCGCGGTTACCGAGATCCGACTGTGCTCCAGCGGCCACGATGGCCATTTCGACGCGGCCAGGGGTATCCAGCGTCGTAGCTTCATCACTGTGCGCCGTTTCCAGAGCCTTCTCCGGTTTGCCGAGACCGCGCTCGCAATCGGCCATGACGGGAAGGTGGATGTTGGACCCACTAATCCGGCGGAAAGTGCGGAATTCGCGCAGAGCCTCTGCGTAGTTGCCCGCGGTGTAGGCGGTGAGGCCCACGGCCTCGCGCACGACAGCTACACGTCCGCCGCGCCTGCTCGCTGCCATGGCGTGCTCGTAGGCGATTTCCGGTTGAAGGTCGATCAGACGCCCGGCCATCACCAGGTGCTTGGCCACCCAATCAAAGTTCTTTTCGTCGAGGTAGCGCAGCTCGGCCCGCGTGATGCGGTCCAGCTCCTTGCCCGTGACGTCCGAGTCAATTTCGGGAGAGCGCGGACGGTCAGCCCGGTTGGAGACCCGCAAGTCAGCCGGATTATGCGCCGGGCGCTCTCCTTCTTCCAGACCGGGGAAGTTGCGCCTAGTGTCGTCACCACGTTTCAGCTCACGCGGTTCAGCTGAATCATGCTTATCCCGGAAGCCACCCTCGGAACGCTTGGGCTTGCCACGGAAGCCACCCTCAGAGCGGTCGCTACCACCACGGAAACCACCTTCACGGCGATCCGAGCCACCACGCGGGCCACCCTCGTTCCGGTCGCTACCACCACGGAAACCACCTTCACGGCGATCCGAGCCACCACGCGGGCCGCCTTCACGACGATCATTCCCACCGCGGAAGCCACCTTCAGAGCGGTCGCTACCACCACGGAAGCCGCCTTCACGGCGATCGGAGCCACCGCGCGGGCCGCCTTCACGACGATCATTCCCACCGCGGAAGCCACCTTCAGAGCGGTCGCTACCACCACGGAAGCCGCCTTCACGGCGATCGGAGCCACCG